>NZ_JAUXZW010000413.1 GCF_030693805.1 Phenylobacterium sp.
GAGGTCCGAGGCGACCTTTGCCAGGAACTTGTTGGCGGCGAGCCCGATGGAGACGGTGATCCCCACCTCGGCTTCGATGCGGGCCTGCAGGCGGGCCAGCGTCAGGGCGGGGCTCGCGCCATGCAGGCGCTCGGTGCCCGACAGGTCCATCCACGCCTCGTCCAGCGACAGTGGCTGGACCAGCGGGGTGAGGGCGCGGACCATCTCCATGATCCGCCGGCTCTCGGTGCGGTACTTGGTGAAGTCCGGCTTGATCACCACGGCCTGGGGGCAGGCGGCCAGCGCCTTGAACATCGGCATGGCCGATCGGACGCCCCAGATCCGCGCGATGTAGCAGCAGGTGGTGACCACGCCGCGCTTGCCGCCCCCGACGATCACCGGGCGGTCGCGCAGTTCCGGCCGGTCGCGTTTCTCCACCGAGGCGTAGAAGGCGTCGCAGTCCATGTGGGCGATCGCGAGGCTGGTGAGGTCCGGATGCGCGATAAGCCTGGGCGAGCCGCAGGCGGGACAGCGCCGGCTGAACTCGCCGGCTTGGAAGCACTCGCGGCAGAGCGCGCTCAATCGCCGGCCTCGACCGGCCACAGCCAGGCGGCGCCGCGCACGCCTGAGGAATCGCCGTGCCTGGCCTTGCGCACCGGCGTGAAGGTGCGGTCGGCGAAGGTGTGGCGGGCGATCTGCGGCGCGAGGCGCTCATAGAGTTCCGGCACATTTGACATGCCGCCGCCTAGAACGATGACGTCAGGGTCCAGCAGATTGACCACAGCGCCGAGCGCCCGGCCCAGCCGCTCGATGTAGCGAGTGATCGCCGCGCCGCCGGCGGCGCGGTCCGCGGCGACGACCTCTTCGGCTGTCTGGCCTGGACCAAACTCGCGTGCGAAGCCGGGACCCGACGCGAACAGCTCCAGACAGCCGCGCTTGCCGCACCAGCACGGTTGCGACGCCTCGGCTTCGTTGGGCCAGGGCAGGGGGTTGTGGCCGAACTCGCCGGCGATGCCGTTGCGGCCCTCGACGAGGCGGCCGTCGATCACCAGGCCCGCGCCGCAGCCGGTGCCGATGATCACGGCGAAGACCACCGCCTCGCCGGCGCCCGCGCCGTCGGCGGCCTCCGACAGCGCCAGGCAATTGGCGTCGTTCGCATAGCGCACCGGCCGGCCGAGCGCGCGGGCAAGGTCCTGCGGGAAGGGGCAGCCGTTCAGGTGGATCGAGTTGGCGTTGCGCATGACGCTGTCCTGCGGCGACATCGAGCCGGGACCGCCGACGCCGATGCGGGCGGCGCGTTGGCCCACCTTGCGTTCGAGATTCTCCACCAGATCGACCACACGGATGACGCACTGCTCGTAGTCGGACGACGTGCGCTCGCGGACGCGCGCGACGACGCCGCCTTGCGCATCCAGCGCCGCGGCCTCGATCTTGGTGCCGCCGAAGTCCACCCCGATGCGGATCATGGTTCGCAATCTACCGGATTTGTTCTGGTCTGGCGCGTCTCACCGGGCGTCCATCATCGCTTCGAGCGCGCGGTGCAGATCGGGCCATTCATCGTGCCGCGCATGTCGCTCCGGCGCGCTGGGGGCGAATGGCCGCAGGCGTGGATCGGCGACCATCTGGAAGCGGGCGACCTGGGGCGCGGCCTCGGCTACCGAGTCCAGGTTGGACATCAGGTCGTCGATGAAGGCCACGGGGCCTGCCACCTGGCGGGCGAGGGCGGCCACCAGCGGGCCCTTGCGTCCCGAACTGAGCAGCATCGGATAGTCCAGGCCGCTGCGCCCCAGCCAGCGGGCGCGGGCGAGCCTACCCGGCCCCGGCGCATTGGTGAGGATCAGCACGCCGGCCCGCGCCGACAGCGCACGCAGCGCGTCGGCTCCGCCCGGCGCCGGCGTCATGTCCGAGGATCCGTAGCGGAAGAAGTCGTCGAAGTGCCTACGCCCCTCCTCGATCTCCAGATGCGTCGTCTCGCCCGGGCGGAAGATGCTCTGGAACAGCGCGAATCGTTCGATGCGCATTTCCAGGCCGCGGCCCTCCAGGAAGCGGCCGAAGCCGTCCATGAAAAGCCCGAGCACTTCGTCGACGTCAACGATCAGCAGGGGTCGGTCGCCGGAAATCCCAAGCGATTCAAGGGCGGGGGCGCGCACCTCGACGATGTCGGCGACGGACATGCAGGCCTCCTCTTCGCGGCGGATAACGAAGTTTAAGGATATCCGTGTGATCAACGAAGGAAAGGTGGGTGTCGGCGTCAATTCGCGCCGGCAAAACGAAGATCGTCGAGACGAGCATGGCCAAGAAGGTCCTCATCGTCGAGGATAACGAGCTGAACATGAAGCTCTTTCATGATCTGCTTGAAGCTCAGGGCTACGAGACGCTGCAGACTCGCGAGGGGCTCCAGGCGTTGGCGCTGGCGCGCGAGCATCGCCCAGACCTGATCCTCATGGACATCCAGCTTCCCGAAATCTCAGGACTGGAAGTCACCAAGTGGCTGAAGGAAGACGACGACCTGGCGTCTATCCCGGTCATCGCCGTCACCGCGTTCGCCATGAAGGGCGACGAGGAACGGATCCGCGAAGGCGGGTGCGAAGCCTACCTCTCCAAGCCTATTTCGGTGTCGCATTTCCTGGACACCATCCGTCGATTTTTGGGTTAGCCGATGTCAGCGCGTATCCTCGTTGTCGATGATATCGAGGCGAACGTCCGCCTTCTCGAGGCCAAGCTTACGGCCGAGTACTACGAGGTTCTGGTCGCCTACGACGGGCCGACGGCGCTGGCGATCGCCGCCGCGGAGAAGCCCGACATCGTGCTGCTGGACGTGATGATGCCCGGCATGGACGGGTTCCAGGTCTGCCGCCGGCTGAAGGACGACCCCGAGACGCGGCACGTGCCCGTCGTGCTGGTCACCGCGCTGGATGGCCGTGCGGATCGCATCGCGGGCCTGGAGGCCGGCGCCGACGAATTCCTCACCAAACCGATCGACGACGTCATGCTGTTCGCTCGGGTGCGCAGCCTGACCCGCCTGAAGATGGTGATCGA
>NZ_JAUXZW010000007.1 GCF_030693805.1 Phenylobacterium sp.
GCTCAACGCCCGCGACGCCATGCGGATCGACGGGCGCCTCGACGCCCTGAGCTCCAGCATCCGATTCAGCCGCCAGGAGCGCGGCGCCTACAACTGATACGCAAGCGGTCGCCGGATACGTCCGGCGACCGCGACGCGTCCCTCTTCTCGACGCCTAGGTGAAGATCGTCGGCAGGCTGGGCGGATGCGATCCGAAGCTCGGCGCGCGTTCGGACGGCGGGCGCAGCGCGGCCACGGTCCGCGAGTAGACCATCCGTGCGGCGATGCGCAGGTCGAACAGGTCCTTCACCGGGCGAAGCAGCAGGTCGACCTCGGCCAGCCGCTGCTGAACGGCGCGGTCGGGCGACAGGCCGAGCTGGACCCGCCACCAGTTGAATACGCCCACCGCGGCGGTGCGCTCGCCCTCCACGGAGGCGAAACGCAGGTCGTTGCTAATCGCCAGGCGCCAGGGATTGGCCTTGAACTTGGCCTGCTTGGCGAAGAACAGCGCCGGAAGTTCGCGCGGTGAGGTCGTCTGGGCCAAACAGCGGCGCAGGATACCCGCCTCCGACGCCGCCACCGACATGCCCTGCCCCTGGTTCGGATTGAACACGCAGGTCGCGTCGCCCATGGCGATGAAGCCGTCCAGGCTGTCGGCCCAGCGCTCGTAGTGTCGCCAACGGTTTTTCGACAGGCGATACCCGGTCATCTTCGACACCGGCTCGAACAGCGGCAGCATCTCGCTGATCAGCGGCGAGCGGAGGCCGGCGAGGAACTTGGCCACGCCGTCGGGGTCCATCGGCGGCTCCTGGCCGGCGCCGGCGACCAGCGTCAGCAGCCAGAGATCGCCTTCCTGGCGCATCAGGTGCGCGCCGTTCAGGTCGTGCGGCGGCACGCGCTGGATGAACACCCCGTGCGTCCACCACCAGCCGGTCGGCCAGCGTGCGCCTTCGCGCAGCTTCATCCATTGACCGCCATAGGTCAGCAGCGGGTCCAGGGTCTCTTCCTCCGGCGCAGCGAGCCCCAGATCGGCGAACCAGTCGGCGGATTTACTGGACGCGCCCGAGGCGTCGACCACGAGATCCGCCTCGATGGTGAAGACCTCCCCGGTGTCGCGGCGGCGGATCTCAGCGCCCCGACAGACCTTCCGCCCCTCCTGCGTCTCGGCGAGCAGCCGCGTCGCCGCCGCGGCCTCGATGATCGTGACATTCGCCGTTTCGCGTAAGTGGTCGCGGATCGTGGTCTCCAGCAGGGTGCGGGTGACGAACAGCCCACGCACCACCGGCGAGCGCGACGGCGGGCTCCAGCCGCGCGGCGACATCAGCGCAACGTTGAAGCCGTAGCTCATGCGCGGCATGCGGGCTTGGTCCAGCCGCGCGTGGAAGCCCGGGAACAGGCTCTCCACCTCGCGGCGGCCGCGCTCGATCAGGGTGTGGAACATCCGGCTCTGCGGCACGCCGCGACGATCGCCGACGCCATTCGGATACTGGTCGCGCTCCACCAGGGTGACGCGGGCGTAGGTGTCGGTGAGCGCGCGCGCGGCGCACATCCCGGCGATCCCTCCGCCGATGACCAGGGCATGTTGAGCTGGCAAGAACGCTTCCTCCGTGACCGCGCGCGGCGGTCAATCCATGGTGACGACGATCTTGCCGACCTGGCTGTCGCTCATCATGTAGGCGTGAGCATCGGCGAGGTTGTCGAACGGGAACGTGCGGTCGAGCACCGGCTGCAGCTCACCCGTCCCGAAGGCGTCCAGACAGGCTGTGGCGAAGCGCTCCAGGCACTGGAACGTCTCCTGCGGCGAGCGCGTGCGGAAGGTGACGCCGATCAGGCTGGCCCGCTTGAACGCCAGCACGTCCATGTCGCAGGCGCCCAGCTTGCCGCCGTTGCGCCCGACGTTGATCAGGCGTCCCTGGATGGCCAGCGCCTTCATGTTGTCGGCCAGCATGGGCCCGCCGACGCTGTCGATGATCACGTCGGCGCCCTTGCCCTCAGTGAGCTTCTGAAGCTGGTCGACCCAGTCGGCCTGACTGGTGTCGAACACCTCGTCCGCGCCGACCGCCTTCAGCGCCGCGGCCTTGGCCGACGAGCGGGTGGTGGCGATGATCCGCGCCGCGCCCAGGAACTTTGCGAGTTTGATGGCGGCGGTGCCGATCCCCGAGGCCGCCGCGGTGATCAGGACCGTCTCGCCGGCCTGCACCTTGCCGACGGTAGCCAGGGCGTCATAGGCGGTGACGAAGACGTTCGGGATCGCGGCGCCCTGCGCCCATGACAGGGAATCGGGCATCCGCATAAGCTGGGCCGAGCTGACGGCCACATACTCGGCGTAGGTGGCGGCGGCGCGGCCCATCACTCGCTCGCCCACCCGCCAGCCGGTGGCGTCGGGTCCGGCCTCGACGATCTCGCCGGCGAATTCGATGCCCGACGGAACGGGCTTCAAATCCGGATTACTGGACCGATAGCCCGGCAGCGCGAGGACTTCGCCGCGGTTGGTGCCGGCGGCATGGACCTTGATCAGTGCGTGTGCGCTGCGCAGCGTCGGCTTGTCGGCCTCACGCTGCTCGAAAACGCCGCCGTCCGGTCCGGGAACGAGGAAATAAGCTTTCATGGTCTAGCCTTCTGGGCTGTGATCGATGTTGCGGCATTGCTTTCGACGGCCGGATGTTCGTCCCATTTGGGACTATATGTCAAGCGACCCGATTGGGGACTTCAGGAGATTCTGTGGCGACGCGTAGTGCAATACCCCGAGCGGATTCGGATCGTCCGGCGCCCCACGAACCCGTGGCGCTGAAGTTCGACCCGCGCTCGACCCAGTGGTTGGGCATGCGGCTGATCGTGCTGGCTAGCCGTTACATGCAGCCTCTGTATGCCGAGATCGAACGCCGCCACGCCCTGCTGCGCGACGAGTCCGCGGTCGTCACCTGCCTGTCGATCACCACTGCGGTCACCGCCCAGCAGATCGTGCGCTACACTGGCCGACCGAAGAACAGCATCAGTCGCGCGGTTACCGCGCTGGAGGCGCGCGGGCTGCTCAGCCGCTCGGCGCATCCCGACGACAGCCGAGCCTCGCACCTGCGACTGACCGAAGCTGGCGCCCAGCTGTTCACCGACATCCGCGCCGATTTCGCCGCCGCCGACACACGCATGCTAGGCGTGCTCAGCGATGAGGAGCAACGCCAGTTCGGCCATCTGCTGAGCCGCGTCTCCGAGGCCTCGGTCCGCTGGACCTGAGAGCAGAGGTCAAGCCGTCGCACCCGCCAGGCGCTCCTTCAGACGGATCTTCATGATCTTGCCCGTGGGGCCGATCGGCATGTCCGGCACGATGATGATCTCCGCCGGGCGCTTGTAGGGAGCCAGCCTCGCCTCCGACCAAGCCGTCAGGTCGCTCACCTCCAGCGCATGCCCCGGTAGGGCCTGCACGAAGGCAACCACTTCCTCGTTTCCCTCGACCGAGCGGCCGACCACGGCAGCCGCGGCCACTCCCGGGCAGAGCCCCAGCACGCCTTCGACCTCAACCGGATAGACGTTGAAGCCGCTGCGGATGATCAGTTCCTTGGAGCGTCCGATGATCCTGAGCTTGCCGTGGTCGTCCATCAGCGCGAGGTCGCCGGTGTTCAACCAGCCGCCGTCGCGCATCACCGCCTGCGTCGCCGTCGGGTTGCGGAAGTAGCCCAGCATCCGCGTCGGCCCCTTGACCCAGATCTCGCCGATCTCGTCGGCGGCCGCGTCCTTGCCGTCCTCCCGGACCAGCCGGATCTCGACGCCTGGCTGAATGGCGCCGACCTCGTTGTCGTCAACGGGACCGGGCGAGCGGGCGATCGGGTTGCATTCGGTGAGCCCGTACGACTGCGACATGCCGACGCCCAGCGCCGCCTCGATGCGCGCCTTCAATGTCAGGTCCAGAGGCGCGCCGGCGGTGGCGATCGAGCGCAGCCGCTTCGAGGTGATCGCCGCACCCGTGGCCTCGGCGTGTTCCAGCAGACGCAGGAACAGCGTCGGCACCGCCGTCACCGAACTGATCCGATCCTCGACCAGCGCCATGGCCAGATGCGCCGGCGTGAAGCGGGCGACGAGCTCGGCGCTGGCGCCCGCCCAGAACGCCGTCATCAGCACCGTGCCCAAACCGATGGCGTGGCTGACCGGCGATGAATTGTAGAAGCAGTCGTCGGGCCGGACGCCGCGCAGCGCGACCATGTTGGCGCCCATGTACATCAGCGCCTGGTGGCTGAGCATGACCCCTTTCGGCTCTCCAGTGGTGCCCGATGTGAACACCAGCACCGCGGTCTGCAGGGCCTTGTCGGGCTGCACCGGCTCGGGCTGGGCGTCGGGCCTTTGCGGCCCGATGGCGAGACGGCCCAGCAACGGATGTTCGATGGTCTCGGCGCCGGCCAGCGCGGCGTGCTCGACAGCCGCGGCCGAGTCGCCGACGCAGTAGACGGCGGTGCGGCAGTCGGCGAAGTCGCGGATCACGCTCACCTCGCGTTGCGACATGCGCGCGTTCAGGGGCGCGGCCCAGACGTCGAGCTCGCTGGCGGCCAACAACAGCGGCGTCACCTGCAGCCCGTTCTCGGCCAGGAACAGCACGCGGTCTCCGCCGCCGACGCCGTTCGCCCGCAACAGGTCAATCGCCGCCAGGGTCGCTGTCCACAGCTCACCGTAGGTGTGGGTGACGCCGTCACAGATCAGCGCCGGTCGTTCAGGCGTCAGGTCGGCCCAACGCTTAACGAGCTGGCTGTATCGGGGCGGCATGCTGTCCAGCAGGGCGCGCGGATCGCCGCCGTGCATCGCCGCCGCACGGAGCGACACGGGCGCATCCTGAATGCTCATCGCCGACATCCTCCCGACCAAGTCTGCTCCCCCGGCGTCCTGTTATCGCTCTGCATGGCGACGCGGGTGCGCGGGGAGATGGCAGGGTGGCCAAGATCGTCCCAAACGCGCCTACCGAGCTTCAACGCCCGCGCTCTCCGCGTCAACGCTAGGCGGGCGGGGAGATTCACACCGCCTGTTAAGGCCTCGGGCCGAAAACGAACGCCATGAGCGCAACGTTTGATCATCTGCCCGCCGGCGGCGTGCTGTGGCGCGTCGCAGCCATGATCCCCAAGGGCCTCCCGGCGTTCGTCGCCGTAGGCTGCGCGGGTCTGGCGACCGAT
The DNA here is from genome assembly GCF_030693805.1 of Phenylobacterium sp. Classification (GTDB taxonomy): domain Bacteria; phylum Pseudomonadota; class Alphaproteobacteria; order Caulobacterales; family Caulobacteraceae; genus Phenylobacterium. Next base: position 5,130 of record NZ_JAUXZW010000007.1, read on the forward strand.
CTGGTGGTGTTGTGGTCGCTGGAACGGCTGGGCGCGGCGCCGGCCGTCGCGCGTGTGGGCTCGCTGGCCTACGCCACCCTGATGACCTGGACGCTGAACCGGCGCGTGACCTTCGCGCCCAGTCGCCGGATCCCGCTGCATGAACTGACCCGATACGCCGGCGTCGCCGTTGCAGCTCAGGGTTTGAACCTATTGATCTTCCTGAGGATCATCGATCTCGCGCCCAACCTGCCGCATGCGTTGGCGGCGCTTAGCGGCGCGGTGACGGCGGCGGCCTTCTCCTACACCGGCCAGCGGTTCTTCACCTTCCGACCGGTCGGCCCACGGGCCTAGGCTGCGCCTGCGTAGCAGCGCTCGAACACTGGCGGCAGGCTATCGGGCAGGCCCAGCAGTGGTCCTGACGAGAGCAGCAGCACCGCCTCGTCGCCCGCAAGCCCCGACAAGGCGTCGATCGCCCGCTCGGCCGTCGGGACCCCTTCCACGGCGACGCCCGTGGCGGCGATGCGGGCCAGGATCTCCTCGAAACTAGACTGGTTATGGCTTTCCGCGCCGTGCGCCGGCGGCGGGGCCAGCAGAACGCGCGACGCGCCCTCGAACACCGTGTCGTACCAGCTCAGCGCGTCGCGGCTGCGCCAGCTGAAGGTGTGGGGTTCGAACACCACCACCAGCGGTCGGTCGGGATAGTGCAGCCGCAGCGCCTCGATCGCCGAGCGCGCCTTCTCATAGGAAGAACCGAAACCCTCGACGAGCGGCACCGCGGACGCCGTGGTCAGGCGATCCAGCCGCCGCCGTATGCCGGTGAAGCCCGCCATGGCATCGGCCAACGCGCCTTCGTCCACCAAGCCGAGTTCCAGCAGGAAGGCCGAGACGCCGACGATGTTCTCGATGTTGTGGGCGCCCAGCAGGCTGGTGGCGATCGGCACGCGTCGGTCCCCAGGGCCGACCAGGGTGAAACGGCTGACCTCGCCAAAGCTGACGTCCCGAGCGCTCCAGCCGTCGCAGGGCTCGGTGTCGTACCAGACCACGCGCCCCTTGGTCTCACCGGCTACGGCGCGGATCGCCGGATGGTCACGCAGCATCACCAACCCGCCTGCCGGCACATCGCGCAACAGTGCGCGGAACGGCGCCTCGTAGCTCTCGAAGGTCGGGAAGACGTTGACGTGGTCGTGGACCAGCGAGGTCAGCAGCAGGTGGTCGGGGTGGTAGAGCGCGAACTTCGAACGCGTATCGCCGTTGCCGACCACATATTCGTCGCCCTCCAGCACCACTTCCGGCGAGGTCCCCCAGTGGCCCGTGGCCGGCAGGGCGGGCGCGATGGCGCCCAGCATCCAGCCCGGATCGCGCCCCGAGGCGCGCAGCGCATGCGCCATCAATCCGGTGCACGTGGATTTGCCGAAAGAACCGGCGACTACAATCGTCTCCCGCGGCCGGATGGTCTCCCCGATCAACTCGGCGAAGGTGGTGACGCGCACGCCGCGCCGCCGCGCCTCCGCCACCTCGGCGTTACCGTCGCCGCCCAGCTTGGCGCTGGTGCCCAGGACCAACAGATCGAGGCCGTCGGGCAGGTTGGCGGCGGAAAACTGTGTGTGGAACGGAAAACCCAAGCCGGCGACATAGGTGGACATCGGCGGGAAGACGTCCTCGTCCGACCCGGAAACCTGATGGCCGGCGTCGCGCATCATCAGCGCAGCCGCGCTCATGCCCGCCCCGGCGACCCCGGTGAAATGGATGCGCACGACGGCTCCGATTCGACTGGGCTAACGATCCTGTCGCTGACTAACCTTGCGCGTCGTCGGCGTCGACCCAGTCAAGAGAGCGCTCCACCGCCTTGCGCCATTTGCGATAGCCGCGCTCGCGGACTTCAGCCGACGCTTGCGGCGCCCACTCCGCGTCATGCCGCCACTGGGCGCGCAGGGTATCCAGGTCCGGCCAGACGCCGACCGCCAGGCCCGCAGCATAGGCGGCCCCCAGACAGGTAGTCTCGGCGACCGCGGCGCGCACTACCGGCGCGCCCAAGGCATCGGCCTGGATCTGCATCAGCAGGGCGTTTCGGGTCATGCCGCCGTCGACCCGCAGGGACGCCAGCGGCGCCCCTGTGTCCGAAGCCATCGCGTCGGCGACCTCTCGGGTCTGCCAGGCCGCCGCTTCCAGCACCGCGCGGGCGATGTGCGCCTTGGTGATGTAACCGGTCAGGCCGGTGATCACGCCCCTCGCGTCGCTGCGCCAGTGCGGCGCGAACAGCCCCGCGAAGGCCGGGACGAAATAGCACCCGCCGTTGTCCTCGACGCTGGCGGCCAGCGCCTCGATGTCGGCGGAACTCTCGATCAGGCCCAGATTGTCGCGTACCCACTGGACCAGCGCGCCGGTCACCGCCACCGAACCCTCAAGCGCATAGGCCGCCGCCTGGTCGCCGATGCGGTAGGCCGCGGTGGTCAGCAGCCCGTGGCTGGAGAACACCGGCTCGGTCCCGGTGTTGACCAGCAGGAAGTTGCCGGTGCCGTAAGTGCACTTGCCCTCTCCCGCCGCGAAGCAGGTCTGGCCGAACAGCGCCGCCTGCTGGTCGCCCAGGGCGGCCGCCACCGGCACCCCGGCCAGGCCGTCGCGGGCCTCGCCATAGACCTCGGACGAGGCGCGGATCTCGGGCAACAGGCTGCGCGGCACGCCCAGGCCGTCCAGCAGGGCCTGGTCCCAATCCAGCGTCCGCAGGTTCATCAGCATGGTGCGGCTGGCGTTGGTCACATCGGTGACGTGCCGCCCGGTGAGGTTCCAGATCAGCCAGGTGTCCATGGTGCCGAACATCAGCTCGCCAGCCTCGGCGCGCGCCCGAGCGCCAGCCACATTGTCCAGCAGCCAGCGGATCTTCGGGCCCGAGAAGTAGGTCGCCAGCGGCAGGCCGCAGATGTCGCGGAACCTGTCGGGGCCCGCCTCCCCGCCGATCTCACGGACCAGGCGGTCGGTGCGGGTGTCCTGCCAGACGATGGCGTTGTGGATCGGCTTGCCGGTATCGCGCTCCCAGATCACCGTAGTCTCGCGCTGGTTGGTGATGCCCACCGCGGCCAGATCCGCCGCGGCGATGCCCGCCGCCTCCAGCGCCTCGCGCACCACCTGCTGCACATTGTCCCAGATCTGCACCGCATCGTGCTCCACCCAACCTGGCCTGGGGAAGATCTGGCGGTGTTCCTTCTGCGCCATGGCGACGATCGCGCCCGCCTTGTCGAAGACGATGCAGCGCGACGAGGTGGTCCCCTGGTCGATGGCGGCGACGTAGGCGGTGCTCATAGGAAGGACTGCGAAGCGGTTGGCGGGATTTACAATTCCTTAACCATGAGAGCCGAGTCTCACAGCGTCTTCCTTGAAGACACCCACCATCACCGACTTTTTAAGCCCGGCGCACGCGTCGGGCTTTTTTTTGAGACAATAGGGTTGGCCCGGCGCTTGCTTCCATGGAATGGCCAGCGTATACGGCCGGCCCGCTACGGTGCTGTTCCTCGGTAGCTCAGTTGGTAGAGCAGTCGGCTGTTAACCGACTTGTCGCAGGTTCGAGTCCTGCCCGAGGAGCCAGCAGCGCTTGAAAAGGTTGAATAAATCAGCCTTTGGCGCGTAGCAGCCCACTCTCTTCCCACTTGGCGAGTTTGCGGCACGCCCATCCCGAACAGTGATCATCCCCAAAGCGTGATGGCCGCCGATCGCCCAACCCGCTGTGGTCGTTCCGCCGGCGATTAAGGGGCCGCAGTGAAAACTCTCGCTGCGAACAATGCCGGCAACGATGCAGGCCACGGCAGTGCTACAGCCACATCAGTCAGCAGCGCCATCTAACAAGCCGAGAGACGTACAGAGCCAGCCACTCAGCCGCCCTGGCTGAGTGGCGGTCCCTAATAGCTTGAGGCGCGGGCTCCTTGGCCGCACTCCGTAGAGTGGGCACGAGTCGCCTTTAGACTGACCGCACCTCCGCCGGTTACTTCGTGCGCGTCGTGGAGCCTTCCGGCGTGGTCACCGAATAGGTCATTTCGCGCACCGGCTTCTCGCCCTGTTGCTTGTAGCGAGACACGGTGCGCGAGCGCACTTCGCCTTCTCGAACCACAGTACGGGTGCGCGATCGGGCGCGTTCATCATCATCCTGGGCGGTGGCTACCGAGCGCTGCATCGCGCGACGTTCGTTGAGCTTGGCGTCGGAGCGAGTGCTGGCGGAGCCGTCCACAGCCACGGCGTCGCCGCCGCCTGCGACCCCGATCGAGGAGCCCTCCGGCGTGTTGGTCTGTTGGCCCGAGCCATAGGTCGAGGCAGAAACACCCTGGCCGCTTACGCCGCCAGAACTACCCCCCGTTACACTTTGAGCAAATCCCGTGGCGGGCGACGAAGCGATGGCGCTGACTGCGATAGCCGCGGCAAGCAGGCGAGCGCGTGATTGGCGGTGCATTATCTTCCTCCTCGGGCCGGACGCTCGTCCACGACGACGGTGCAGCCCTTCTGGTGATAGGTCCTGGTGACGGAGCGCCCGTCAGCGGTGGTGCTCAGGACGACTTGGCCGCCTGCAGAACTCGACGACGCGGATACGCTGGACGAGGACGAGGAACCGCCTGAACCACGATGCACTGAATTTGCGCTGACCGCGGCAGAAGGCGGCCCCTCGTAAGGACGCGTGGGCGCGCGCTCCATGCGCTGGCCATCCGCTGCGTAGCGGATCACCAGGCATTGGTCGTCACGTTCGGTGAGATCGTTCATCAGAGGACCTGTGGCGAGCACGGCGATGACGACGGCCAAGCTGTTCATTTAACTCTCGCACGGCAAGGCGGCGGGACGATCGGCCCGAAGGTCGCTCGCCCCGCCAATGATGCGCTAGCGGGCTCTGGCGCCAGACGTGGCGGTCGAGTTGCCGTAGATGTCGGCGTTGGAGCCATCGCGGGTCGTCTCGCCATATGCGTCCACTGTCGAGCCAGTGGACTGGACGCCGGAACCCGAGGCCGAACCGCCGCTCGTAACCGCGGCGTTGGCGCTGTCGCGAGTCGTCGTCACTGCACCGCTGCCATAGGTGGTCGCCGAGTTGGCGGTCTCACCGCGCTCGGCCGCGCGTCCTGCGCGGCGATCGTGATGTTTGCCGCCACGGTTCTTTCCACGCGTGGTGTTCATAGCTTCGCTTCCACCCACACCGGCGGCTGTCGCGCCGTGCGGCGTCGTCGCAGCCACGCCGGCGCCATAGGAGCCGGCCTTGTTCATGGTGCTGGGCGCGTCGCCTGCGAATGCAGCGCCTGCTCCGCCCAAGGCGATAGCTGCGACCAGGGCGGGGATCGTGGACTTATTGATCATGGTTCAACTCCGGAACATGTGCGCTATTGAGGAAGGTTCAGCCCGCCGCATCAACACTATATCCGTCTGGTTGTTCCGACATCGCGCAGAAAAATCTCCCTGAATATCCTATTCATTTTCGGTTCATGTTGTCGGCACTCTACCGTAGGCGGGTCTTTCTTTTATCATCACGGCTCAGCACTCTCTCCCACATCCCCCACCCCGAAAGGAACCACGCAATGTCACGCCTGATTGCGCTCCTGATCGCTGGCACGCTAGTGACGACCGATGCCGCGGCGCAGGAAGAGGATGGTCTGGTGACGCAAGGCGTCGCCGCAGCCGGTGGAGCGGCTGGCAGCATCGCGGGTTCCACCGCGGCTGGCCCGGTCGGCGGCGCTGTAGGCGGCGTGGTCGGCGGTGCGATCGGCAAGGCGGCAGGCAGGGTCGTCAGTGCAATTCTTCCCGGCAAAAAGAAGGATGCCGAAGGGAGGAAGGACGACGAGGTCGCTGCCGCCGAAGCACGCGGTGCGGCTTCCGATGCCGAAATGATTGACAGCGCTGAAGCGAGTATCGACGCCACATCCGCCGAACCCCTCCAACCTGCTGACCTCCAGCCCGAAGATCCCGCGCTCAATCCCTAGAATTTGACCACGTGGACGCGCCACCAAGCCCGCGCGGTCGACGACCTGGCGCGAGGCGTCAGCGCAGCTTCAGCGCCAGGATCACCAGCAGCGCCGACACGCCCAGGTGCACGAGCATGAAGCGCACGAGCACCTGGCTGTTCGACCAGCCCAGTTCCTTGCGGCAATGGTCGTGGAGCGGGAACCTGACGCCGCCCAGCACCTTCAGACCGAGAAAGCGCATCAACGCGACCTTCACCAGGCCCGTGGCGCCGTTCAGCAAAAGCATGGAGGCCACCAGCGCCAGGAACAGCGGATTGTTTGTGGCGACCACCAGCATGCCGATCATCAACCCGATCGGCCGGGAGCCTGCGTCGCCCATCAACACCTGGCTAGGCGGCGCGTTGTACCAGAGGTAGCCCGCGAGGCAGCCGACCATCAGGAAGGCCATGATCGCCCAGTTGGCGCCTTCGCGGACGAACGGGATGTGCAGGTGACGGGCGACCTGCTCATTGCCGAGTACGGCGTAGAGCAAGCCTCCCAGAAGCATCATCGCGGTGGCGCTGAGACTGCCGGACACGCCGTCGACGCCGTCGGAGCAGTTGGTGGCGTTGATCGCCAGCCAGATCACGCCGGTCGCGATAAGCGTGGCGAGCCAGGGTGCGAGCACGACCGCGTCCCTCCAACCCGGCAGCCAGATTGCGGTCGGCTTCAGGCCGTAGATCACCATCGCCGCGCCAAGTGCGATGACCAGATCCATGACCGCCAACTGATACTCCGTGAACCCGCCACGGCGATCGTCCAGGTAACCCACGACCATGGCCGCGAGGATGAAGGGCAGCGTCAGCAACGGTCGCGCCGCCAGCGGAACGAACAGCGCAGCAGCGATGCAGAAGATGGTCACGAAGATCAGGCCGGCGCTTATCGGCTTGCCGAGGCTCTTGTCGGCGTCGACCGCAAAGGCGCGTCCCCGGTCCGTGGGCAAACGGGCCCAGAGCTTCGGCAGCGCCACCCAGGTGGCGAGCGCCGAAACCGCGAAGCCCGTCGCCGCAAGAAAGAAGAACGAGTCGAAGAGGCGAAGCGGTCCCCAGGCGTGGCCGGCCACCTCGTAGATCCAATTCAGCATGCGATTCGACCCCGACTCGGCGACCGATCATCCGTTTCCGCCGCGCGCGTGTCGACCAACCAGTGGACCGCGGCGTCTGCATCAGTCGTCACCTGCCCGGCTAATTATCCTGGCCACGGAACCGCGCCTGACCGGTCCCGCTTCCATCGGGAGGCATGTTCAGCAAATGAGGACCAGATGACCAATCCCTTCGGACAATCCCCGCTCGGCGGCGGGCCGGACGTGATGAAGGACATGCTGCAACGATCGCAGTCGGCGATGCAGGAGTTGAACGTCGCCACCCGCCACAGCCTCGAGGCCATGGCCGTCAGCGTCCAGACTGCGCAGCGCGGGGCGGAAGCCGTGCGCGCGCAGACGCTGTCCTACTGCCAACAGGTGGCGCAGGATGCGAGCGCCGCGGCCCACGCGATCGCTTCGGCAAAGACCCCCGTCGAGGCGTTCCAGGTCCAGGCGGACTACAGCCGCAAATGGTTTGAAGGCTACATGACCGCGCTTCGCGAGATCTCAACGGCGATGGGCGCGTCGGTGCAGGCGACTGTGGCGGCGACACAGAACGCCATGCCCTCAGGAACCAAGCCACTCGGCGAGCGGCCGGCGCATCCCGAAGGCGGCGTCGAATCCTGATCCGCCACGACGTCTGGCGCCGGACCGCAATTGAACCCGAGTTGACGCTGCGCTGGTGTGACCCAGCGCGGACGCCTTAGCGTTTGGATCAATAGCCGCCCGGCTCAGCCGAAGGCGGCGGGGTCCGGGCCGATGCGGCCATTGGCGTCGTCCAGGGCGCTGATCGCGGCGATATCCTGGGCGTCGAGCTTGAAGTCGAACACCTGGAAGTTCTCGACGATGCGCGACGGCGTGACGCTTTTCGGGATCACCATCAGGCCCAGATCCAGGTGCCAGCGGATCACCACCTGGGCAGGCGTGCGTCCGTGCTTGGCGGCGATGGCGATCAGGGCCGGATCGGCCAGCAATACGCCCTGACCCAGCGGGCTCCAGCTCTCGGTGATGATCCCCAGGCCGGCATCCACGTCGCGCATCGCCTGCTGCTGCCAGCGCGGATGCAGCTCGATCTGGTTGACCGCCGGCGTCACCCCGGTCTCGTCGATGATCCGCTGCAGGTGCTCGGCCCTGAAGTTCGACACACCGATGGAGCGGGCGCGGCCCTCCTGCTTCAGGCGAATCAGTGCTCGCCAGCTATCGACATACAGCTCGCGCGACGGGCACGGCCAGTGGATTAGGTAGAGGTCGACATAATCGAGGCCCAGCCGCCCCAGACTGTCGTCGAACGCCTTGAGCGCGCTGTCGAACCCCTGTTGTTCGTTCCACAGCTTGGTGGTGACCGCCACGTCGTCGCGCGCCACGCTGGCGGCGCGAAGTCCCTCGCCGACGCCTTTTTCATTGCGGTAGATTGCAGCGGTGTCGACCGACCGGTAACCCGCGTCGAGGGCGGCCTTCACAGCCTGCGCCGTCTCGTCGGCCGGGGTTTGCCAGACCCCGAGGCCCAATTGCGGCATTTCGCGCCCGTCATTGAGACGCAGGCTCGGTTGTACGCTCATGATCACTTCCTGTTTTGGGTGTTCACCAGACCCCGACGTTCGGGGCCGAGATCCAGGGCTCGGCTGGCGCCAACGCCGCGCCGGCCTGGAGCAATTCGATTGAAACGCCGTCCGGCGAGCGGACGAACGCCATGCGGCCATCCCGCGGCGGGCGCGAGATCGTAACGCCGCCAGCCTGCAGCCGAGCGCAGGCGGCGTAGATGTCGTCGACCTCATAGGCCAGGTGGCCGAAGT
>NZ_JAUXZW010000009.1 GCF_030693805.1 Phenylobacterium sp.
GTTTGCACCTGGAGCGGGTATCTCCGCCCCACATGACGGAAATGTAATCTTCCCGACAGCGCTGTGTAGCGGGAAGCAGTAGACACTGCGCACCTCGAAAGTTCATCGGATTTGTCGAAGGAGACCCTTGTGTCAAGAAAAATCGCAGTCATCGGCACGAGTTGCCTGCTGGGCCTAGGTGCCCTGCTCACTGTCTCGGGAGTTCTCGCGCAACCTGCGGCTGGCGTCGCTGCCACAACAACCAGCCAGGTGGGAGCACCTGCGCTGGAGTACGTGTCCCCCATCGGCGACTACAAGGGGTATGAACCCCAGTCCATCCAGTCTTGGAAAGAAGCTAACGACAACGTCGGGCGCATTGGTGGATGGCGAAATTACTCCCGGGAAACATCGCAAGGCCAGCCGTCGCCGTCTTCGCCGGCAGCGTCGGGCGGCAGCGCCCCGCACTCCAATCACCACGGGGATAAGAAATGAGAAGCCCTTTGACTGTGCCCGGATTCAACGTCGCGCTGTCACTGATAGCCGTCGCCATATTGGCCGGATGTGCGTCCGTCAATCTTGAACAAACCCTGGAGAAGGCCAACGCTCAGACCGGGAATTTCACTGCTGGCCAATTGAACCTTTCGCAGACCGACCAGCAACGTGACGAGCGCCTGCAGGCTGCCTCAAAACTTCTGACCTCGGTCGTTGGCCAAAAAGAGGCCGTACAGCTCGCGCTCCTCAATAGCCCGGCTATGCAGGCGATGTTGGCTCAAAGCTGGGCAGATTCTTCGCTGGCAGCCCAGTCCGGCCGCATTGCCAACCCTGTTTTCAGTTTTGTGCGTGTCAGGGCGGGCGAGGAGCTGGAATTCGGGCGAATCCTCACCTTTGGCTTGCTCGACCTCATCACGCTGCCGTATCGCAAGGGAATTGCCGACCAGCGGATTGCACAAAGTCAAATCCGCTTGGCCGCTGAGGTGGTCGACAGGACCACCCAGGTCAGGCAGAGCTGGGTGCGTGCAGTCGCAGCAAAGCAGTCACTTGCCTACGCTAAACAGGTTTACGAAAACGCCGAGGCAGGTGCAGAACTGGCCCGTCGTCTTGAAGCGGTTGGCAATTTCAACAAGCTCGCTCGCGCACGCCAACAGACCTTCTACGCAGATGCCGCGACCCGACTTTCGGCTGCGCACCAACAAGAGATATCAGCGCGCGAGGATTTGATTCGCTTGCTGGGCCTGGATGACAACCAGGCCGCACAGCTGAGGCTGCCTGACCGCCTGCCTGACTTGCCCAAACAAGCCCGTCAGCCGGCTGAGGTCGCAAAGGCCGCGAGCAATGGCCGTCTGGATATCCAGCTCGCGCAGAGTGCCCTCAATGTGAGCGCCAAGGCCCAGGGTTTGGAGACCATTAACAGCTTCACCGATATCGAACTGGGTGTGCGTCGCGACACGGTGTTCGACAACGGCAGCGGCTCCAAGTCGAATCCACGTGGCTACGAAATCGACCTCCGACTTCCCATCTTCGACTGGGGCGGCATGCGCCGCGATGCCATGACAGCCCA
>NZ_JAUXZW010000012.1 GCF_030693805.1 Phenylobacterium sp.
CCGGAATGCGTCCCGTCGCCGGTGAAACGCAGGTTCTCCACCTGACCGCTCAGGGTGAACGAGGCGAGCCCGGTCTGGATGGTGTCGGTCCCCTCGCCCTGGCGCTCGTCGATGCGGTCGGCGGCCACGTCGACGATGTAGGTGTCGTCGCCAACGCCGCCGCGCAGCAGGTCCACGCCCGCGCCGCCGTCCAGGGTGTCGTCGCCGGCCAGGCCCGCGATGGTGTCGCCGCCGCCACGGCCCTCGATGCGGTCGCCGAGCGCGCTGCCGGTGATGCTGTCGGCGCCCTCGCTCTGGTTGGCGATGGTGTAGATCGTCGTCGTGCCGCTGACCTCGTTGGCGCTGATCAGCAGGGCCTGGCCGGTGGGGCTGTCGGCGGCGGACACGAACTTCACCACCTCGGGCGCATAGTCCTGGCTGGTCGCGGGCTTGTAGCCGACGAAGCTAGCCTGGGTCGGGTCGGTGACGTCGTAGATCATCACCCCGCCGACGCGCTCCAGCGTCACGAAGGCGTAGATCCTGTCGCCCACCACGCCGACCGCGACGCCTTCGGGCTCGGGACCCTTGTTGTCGGAGCGGTTGTCCGGCGTCGCGCCGTTCTCGGTGTTGTGCAGGTTGGGGAACTTCTGGGCGATGATCGCCTCGAACTCGCCGCCCGTTTCGCGCACCTTGGTGATCGTGCCGTCGGCGTTCTGGCGGAAGATCGACACGCCGCGCCCGCCGAAGGTGGTGATCTGGTCGTAGTCGCCGTCGCCATCGGTGTCGCCGACATTGGACAGCACGTTCAGGCGTCCGGCGCTGGCCTTGATGGCTGCAGCGTCGGGGTAGGCGGTCGGATCGAGCTTGTAGCTGTTCGCCGAGAGCCGGCCTTCGTCGACCAGGCCGCCGACGCGTGCGTCGCCCTCGTTGGCCGTGATGAAATAGGTCGCGCCGCCCGCGCTGAAGCTGGCGATGGCGTCGGGCTGCAGCAAGCTGACGATGTCGAAATTGCCGATCGACACTCCGTTCTGGTCGTTGGGATCGAAAGCGTTGCCGGCCAACGTGCGGTCGATCCCGCCCAGCGGCTGGATGGCGATCGGGCGATCGGCCGCGGGGTTGGTCAGGTCGATCACCGCCACGCCGTTGACCTCCTGCAGGGTCACATAGGCGCGCGTGCCGTCGGGCGAGATGGTGATGTACTCGGGCTCGATGTCGTTCCCCGCCGCCTGACCCGGGAACAGCGCGAGGCCCTGGGCCTTCAGCGCGGCTTCCGATCCGTTCAGCGCGCCGAACGAGATGGTGTTGGAGACCGCCGCATTCGCCGCGCCGCCCGAAATGTCGATGATGCTGATGGAGCCGGCGGGGTTGTTGGTCGGCGACACCGTCTCGGCCTCGTTGGCCACCAGCAGCTTCTTGCCGTCGGGGCTGAACACGACCTGGTCGGGCAGGACGCCCACCGCGATGGTCTTGATCAGCGCGTTGGTGGCGGTGTCGTAAAGCGCGACGTAGCCGGACTGGTCCCCAGCGGTGTTCTGATAGGCGACGGCGATGACGCCGTTCTTAACCGCCACCGAGTTCACGCCGCCGTAGGCCGGCAGGCCATTCAGGTCGATCGAACCGTTGGCGCTGGTCGCTCCATCGGCCCCGAGATGGGCGATGTCGATGCGCCCCTGCGCGAGGTTGGTGACGTAGAGGTTGTCGGACCTGGCGTCGAAGTCGACCGACTCGGCCCGCCCTGCGGCGACCGCGCCTGAGCCGGTGAACTGGCCCAGGCGGATCAGCTGCACCGCGTCGGCGCCGAGCGGCGTCGCCACGGCGCCCTGCAGCGACGGCGCAGCGTCGAAAACCTTGATCCCGCCGACGTCGATCATCCGGATTCCCCTTCGCGCAAAGGGGCGGCCCGCGCCCCCGCCGGACCTCCGGCGTAAGCTGGACTAGCGGCGAAGGTTAACGGCGGCGTGACGCTTCGATGACGGGCTTACGTCAGGCGCGCAGTTTCGCGCCGGTCGCCTTGCCCGCGGCCGCGACGATGCGGGCCGACAGCGCCTCGATCTCGGCTTCGGCCAGGGTCTTCTCCTGCGGCTGCACGGTGACTTCGACGGCGACCGACTTCGAGCCCTCGGCGACGCCGGGTCCCTGATAGACGTCGAACACGCGCGCCTCGGCGATCAGCGCCTTGTCGGCGCCTTGCACGGCGCGGGCGAGCTCGCCGGCGGCTACCGCCTCATCGACCACGAAGGCGAAGTCTCGACGCAGCGGCATCAGCGCCGAGAGCTTCAGGGCTGGCTTGGTCTTGGTCGCCTTGCGCTTGGGCTCGGGGATCGCCTCGACCGCGATCTCGAAGCCGTACACCGGGCCCTCGACATCCAACGCCTTCAGCACGCGCGGATGCAGCTCGCCGAACTCGGCGACCACCTGCTTGCCCAGCCGCAGCACGGCCGCGCAGCCGGGATGCCACCAGTCCGCCAGCCCGCTCTGGGCGATCTGAAGCGAGGCGGTGGGCGCTCCCAGCTCGTCGAGCAGGGACATAAGGTCCGCCTTCAGCTCGAACACCGGATCCAGGTCGCGGCCGTCCCAGCGACGCTGCGGGCGTGGCGCAAACGCCGCGGTGATCATCGTCGCCTGGTCCGCCGGCTGGTCGCCGCGATAGACCGGGCCGATCTCGAACAGGGCGGCGTCGGCGAAACCCCGGCGCGCATTGCGACCCAGCGCCTCGATCAGGTTCGGCAGGATCGACGGCCGCATGGCGTCCAGGTCCGAGGCGACGGGGTTGGTCACCACGAGCTCGGGCTGGCCGCCGCCGAACAGCGCGGCCTTGGCCTGGGCGGTGAAGCTCCATGTGATGGTCTCGGCGTAGCCCGTCGCGGCTAGGGCGCGGCGCGCGGTGCGGATGCGGCGCTGGCGCTGCGTCAGCACGCCGCCGACCGCCGTCGCCATTGGCGGGAGCGGCTCGGTGGGCAGGGCGTCGAAGCCCTCGATGCGCGCCACTTCCTCCACCAGGTCGGCCTTGCCGTCGACGTCGCGACGCCAGGACGGCGGCGTCACCTGGCTGGCTTCCACCGTGAAACCCAGGTCGCGCAGGATCGCGTCGATGCGCTGAGGGCCAACCTCCAGGCCGGACAGCCTGCGGACATAGCTTCGGTCGAAGGTGATAGGGGCGGGCGGCGCCGGCGCACGGCCGGCCACCGAAACGTGCGAGGCTTCGCCGCCGCAGATCTGCAGGATCAATGCGGTGGCGAGTTCCAGCCCGGGGACCACGAACTCGGGGTCCACCCCACGCGCGAAGCGGTACTGGGCGTCGGAGGTGATGCCGGTCACGCGACCCGTCTGGGCGGTGCGGATCGGATCGAACCAGGCGCTCTCGACAAACACCTCCGTGGTGGCCTCCGAACAGCCAGTGGACGCCCCGCCCATCACCCCGCCCAGGCCGATGGCTCCCGAGGCGTCGGCGATCACGCTCATCTCGGCGGTGACCTGGTAGGTCTTGCCGTCGAGGCCCTCCAGCGTCTCGCCGTCACGGCCCAGCCGCGCCTCGATGAAGCCGCCGGCGAGCTTGGCCGCGTCGTAGACGTGCAGCGGGCGGGCGCGGTCGTAGGAGATGAAGTTGGTCACGTCGACCAGGGCGTTGATCGGACGCAGGCCGATCGAGGTCAGGCGGTCCTGCAGCCAGGCCGGCGAGGGGCCGTTCTTGACGCCGCGGATCAGCCGACCGGCGAACACCGGGCAGGCGTCCGACCCGTCCAGGCGGATCTCCACCGGATTGGCGAACGCGCCCGTGACCGGCGCCACGGACAGGTCCTTCAGCTTGCCGACGCCGGCCGCGCCCAGGTCGCGGGCGATGCCGGCGACGCCCAGCCAGTCGGGTCGGTTCGGCGTCACCTCGAAGTCGATCACCGCCTCGCGGCCCAGCGCTTCGGCGGCGCGCGCGCCCACCGCCAGATCGCCCGAGAGTTCCAGGATGCCGTCGGATTCCTCGGAGACCTCAAGCTCGCGGGCGGAGCACAGCATGCCGTTGGAGACCACGCCGCGCACCGGCCGCGCCTCCAGGGTTACGCCGCTGCCGGGCACATAGGCGCCGATCGGGGCGTAGATGGTGGTCAGGCCCGCCCGCGCGTTCGGCGCGCCGCAGACGATCTCCTTGCGTCCGTCGACCGTGTCCACCTGGCAGACTTGCAGCCGGTCGGCGTTGGGGTGCTGCACGGCCGAGACGATCTTCGCGACCGAGAAGGCGGCGAGCTTGGCGGCGGGGTCGTCAACGTGCTCGACCTCGAGCCCGGCCATGGTCATCGCCTCGACGATGCGCGGCGTGGACGCGTCGGTCTGCAGATGCTCGCGCAACCAGGACGGAGTGAATTTCATCGGTCAGATCCAGGCCTTGCGGCCCGTTCCTCAGGAGAGCAGGTGCTTGAAGACATCGAAGTCACGACAGCCCCGTCGCCGGGTCCGGCATGGCGAAAGGCGAGAAGCCGTAGTGCTGCAGCCAACGCACGTCGCTGGCGAACATGTCGCGCAGGTCGGGCATGCCGTACTTCAGCATCCCCAGCCGGTCGACGCCGCAGCCGAAAGCGAAACCCTGCCACTCGTCGGGATCGAGACCGCAGTTGCGCAGCACATTGGGGTGCACCATCCCGCAGCCCAGGATCTCCAGCCAGTCGTCGCCCTGGCCGATGCGCACCTCGCCGCCGGAGCGGTCGCAGCGCACGTCGATCTCGGCCGACGGCTCGGTGAACGGGAAGTGGTGGGGGCGGAAGCGCGTCACCACCTCCGGCGTCTCGAAGAACCGGGCGATGAAGGTCTCCAGCGTCCACTTCAGGTGGCCCATGTGGATGTTGCGGTCGATCACCAGGCCTTCGATCTGGTGGAACATCGGCGTGTGGGTCTGGTCGCTGTCCTTGCGGAACGTGCGGCCGGGCACGATCACCCGGATCGGCGGCTCCTGGCCCTGGGCGATCCAGTTGGGCAGCTTCTCGTTGGTGCGGTTCATCACCCGCACCTGCACGGGACTGGTGTGGGTGCGCAGCACCTTGCGCTCGCCGTTCGCGTCTTCCGGCAGGAAGAAAGTGTCGTGCATCTCCCGCGCCGGGTGTTTCGGCGGGAAGTTCAGGGCGGTGAAGTTGTTGAAGTCGGTCTCGATGTCCGGCCCCTCGGCCAGCGAGAAGCCCATGTCGGCGAAGATGGCGATCATCTCGTCCATCGTCTGCATGGTCGGATGCACCGAACCGCGGCGGCGTGGCGGCGCTGGCAGGGTCAGGTCCACGTGCACCCCCGCCAGTTCGGCGTCGAGTTCGGCGGCCTCCAGCGCCGCCTTGCGGGCGGCGATCTGCTCGGCCATCCGCTCGCGCAGGCCGTTGATCGCCGGGCCCTGCTCGCGGCGCTCCTCCGGGCTCATCGCGCCCAGGGTTTTCAGCAGCAGGCTGACGTTGCCGACCTTGCCCAGAATCTGGACGCGGGCCTCGTCCAGCGTCGCGGTGTCGGGGGCCGCGGCGATCAGCGCGGCGTTGGCGGCTTCCAGGTCTGCGAGGTTCGTCATGGGTGCTTGCTCTAGCGTGTCGATCGGATTGCGGGAAGCGGGCGCAAAAAAGCCCTCCGACGCGTCGCCGGAGGGCTTTTGGATGCGCTGAGCAGGCAGCTCGCGAACTCCTTAGGCCAGGGCGGCGCGGACCTTGTCTGCGATGGCCTTGAAGCCTGTGGGATCGTTCCCCGCGATATCGGAGAGCACCTTGCGGTCCATCTCGATCCCGGCCAGGTCAAGGCCGTGGATAAATCGGGCGTAGGTCATGCCCTCGAGACGCGCCGCGGCGTTGATCCGCTGGATCCACAGCGAACGGAAGTTGCGCTTGCGGACCTTGCGGTCGCGATAGGCGTACTGGCCGGCCTTGTCGACCGCGGCCTTGGCGGTGCGGATGGTGTTCTTGCGGCGGCCATAGAAACCCTTGGCCTGCTCAAGAACCTTCTTGTGCCTGGCGTGGGACCTTACGCCCCGTTTGACGCGAGCCATGTCTGTCTAAGCTCCTAGGATCACAGGCCGTAAGGCAGGTAGGTCTTGATGATTTTAGCGTCGGAATCGCTCATCACCTTGGTGCCGCGGTTCTGGCGGATGTACTTGGCGCTGTGGCTCAGGAGCCTGTGCCGCTTACCCGCCACGCCGGCCTTGATCTTGCCGGACGCAGTGATCTTGAAGCGCTTTTTGGCGCCCGATTTGGTCTTCAGTTTCGGCATTTCTCTGCGGAGCCGTAAAAGCCCCGTCCTCTGGCGTATTGATGAACCGCCCTGGCATGCCATTGGGCCAGACGGTTCCGAAGGGGCGGGTGATTACGTGAAACGGCGGGTGAACGCAAGGCCGGCGGCGCTCAGCCGCTGTTCACGCCAGCCGCAATGCAAACGCCGCGTCGTTGGTGCGACGCGGCGTTGATCGCTCAGTCTGCCCGGCCGATCAGCGCGGGGCGAGGATCATGATCATCTGGCGGCCTTCCATACGAGGCTCGTATTCGCACTTGGCGACCTCGTCGAAATCGGCGCGCACCTTCTGCAGCAGCTTCATGCCCAGTTCCGGGTGGGCCAGTTCGCGGCCGCGGAAGCGCAGCGTCACCTTGACCTTGTCGCCCTCTTCGAAGAACCGGTACATCGAGCGCGACTTCACTTCATAGTCGTGGATATCGATGTTGGGGCGGAGCTTGATCTCCTTGATCTCGACGACCTTTTGCCGCTTGCGCGCTTCGTTCTTCTTCTTCTGTTCCTGGAACTTGAACTTGCCGTAGTCCAGGATCTTGCAGACGGGCGGATCCGCGTTCGGGACGATTTCGACGAGATCCAGGCCTGCTTCCTCGGCGGCCTCCAGCGCGGAGGTCGTCGGCACCACGCCCTGCTTCTCGCCGTGCTGATCGATCAGCAGAACGCGGGGGACGCGGATGTCGTCGTTGATGCGCGGCCCGTCCTTGACGGGAGGCGACTGCATGGGGCGGCGAATAGGCTATGCTCCGTGGGTTGTTACAGCGAGGAACGGCCGAAGCGCTCGAGCGTATCGGATATTCCCTTCGACTATATGGCCAAGCGTCCGCGCACGATCAAGCGCCGCGAGCCGGCGCAGGCGTCAGCGTGTTGGCGGCCTGGGCCACGGTGGCGGCCGGAAGCTCGGCCAGGACGTCGGCCTGCAGCACGGTGACATGGCCGCGCGGCGCGGCCTTGGCCGGGTCGGCGCTGCGCGGCAGCACGACGATCGTCGGCGCGCCGACCGCGGCTGCCAGATGCATCGCCTCATGGGTTCCGCCGACCACCAGGGCGGCGCGTGCGCACAGGGCCGCCATGCGCGCGTAGTCGCTGGCTCCCGTCAGGTCGCGGGCCGCGCCGACCTTGCGCTGGATGTCGCGGGCGAGGTTCGCGTCCTGCGGCGCGCCGACCACGACGATGTCGAAGCCGCGATCGTGCAGCAGCTTGCCGAGCTCGCCGAAGCGCTCGCCGGGCCACCGGTCCTGCGGCTTCTTCGATCCGCCGCCGGGAATGAACAGCACATAGGGCTTGCGCTGGCCGCTGCTGGACGCGCGCTCGGGCGCGGTCTTCTGCAGGATCCACGACAGGTCCGGCGGCGGTGTCTCGCCATCGGTTGTGGGCGCCGACCGCAACCACGTCGGGCCAGGCCACAGGCCCAGGCGGATCTGCGCCGAGCCGCCGCCGCCCTCCAGGTCGTAGACGCGGCTGAAGCGCGAGGCGCGCAGGCGCATGCCGGTGGCGAAGCCGCCGCCGGAGTCCAGCTCGACGGCGTTGAAGTACGGAGAGGCCTTGGCCAACGGCTCGAACGGCGTCGAGGTGAGCAGGGTTATGCGCGCGTCGCGGTGGGCCTCGCGGATCGCCTGCATCGCGCCCAGCGACTGAACGAACGATTCCAGGTCGCCCAGCTTGATGACCAGGATCTGGGGCTGGATCACCGGCGCCATCAGGCGCGGGCCTCGAGCACGCGGCCGTAAGCGGCCAGGGTCGCATCACACATGGCGTCCACCGAATAGAGCCTCCGCGCGCGGTTGGCGGCCGTCTGGCCCATGGCCGACAGCCGCGTGCGTCCCGCATGCAACGCCCGGCCCAGCGCACTCGCCCAGGCGGCCACGTCGCCGGGCGCGACCAGCCAGCCGGTCTCGCCGTTGACCACCGTCTCGGTGGTGCCGCCGTGATCGGACGCCAGCACCGGGCGGCCCATCACCTGCGGCTCCACCGCTGTGCGGCCGAACGACTCCGGTTTGGTGGTCGGCAGCATCGCCGCGTCGCCGACCATATAGGCCGCCGGCATGTCGTCGCAGTGGCCGACCAGGCGGATCTCGTCGGTCACGCCGGCCTTGGCGATCGCCGCCTCGACCTCGGCGCGATAGTCGGTGTTGCCGCGGTCGTCGCCGACGATCAGCACCATGAAATCGTCGCGCCCCTCGGCCTTCAGCCTCCCTGCGGCCTCCGCGATCAGCAGATGCCCCTTGATGCGGGTCATGCGGCCGGCGAGCACGAACTTGATGCGGCGGTCGTCGGGATCCACGCCCCAGGCGCTGCGCAGAGCGTCCACCCGGTCGCGCGTCACCCACGCGGGGTTGAAGCGCTCCAGGTCGACGCCGCGCGGGATGGTGACGATCTTCTCCGGCGCAACCTTATGTTGGCCCAGCACGTGGTCGCGCGTGTAGTCGGAATTGGCGATCACTAGGTCGCCGCGGGTCATCACTGCGTTGTACCAGCGCTTCAGCCGGCTCTGGGCGTTGTAGACCCCATGGTAGGTGGCCACGAACGGCGTCTTCGTGGTCTGCGCCGCCCACAGCGCCGAGAACGCCGGCGCGCGCGAGCGGGCGTGGATGATGCTCACTTTCTCGCGATGGATCAGGTCGACCAGCCGGGCGGCGTTGCCCAGCATCACCAGCGGGTTTTTCGACTGCACCGGCATCTGCGCCAGTCGGCCGCCGTCCGATTCGAGCCTGGCGGTCATCCGGCCGCCCCGCGTGGCGACCAAGGCCTTGCCACCGGCGCGGACCACGGCGTGGGCCACGTCGATCGTCGTCTGCTCGGCGCCGCCCGTTTCCAGTTCCGGGACGACTTGCAGCAGCGTGAAGTCTGGCGGCAGCATCGTGCACCCTGCATAGCGCCTCGTGCGCTGTGGTAAAGGCCGGGGCATGAACGAATCCACCGGAATGCTGCCCCGCCCGGGCGGCGAGCACATCGCCTGGCGCGCCGTCGCGGGCGCATCGCCCACCATCGTGTGGATGAGCGGATTCCGCTCCGACATGGCTGGGACCAAGGCGCTGGCGCTGGCGGACTGGGCGAAAGCTGAGGGCAGGGGCTTCCTCGCCTTCGACTATTTCGGTCACGGCGCCTCCAGCGGAGATTTCGCCGACGGCACGATCACCCGCTGGCGCGAGGACGCGCTGGCGGCGATCGACGAGCTGACAAAAGGCCCGCTGATTATCGTCGGCTCATCCATGGGCGGTTGGATCGCCTGCCTCGCGGCGATGGTGCGGGCGCAGCGCGTTGCAGGCATGGTGCTGGTCGCGCCGGCAGCGGATTTCACCGAGAAGCTCATGACGCCGGCGCTGTCGGCCGATGCACGTGGCGCCCTGGAGACTGATGGGGTGTGGCTGCGACCCTCATTATACGGCGACGCATATCCAATCACCCGCACGCTTCTGGAGGACGGCGCGCGCTGGTCGATCCTGCCGGGGCCGGTCCCGATCGAGGCGCCAGTGCGCATCCTGCAGGGCGGCGAGGACCCCGACGTGCCGTGGCGCCACGCCTTGGAGCTCGCCCAGGCCCTCAAAAGCCGCGACCTGGTGTTCAGCCTGATCCGCGACGGCGATCACCGCCTGTCGCGCCCGCAGGACATCGCCCGCCTGCTGGCCGCGGTGGAGGAGCTCTGCGGCTAACCGCCGGCGGCCAGCACCGCACGCAGGCCTTCGCGATAGGTCGGATAGACCGGCCGCCAGCCAAGCTCGGCCTTCGCCCGTGCGTTCGAGACCCGCTTGTTCTCCGCATAGAAGCGCCGCGCCTGCGGGGACATCGCGTCCAGGTCCAGAGCTGTCTGGGCCGGTGGTTCGACGCCGATCAATCCTGCCGCGTGAGCCACCACCTCGGCGCCGGAGGCCGGCTCGTCGTCGCATAGGTTGTAGATCCCGCCGGCGCGTGGGCGGGCGATCGAAGCTTCAAGTCCCGCGGCCAGGTCGTCCACATGGATGCGCGAGAACACCTGGCCGTCCGCCGCCATCCGCCGCGCCGTCCCGGCCCGCAGCCGGTCGAAGGGCGAGCGCCCCGGTCCATAGATGCCGGGCAGGCGGAACACGCACACGGTCAGGCCCATGCCGCGACCGACCTGCAGCCAATCGCGTTCGGCGGCGACGCGCCGCGCGCCCTCGGTGGACAGCGCCGCGAGGCGTCCGTCCTCGAACACCCAACGCCCGCCGCGGTCGCCGTAGACGCCGGTGGTGGAGAGGTAGCCGACCCAGTCCGGAAAGGCGCCGGCGCGGGCCAGGGCCGGAACCAGGGGCTTCAGCGCCGGACATCCGGCGGCGCTGGGAGGGGCGGTGATCAGCAGGGCGTCAGTGGACGCGAGCTGGGCCGCCAGCGCAGCTTCATCGCCGAGGGCCACCGGCTCGACCCCCTCGGCGCGCATGCGTTCGGCGTCGTCGTCGTCGCGATAGGTCGCCGCGATGCTCCAGCCCTTCGGCGTCAGCCGCCGGGCCAGGGCGCGGGCCGCATAGCCGTAGCCGAAGACGAACAGCTTCATCGCTCGGTCAGAGCAGGGCGAGGATCGCCGCGCGCGCCGCCTCGCCCATGTCCGGGCGCGCCAGTGCGAAGGCCACATTGGCCCGAAGCAGGCCGATCTTGTCGCCGCAGTCGTAGGTCACGCCTTCGTACTCCAGCGCGTGGAACGGCTGGTCGGCCATCAACCGGGCCATGGCGTCAGTGAGCTGGATCTCGCCGCCCGCGCCGCGTTCCTGGCGTTCCAGGCGATCGAAAATGTCGGGTTGCAGGATATAGCGGCCGCTGATGAACAGGTTCGAGGGCTCGGTCCCCGGCGGCGGCTTTTCGACCATGCCGGTCATTCGGTTCAGACGGCCCTCGCGGCCGTCGAGGGCGACGATGCCGTACTTGTGCGCCTCGCCTTCGGGCGCGGGCTCCACCACCACGATGTTGCCCCCGACCTTGTCGTAGGCGTCGACCGCCTGGGCGAGCGCCGCGCGCGGGGCCGCCATCAACATGTCCGGCAGCATCACCGCGAACGGCTCGTCGCCGATCACGTCGCGGGCGCACCACACCGCGTGGCCCAGGCCCAGCGGGGCCATCTGGCGGATGAAGCTCATCTCGCCCGGCTTCGGCAGTTCGGCCAGCACCTCGGCCAGGATGTCGGTCTTGCCCTTGGTCTGGAGCGTGGTCTCCAGCTCCGGATTGGCGTCGAAGTAATCCTCGATCGCGCCTTGGCCTCGGCCGACGATGAACACGAAATGCTCGATGCCGGCGGCCCGCGCCTCGTCGACGATGTACGACAGGATCGGCCGGTCGAAGATATTCAGCATGTTCTTCGGCGTGGTCTTGGCGCCGGGCAGAACCCGCGTCCCCAGACCCGCCACCGGCAGCACCGCCTTACGCACCCGCTTGGTCATCCGCGTCCTCCGTCCGGCTCGCAACTAGCCGACGCCGCGCGGGAAATCCAGCAAGCGCTATTCGACGGTCACCGACTTGGCGAGGTTGCGCGGTTGATCGACGTCGGCGCCCTTGTGGACGGCCACATGGTAGGCGAGCAACTGGATCGGCGCGGCGTACACCAGCGGTGCGATCAGCGGGTCGCACGCCGGCCCGACCAGCACCCGCACGCCCGCCGGCGCGTGGCGCGCACCCTGCGCATCGGTGATCAGCACGATCTGACCGCCGCGCGCGATCACCTCGCTCATGTTCGACATGGTCTTGTCGAACAGGTCGTCGGAGGGGGCCAGCACGATCACCGGCGTCGCCTCGTCGATGAGGGCGATGGGGCCGTGCTTGAGCTCGCCGGCTGCGTAACCTTCCGCGTGGATATAGCTGATTTCTTTCAGCTTCAGGGCGCCTTCCAAGGCCAGCGGGAACATCGGGCCGCGGCCGAAGTAGAGCACGTCGCGCGCCTTCGCCAACTCGGGCGCCAGCAGGCGGATGGCGTCCTCCATGGCGATGGACTCGGCGATCAGCCGCGGGGCCTCCAGCAGCAGCCGGGTGAGGCGGGCCTCTTCCTCGGCGTCGATGCGCCCGCGCGCGACCGCCGCGGCGATGGCCAGGGCGGTGAGGGCTGTGACCTGTCCGGTGAACGCCTTGGTGGAAGCGACGCCGATCTCGGGACCGGCATGGGTCGGCCACAGGATGTCGGCCTCGCGGGCCATCGTCGATTGATCGACATTGACCAGGGCGGCGGTGGCGAGCCCCCTGGCCTTGCACCAGCGCAGCGCCGCCAGGGTGTCGGCGGTTTCACCCGATTGAGAGATGCCGACCGCCAGCGTGCCCGGCGTCACCGCCGGCTCGCGGTAGCGGAATTCCGACGCGGCCTCCACGTCCACGGGCAGGCCGGCCAGGCGCTCAAACAGATAGCGGCCGATCTGGCCTGCGTAGGCCGAGGTGCCGCAGGCGACGATCTGCAACCGTTCGACCTCGGCGAAGTCCACGCCGCCCGGCGCCTGGGCGCGCGACGACACGGCGTCCACATAGGCCGAGAGCGTGTGCTGGCAGGCGTCCGGCTGGTCGTGAATCTCCTTCTCCATGAAGTGCCGGTAGTTCCCCTTCTCCACCAGCGCCGCGGAGGCGGGAACTGCGTGGGCGGGGCGCGAGACTGGATGGCCGGCGGCGTCGAATACGTGGGCGCCGGCATGGTCGACGGAGACGAAATCGCCCTCGTCCAGGTAGGCGATGCGATTGGTGAAGGGCCCAACGGCGAGCGCGTCGGAGCCTAGGAACATCTCGCCGGCGCCGTAGCCGACCACCAGCGGACTGCCGCGGCGAGCGCCCAGGATCAAGTCGTTGCAGCCGTCGATCAGCACGGCCAGCGCGTAGGCGCCGGTCAGCCGGTCCAGGGTCGCCTTCAGCGCCGCCAGCGGTTCCAGGCCGTCGTCCAGGCGCGCATCCATGAGCTGGGCGATCACCTCGGTGTCGGTCTCGCTCTCGAACACCCGGCCCTGGGCCTGAAGTTCGGCGCGCAGCTCGGCGAAGTTCTCGATGATGCCGTTGTGGACCAGGGTCACGCGGCCTGCGCGGTGAGGGTGGGCGTTACGCTCTGACGGCGCGCCGTGGGTCGCCCAGCGGGTGTGGCCGATGCCGGTCTGGGCGTGCAGCGGCTCTTCCGCCAGCACCTCCTCCAGCGCCCGGATCTTTCCCTTGGCCCTGCGGCGCTCGACGCGGCCGTCGCGGACGCCCGCGATCCCCGCGGAGTCGTAGCCGCGGTACTCGAGGCGCTTGAGGCTTTCGATCAGCCGCGCCTGCACCGGGCTCGTTCCCACGATGCCGATGATGCCGCACATGGGCCATCCTTTGTGATAAATCGGGCTTACAGGACTGCGTCGCCCCCGCGGCCTTTAGCATTCGCAAACGCGCAGTCGACTAAATCTCGGTTTCCGATCGTTTCGAGAGCTGACGTATGAACAAGCGCGCCTTCTTTGGCACTGACGGCATCCGCGGCGAAGCCAACCGCCATCCGATGACCGCGGAGGTCGCCCTGCGGGTCGGCATGGCTGCGGGCAGGGTGTTCATGTCGCAGGACGAACGCCGCCATCTGGTGGTGATCGGCAAGGACACGCGCCTGTCCGGCTACATGATCGAGCCGGCCCTGGTGGCGGGCTTCACCAGCGTCGGCATGGACGTGCGCCTGCTAGGGCCGATGCCGACGCCGGGCGTGGCGATGATGACCCGCTCCATGCGCGCCGACCTGGGCGTGATGATCTCGGCCTCGCACAACGTCTTCTCCGACAACGGCATCAAGCTGTTCGGCCCAGACGGCTTCAAGCTGTCGGACGCCCGCGAAATCGAGATCGAAGCGCTGATGGCCGGTGGATTGGACGAAGGCCTTACCGGTCCCTCGCAACTCGGCCGCGTCGCCCGCATCGACGACTCGCAGGCGCGCTATGTGGAGATCGCCAAGGCGACCTTCCCGAGGAAGCTCAGCCTCGCCGGCCTGCGCGTCGTCATCGATTGCGCCAATGGCGCAGCCTACAAGGTGACCCCTCTGGCGCTGTCGGAGCTCGGCGCCGAGGTGCTGCCGCTGGGCGTCGAGCCCAACGGCTTCAACATCAACCAGGACTGCGGGTCGACTGCGCCCCAGGCCATGGCGCGGATGGTCAAGCACTACCGCGCCGACCTGGGTATCGCCCTGGACGGCGACGCCGACCGGCTGGTGATCAGCGACGAGCGCGGCCAGATCGTCGACGGCGATCAGATCATGGCGCTGATCGCCGACCATTGGGCGCGCCAGGGGCGGCTGACCGGCGGCGGCGTGGTGGCGACCGTGATGTCCAACCTGGGCCTGGAGCGATTCCTGGAAGCGCGCGGACTGACCCTTGAGCGCACCCCGGTAGGCGACCGCTCGGTGATGGTGCGCATGCGCGAGGGCGGCTTCAACCTGGGTGGCGAACAGTCGGGCCACATTATTCTTTCTGACTTCTCGACCACCGGCGACGGGCTCATCGCAGCGCTGCAGGTGCTGGCCTGCCTGCGCGAATCCGGCAAGCCGATGAGCGCGCTCGCCCGTCAGTTCGAGCCTGCACCGCAGAAACTCGAGAATGTCCGCTTCGTCGGCGGCAAACCGCTGGAGAGCGAGCAGGTCCAGGGCGTCATCGCCCAAGCCAAGCAGCGGCTGAACGGCGCGGGCCGGCTGGTGGTGCGCGCTTCGGGCACCGAGCCGTTGATTCGCATCATGGCCGAAGGCGACGACGAGAAACTGGTCTCCCAGGTGGTCCGCGAGATCGCCGCCGCGGTGAAGAAGGCGGCAGCCTGACCTAGCGTAAACGAACTCCTGTCCAATCCGCGGGTTTCATGTCAGATTCGTAATGGTCCGCGCCGCTCGACCGGCGCGCGATAAACGAACTGGAGGAAACATGCTGCGGCTCCCTATGCATGGGGGTGTGGCGCCGGGCGTGCAAAGGTGCACGAAGTCGCTGGCCTGCCTTGCGTTCGTCCTGGCGCTCGGTGCGGCCGTCTGGGCCGGCGTCCTCTGGATCGGCGTGATCCTCGCCGCCATGGCTCAGGGTCTCTAGAGCGCCTCGGGATCAGGCCTTGCCGGTGATCGGTCCCGTCAGCGGCCGACCGACGCTCGTGTAGCTGAAGCCGCGGGCGCGCATGTCGTCCGGCTTGTAGATGTTGCGCAAATCCACCAGCACCGGCCGCTTCATCAGCAGCTTGATGCGGTCCAGGTCCAGCGCGCGGAACTGATCCCATTCGGTGATGATCACCAGGGCGTCGGCGCCCTCGGCCACGTCGTAAGGGCTGTCCTTGAAATCCACGTCGCGCAGCAACTGGCGCGCCTCGTGCAGACCTTCCGGATCGAAAGCCTGCACCTTCGCGCCCAGCGCCTGCAGGGCCGGGACGATGTCCAGGGAGGGCGCATCACGCATGTCGTCGGTGTTGGGCTTGAAGGTGAGGCCCAGCACGCCGACCGTCTTGCCGGCGACATCGCCGTCGAGGGCGCGGGCGACCTTCTCGGCCATCTGCTTCTTGCGCGCGTCGTTCACCGCCACGGTGGTCTCGATCAGCGCCACCGGCGAACCCGCGTCGCGCGCGGTGCGCACCAGCGCCAGGGTGTCCTTGGGAAAGCACGAGCCGCCGTAGCCCGGGCCGGCGTTGAGGAACTTGCCGCCGATGCGGTTGTCCAGGCCGATGCCGCGGGCCACCTGCTGCACATGCGCGCCCACCGCTTCGCAAAGATCGGCGATCTCGTTGATGAAGGTGATCTTCAGCGCCAGGAAGGCGTTCGCCGCGTACTTGATCAGTTCCGAGGTTCGCCTGGCGGTGAACACGATCGGCGTCTCGTTGAGATAGAGCGGACGGTAGAGCTCCGTCATCACCGCGCGCGCCTGCGGGTCGTCGGTGCCGACCACCACGCGGTCGGGCCGCTTGAAGTCCTCGATCGCGGCGCCCTCGCG
>NZ_JAUXZW010000017.1 GCF_030693805.1 Phenylobacterium sp.
TGTAAGACGGTAATGCTGGGGTGGATACTCTTTCATAATTACGCTTTTGGAAATATTTCCCAGCACTCCGGCGCCGTAGATCATGACTTTGATAGTATCGTTTGGCTGCATTAACAAGTTTCGGAATACATACTGCGCAGCGAAACGGAAAGAAACCATCAGGAATACCGAAAGTAAAAAGTGGACAATGATCACCGACCAGGGAATAACCAGGTTTACATGAAACTCGCGCCCGTAATAGCTAATCAGGAAAAAACCAGTCGAAAGTACAAGCTGGGTTCTTAACACCATCACTGTATCGTATGTCGTCGAATGTCGGATAATGCCGCGGTGTGGCTTGAAAATCGAAACTGCCACAAGGTAAATGGGAAATCCTGCAAGCAACTGCATTATCACCTTCGATAAATCAACATGCCCGGAAAATAATTCGAAGCGGAGCAGGTAGGTGAACAAAAAAGAGGAGGTAACAAGACTTATATCAATCATCAGGACCATCCATCGCGGAATAAATCGTTTTTCCAGATAATTATTCAGTTTTTTAAACATATACTAAATCTTATAGAATAAATTTCCTAAAAAGAGTGTTGACGGAATTAGGGCATGGCACACCTTTAACGAGTGTGTTGCAGAAGAATTTTTAGTAGGGTGGAAGCGCTGCAAATAAAATTTCATGATTACATGTTAGTTTGGGGTGAAAAAAAGTTATTTGTAAATTATTACAAAATGAAACGTGAATTCAAATAATTATGCTCATTGAGCATTTTCACTTATTAAAATTAACCTAAATATATAGCGGAGTCAATGGGTATTTTCCGACAGTAAATTATTTTTTGCTGGCTACTTTTATGTAACTTGTTTTTTGAAGGCCGATCCATTTCGTCCGAAAAGAGGCTAAAGCTTTATCCAACTTTTTCTCACGGACGATTAACTTCACTATTTCCTCTTTCTATAAATATCTTGCCCCGCTGGGGCAGTTTGCTCACGGCCGTACAGAAATCAGTGCCAGCGGCGTTCGACTGAGCTCACGCCGAAGTCACGAAATATTTGTAGTAGAACGACTGGTAGCGAAGTCTGGAGTGCCGTAGGTACGAAACATTTCGACTTCAATATTTACCAACTGCCTTCAACTGTTTCCCTTGCATCCTCCAGTTATTCATTTATGTGCTGTATGCCAACATACTGAAGGACT
>NZ_JAUXZW010000020.1 GCF_030693805.1 Phenylobacterium sp.
GGCGAGGATGATGCCTTTTCTCATGACACAAACTCTTTCTGGATTTTTATTGAAAATATCACGCGATCAATGCCACTGCAGCGTGCGTACAAAAGGTTCGATGCGATCTTCCCACACAGGCATGCGAATGCCAAAGGCCGCTTCAATTTTCTGGTTGCAGGTGACGGTGTACAGCGGACGTGGCGCGGGATGGGGATATTGCGCGGTGGTGGTCGGGCGCAGCGTGGCCCAGCCTTTTTCGGCGCCGGACAGTTGCGATGCCCGCGGTCAAAAATTAAATCCCTGGGCTGTAAGCTGGGATTGGACTTCTTCGGATACCTTAGTGGCTTATGTCACTTCTTTTACCACTAAGGGCAAAAATCCTTATTGTACCAGCTGGTGCGTGCGCAAAGGCAGCGATATTCCGACGAGCTCGGCGGCTAATTTGCCGGTTTGCGGCAATGCCGTGGTGGAAGCCGGCGAGGATTGCGACCCGCCGGGGGCGGCTGCCGGTTGTAACTTAGATTGTCGGCGGCCGGGCAACAATAACGCCACCACCACCATGACTGTTCCAGCGGATGAGGGTTTATGCGGCGACGGTGTGGTGCAAACGACTTTGGGCGAGATTTGTGATCCGGCTGCGGCCGACCCCTTAATCAAACTCGGTTGCGGCGCCAATTGTTTGCGCGCCGGTTCTTCGCAGACGACTAAAGCCGTTGATATCAATACTTCCATTTGCGGTAATGGTTTTATCGGCGCGGGCGAAGATTGTGATTTTGGAATTAGCGGAATAGCCAATGATCCGCAGTCGGCCATGGGTTGTTCCGGAAAATGTTTACATCTTGGCACCCGTTTGTCTACCTTTTGGTGTTTTCAAAATAAAACCGAGGGCCAACATGCCGGCTTTACGACTTCTTCTTATCTAAACGCTTGCGCCGGGGCTTATAGCCAATGCGGTGATAAAGTAGAGAATCCTGATGAGGACCCGGGTTGCGATAATTCGGCCACCGGTTGGAATGAGA
>NZ_JAUXZW010000022.1 GCF_030693805.1 Phenylobacterium sp.
CACGCGGTACTTGCGGCTCAGCCACAGCGCCACCTTGGCTTGCTCGGCGGGCAGTTCGTGGGTGTGCATGGCGGTGGCGCGATCGACCGCCGTGGGGTCGGCGGTCAGCGCGATCACGGCGCCGCCACTCTGGCGCTCCAGCAGCCAGCCGAGCAGCTTTTCTTCGGCCGCATCGCGCAGGTCGACGCGGAAGGAGAGTGTCATCAGGGCGACGGCCAGCGCCATGCCCAGCAAGGCCAGGCCATTGTGGGTGATGTCAAAAAAGCCTCGTGTCACGTCGTCTGCGAAGGTTCGCAGGCTGTTCATGGCGGCACGGGGCCAGGATGGTTGCGCTGTCACAAGGACGCTCCTTGTCTGTGCCCATCCGAAGCGACCAGCGCAGCGGAAAGGACTTGTAAGGGGGTCGCCATTGGCTCTGGGCAGGTTTGGTCAGACCTGGGAGCCAACTTAGCCGGGTTCGGCAGCGGTCGCGGGTTTACCCTATATCGGGCAAGCGGGGCGAATCTTAGTGCCTGTCAAATGTCTAGTCAAGAATTTAAAATCAATATTTAAGTTGAATATGTATATATAAAGCGCGGTTTTGCCCAGGGTATGGGAGGGTCCGGTCCGATTGAAAAAATGAACTGGGGCTTGGACCTGGGTTGCCGCTAAGCTTGGCTCGTCTGCTGCAAAGCGGACACCCACCCGCAGCGCAGTTCGGCTGCATTGCCGGTGGTGCTCAGGGGCAATCCATTGCCCCATGGCAGGTGAGACATCCAACTCCGCCAGCCAAGACCCGACGGCATGGACCTCTGGCCCGCCGTCAACCCCGGTGGCCTCAGCCATCGGGGTTTTTTCTTTTTGGCGTGAAGTTCAGGATCCGAGCAGGCCGGGATTCAGGCGCAGGCGCGCTATGCGGGCCAGGGTTTCCGCCACAACGGCGACCAGCGTTTGAACGTATGACATGGTGTTTCCTTCAGGTAATGGATGACCGGCTTGTGACCAGGGACGCCCAGGGGGTTGGCCTGTGCTTGTGCACGAAACCTAGGGTTAACCCTGATCGAAGTGTAGGCGGGTTGGTGATCTGGGGCCGTGCGTATACGTATTAACCCTTGCCTTTCATGGTGTTTGTTGGTTTAAGAGAGTTGCAGATCCGCCCGTCGCGGGCGATGGACAGACAATGACCGCTCACACAGAAGGGGTCAAAGAAGATGCTCACGTTGCTTGTGCTGGTCAAACTGTGTGCGGAGGTGGCCTTGCTGGCGCTGGCGGGTCAGTGGGTGCTGGCGCTGCTGGTGGGGGCGCGACGCGAAGGCAATCTGATGTACGGGCTGCTGCGCGTGGTGAGCAGCCCCGTTGTGCGGCTGGTGGACCGGTGGGGGCCGTCTGGTCTGACAGCCCGGGGCCGGGGCGCCATGGCGGCGGTGCTGTTGTGCGTGTTGTGGCTGGCTGCCACCGCAGGCAAGGTGTGGATGTGTCTGGATGTCGGCGTGAGTTCGTGTCGGTGAACTGGGCGGCAGGTGGCGCCCATGCGTTACG
>NZ_JAUXZW010000040.1 GCF_030693805.1 Phenylobacterium sp.
GAGCCGCGAGCAGGTGCTGCAGCGTCTCGCCCGCAAGGCGGATGCGCTGCCTTCCACGGTGCACACGCTGCGCGTCTACAACGACGGCACGCCCGCTGAGGGCGTGGACGCCTTTGTCGAGTTGTTGCTGGGGCTGTGCGCCCCGCTGACGCTGCGGCCTTTGGCCTTGTTGACGCAAGAGCCCCTGTGTGTGGTGCACGCCGATGACTTTGTTGAGGGCGGCATGTTGGAGGTGGCAGCGGTGCACGCGGGCCGTTGCGAACGCCTGCGCGTGCCGGTGGTGGTGGGCACCGACGGCCAATGGGTACCGCCCGGCCACATCGGGCTGGACGCGCGCTCGGCCGAGCGCTTGGGCGCGCCGGCGGGCGCGGCCTTGCTGGCCCGCTCGGTGGCGCCCGCGCGCGAGCGTGACTTGCTGCGCAAGAAGATCGGCGGCGAAGCCCTGACCGAAGGGGAATACCGGCGCCTGATGCGCGAGGTGGTGGACGGCCGCTTCGAGCGCACGGAACTCGCGGCCTTTCTGGTGTCGGCCACTCAAAGCCTGAGCGATGGCGAGGTCCAGAGCCTGGCGCGTGCCCGTGCGGCACTGGCGCAGACCCTGAGCTGGGACGAACCCATGGTGGTGGACAAACACGCCATCGGCGGCGTGCCGGGCAGCCGCATCACCCTGATTGTGGTGCCCATCGTGGCGGCCTTTGGCCTGGCCATGCCCAAGACCTCCTCACGCGCCATCACCTCGGCGGCGGGCACGGCCGATGCCATGGAAACACTGGCCCGTGTCGACCTCACCGCCGCAGAGGTGGCGGCCTGTGTGCGCTCGGCGCGCGCCTGCATCGCCTGGAACGGCCGCCTCAACCACTCGGTGCTGGACGACGTGATGAACGCCATCACGCGCCCCTTGGGGCTGGACTCGGCGCGCTGGGCGGTGGCATCCATCCTGTCCAAGAAAAAAGCGGCCGGTGCGACCCATGTGGTGGTCGATCTGCCCTGCGGCCCCCGCACCAAGCTGCCGACCGAGGCGGCCGCGCACGAACTGGCCCACTTGTTTGAACGCACCGGCCGGGCGCTGGGGCTGGAAGTGCGCGCCCTGGTGACCGATGGCAGCCGCCCCATAGGTCGCGGCGTGGGCCCGGCGCTGGAGGTGCGTGACGTGCTCGCCATCCTGGGCGGGCGGGCCGATGCGGCGCAAGACCTGCG
>NZ_JAUXZW010000039.1 GCF_030693805.1 Phenylobacterium sp.
CTCGTCGAGCGCTACTTCTGCAGCCTCAAGCAGTTCCGACGGGTCGCCACACGCTTCGAAAAGACCGCCAGGAACTTCCTCGCAGCCGTTGCACTCGCCTCAGCAAGGCTCTGGCTGCGAGCTATTGAGTCCACGCCCTAGTCGGACAGCAGGGCGTCCAGCGTCGTCTCGGCCGCGCTGCGTTCCTCACGCAGGCCATCATACAGCGACTGCAGATAGGCGTGATTCTGGCGCAGTTCGATCAGTTCGCTGCGCGCCTCGTCCAGATCCCGCGTGGTCGCCGACACCAGCGGCCCCATCGCCAGCCGCATCTCGTCCAGCCTGGCGCGGGCCCGCGTCAGCAGCGCCGAGTCGGGGTTCGCATCGGCGGCCGCGGCGGCGAACCAGTCGAACACGTCCTGGGCGACGGCGCCGGCGTCGCCCGCGCGCGCCAGGCCCTCGCCGGTCTCGTTGTGCCGCAGGTCGGGAGTGAGGAACCGGTCGATCGCCTCGCCCGCCTTCGCATCCAGGCCCGGCAGGGGCTCCGCGTGCGCGGCTTCGATGCGCGCGGCCTGCGCCCGCCAGTCCGTGAGCAGGGCGTCGTAGCCGACGAAGGCGCGGGGCAGGTCGCGGGTGTAGGCCTCGGCCGCGAGCATATAGGCGCTCCACAGCAGCACCGATTTCTCCACGGAAAAGCCGTTGCGGCGGCCCAGCGAGCCGGCCACCGCCAGCGGATGGCGCACGGGGATCACGCAGCGCGCGGCGATACGCCGTTGCTCGAGGATCTCGCGCCAGAACGGCAACAGCACCGTGACGCGCGGGTCCTTCATCAGCGGCAGGCGCGCGCCGGCGTATTCCTGGTCGAACAGCGCGCCGCCCTCGTCGCGCCAGGCAGCCTCTTCGGCCGCGGGCAGGGGGCGATGAGGAAAGCCGAAGACGTCGTCCCACGCCCCACCGCTGGCGCGCAGGCGGCGGTCGTTGAACATGGCGATCTTCCAGGGCTCGAAGTAGCCCTTCTCATTGTGCTCATCGCCCGGCATCACATTGGCCGGCAGCTCGGCGCCGGCCAGCGCCAGCAACTGCGTGGCCGCCGACGTTCCCGAGCGATGCATGCCCAGCACCAGATAGGCGGTCCGTGCGGCGGAGGGACCGAGGACGGACTTAGGAACGGAGGCCGGCGGCGATGTCATGCAACTTCCAGTGACGCTTGGCGAACCGCTCTATGGCCGCGCGGCCGGAGGGGCAAGACCCGCGCGTGGTTGATCGTGCGGGACAATCGTTGCACAGAGCGGATCGTCCCAAGAGGAAGGCGCCATGGCCGCTACGGCCTCGAACGATGAAATCCAACTGGCGATCGCCGCGGCGATGGATGCGGATTTCTACCGGGCCGTCTATCCTGACTTCGCCGCCTCGCGGATGACGCCCTGCGCCCACTACGCGAGCCTGGGGTGGCGCGAGGATCGCGATCCCGCGCCCTGGTTCTCGACGCGCCGGTATCTGGAGCTCAATCCCGATGTGGCCGCGGCGGGCGTCAACCCGCTGTTCCACTTCGTCACCGCCGGCGGGCGCGAGGGCCGCGAGATCGCCGCTTCCAGCGAAGGCGACGCCTACCGGGCGCGGCTGCGGCGTCAGCGACGCCACGGCGCGTGGCGGTTCGATCCGCCGGATCCGCCGCAAGGCGCCACGCGCGATCCCGCCCTGAACGCCTCGCCCACCGAGCGCGCCATGGTCGCGGCCGAGTTCGACGAGGCCTTCTATCTGGACGCCAACTCCGACGTAGCCGACGCCGGCGTCGACCCGCTGGAGCATTTCCTGTCGCTGGGCTGGCGCGAGATGCGGGACCCGAATCCGACGTTCTCGATGGTCGATTACGTCGACGCCTATGCCGACGTCGCCATGTCCACGGCCAATCCGTTCGTCCACTACCTGACGCGTGGCCGGCCCGAGGGACGCAGCGCGCAGCACAACCTGGGCTTCCGGTTCGACGTGATCTCCAAACTCGCCCCGGTCGACGAGCGGGTGGAGCAACTGGCCTTCGTCTGCGCGGCCCTACCGCACGACCCGCCGCAAGGACTGGTCCAGGCGCTGGCCGCGCGGTCCGACGGCCTGAGGGACGTGCACGTGACGTTCAGCCACGACGACTACCGCCTGAATGTCGGCGGCGTGCAGCTCTGTCTGCAGCGCGAATCCGCGAACATCCGCGCGGTGGGACGCAGTCACCTGCATTTCCATCCGGCCAGGGCCTGGCCGGCGCTGCGGGCCGTCACCGAAACCTGCCCGCTGGGCGTGGTGCTGGACGGCGAACTGCTGGGCGAGTTCGAGATCCACGCCGTGATCGACGCCCTGGCTTCGCTTCCGGCCAGCGGCGAGCGCAGCTTCGCGATCCACAATCTGCTCGGGCACAGCGTCGACGAGGTGCTGAGCCTGTTGGGGGCGCTGGGCCTCAGCGACGGCTATTTCTGGCTGCACGATTTCGCCAGCCTGTGCGCCGGGTTCCACCTGATGCGCAACGACGTGCAGGACTGCGGCGCGCCGCCGCCCGACAGCCCGGCCTGCGGGGTCTGCGCCTACCAGCCGCTGCGCGACCGGCATCTGGACGATTACGGGCGTCTGTTCGCTTCGCTGGGGCTGACCGTCGTGTCGCCGTCCGCCTCGGCGCTGACCGCCTGGCGGGCCGGCTGGAACCATCCGGCGAAGGCGGCGATCGTCCACCCCCACGCCCGCCTAGGTGCGCCTGGGGCGCCGGCCGATACCCCCGCCGGTCCGATGCGGATCGCCTTCCTGGGCATGGCCGCGCCGCACAAGGGCTGGCCGATCTTCCGCGACCTGGCGCTGAAGTTCGCCGACGACCCGCGCTACACCTTCCTGCACCTCGGCAAACGCGGCGGCGGACGGTTGCCGATCGCCTTCCATGAGGTCTCCGTCTCGGCCGAGCGTCCGGACGCTATGCGCGAGGCGATCGCCGCGCTCGACGTGGATGTGGCGCTGATCTGGTCGCTGTGCCGCGAGACCTTCTCCTTCACCGCCTACGAGGCCGCCGCCGCCGGCGCCGCCGTTGTCACCGGTCCCGACAGCGGCAATGTGGCGGCGTTCGTGACCGCCGACGGCTGCGGTCGTGTTCTGGAAGACGAGGCGGCGCTGCATGCGGCGTTCGAGAGCGGGGCGATTCTGGAGCTTGCGCGCGCCGTGCGGCGCCCCGGCGTTCGCGCCCTCGAGTACAGCGCGCTCACCGTCGACCTGCTGGGCGTGAGGACGCCCGCGTGAAGGTGCTCTGCTACTCCAGCTTCACCTTCACCTATCTGAACCGCGCGCGCGTTCTGTTCCAGTCGCTCCGCCGGCATCATCCGGAGTGGGAGCTGGTGGCGCTGATCACTGACACGGCGCCCCCGGACTTCTCCTTCGAACCCGAATCGGAGCCGTTCGACCGGGTGGTGTTCGCCGACCAACTGGGCGTCGCCGACTTCCCCGGATGGCTGTTCAAGCACGACGTGGTCGAGGCCTGCACCGCGGTGAAGGGCCCGTTCATGCTGCAGGCCTGCCAGTCGGGCGCCGATGCGGTGATCTACCTGGATCCGGACACGACGGTGTTCGAGAGCCTGGCGCCGCTGGAGCATTGGCTCGAAGACCACGACATCCTGCTGACGCCCCACCTGATCGACGCCAACGACGATGTCGCCGCGATCCTCGACAACGACCTGTCCGCCTCGCGCACCGGGATCTTCAACCTGGGCTTCGTCGCCGTCCGCGCCCGCGGCGAGGGCCTGCGCTTCGCCCGTTGGTGGAGCGATCGGCTGCTGTCGTACTGCTATGACGACATGCCCAGCGGCCTGTTCGTCGACCAGCGCTGGTGCGACCACGTCCCCGCGCTGTTCGACAAGGTCAAGGTGATCCGCGATCCCGGCTATAATGTCGCAAGTTGGAATCTCAGCCGCCGCACGCTTGAGATTGGCAAGGACGGCGCGATCCGGGTGAACGGCGCGCCGCTGCGTTTCTGGCACTTCACCAAGCTGGGGCCGCTAGGCGACACCATGACCCGCCGCTACGCGGGCGGGAATTTCCCGGTCTATGAGATCTGGAGCTGGTATCGCCGCCAGATCGCCGCCGCCACCGACCCTGCCATCCCCGAGCGTTGGTGGAGCTATGCGTCGTTCGCCGACGGCACGCCGATCGCCAAGGCCGAGCGGGTGCTCTATCGCCAGCGCGGCGACCTGCAGGCCGCGTTCCCAGATCCGTTCGCCAGCGGACCCGGCAGCTATCTGGAATGGTTGCGCGCGCAACCGAAGTGACTATCCGCTAGGCGCAGCGGAAAACTGTACGGCTCTCATGAAAATGACCACGAAGGCGGAGATGGCGACACAGGATCGGCCGGGTGCGCCGCAGCCCTCGGCGCTGCTCAGCAAACTGGACGCCGTGGCGACCCAGCTGGTGCGTGCGCGCGACGACCGGCGGCTGGCCGACCTCGA
>NZ_JAUXZW010000041.1 GCF_030693805.1 Phenylobacterium sp.
CCCCAGCCGCTCCAGCGAGCGGGCCAGCCGTTCCCCCGGCCGCCCGTCTCGCGCCCCGCGCCCCGCGAACGGCCGCACAGCGCGCGACGCGGCGAGCAGCGGCGGCGGATACAGCGCTTCCAGTTCGCGCGGCAGCAGCACGTCGTTGCGCGCCAGGATCCAGCCCGCCCCGATCAGCCGGCCATACGCGCCCAGCGATCCCATCGGCCTACAGCGCCCAGCCGTGGTGCAGGGCCGCGACGCCGCCGGTGTAGTTGGTGTAGCCGACCCGCCCGAACCCGGCCTCGCCGATCATCGCGGCGAACCGGTCCTGGTCGGGGAACCGACGGATGCTCTCCACCAGATATTGATAGGACTCCCGGTCGCCGGCCACCCGCGCGCCGATCTCCGGGATCACCTTGAACGAGAAGGCGTCGTAGGCCTTCTGCAGCAGCTCCGTGGTCGGCTTGGAGAACTCCAGGCACAGGAAACGCCCGCCGGGCTTCAGCACCCGCCGCGCCTCGCGCAGCGCCTGGGCGACGTCGGTCACGTTGCGGATGCCGAAGGCGATCACATAGGCGTCAGCGCACGCGCCTGGCAGCGGCAGGCGCTGGGCGTCGCCCACCGACCAGGCGATCTCCGGTTCGCTCCCGCGCTCGCGCCCCGACCCGATCATCTGCTCGTTGTAGTCCACGACCATGATCCGGGCGTCGGCGCCGCCGCGGCGCAGTTGCGCGCGCCGGGCCATCTTCGCGAACCGTCGCGCCATGTCGCCGGTGCCGCCCGCGCAGTCGATGATCACCTCGCCCGGCTGCGGGTTCAGCCTGGCCGCCGCCGCGTCTTTCCACAGCCGGTGGACGCCGCCGCTCATCAGGTCGTTCATCAGGTCGTAGCGGTGGGCGACGCGGTCGAAGACGCCGCGCACCAGGCCGGGCTTCTCCTCCGGAGGCACGTCGCGGAAGCCGAAGGTGGCGTCAGGTCCGGTCATGCCAGCGGTCTTAGCCTCGCGCAGCCGCCCGCGCCAGTCGGCGGCCTCGAGAGCGAGGGATGACACGCAGCCCTCACCGTGCGAAGCGCAACCCATGCCCGAACTTCCAGAGGTCGAGACGGTGCGCCGTGGCTTGGAGCCGGCGCTGGCCGGCCAGCGGCTGGCGCGTGTCGAGGCGCGCCGCCCCGACCTGCGCTTTCCCCTGCCGGTGGATTTCGTCCAGCGGCTGACCGGCGCGCGCATCGGCGCGCTGGCCCGCCGCGCCAAGTACCTGCTGGCGCCCCTCGATCGCGGCGACACCCTGGTGATGCACTTGGGGATGAGCGGTCGCTTCGAGATCGAACGTCCGGCGGGCGCAGCGCGGCCAGGCGGCTTCCACTACGCCGCCGACCCAGACCCTAAGCACGCCCACATTCTGTTCGAGACCGAGGCCGGGACGCGGGTCACCTATTACGACCCTCGGCGCTTCGGTTACATGGCGCTGCTGGACACCGACAGCCTCGACCAGCATCCGTGGTTCGCAGGCCTGGGTCCCGAACCGCTGTCGGAGGCGTTCGACGCCGGTCGGCTCGCCCACCAGTTCGCCGGCCGCAAGCAGGGCCCCAAGACCCTGTTGCTGGACCAGCGAGTGGTCGCGGGCCTGGGCAATATCTACGTCTGCGAGGCGCTGCACCGTGCGCGCATATCGCCGTTCAAGCCCGCGGGGCGCATCTCGCGACCGAGGCTGGAGCGCCTTGCGACGGCGGTGCGCGAGGTGCTGATCGCGGCCATCGAGGCGGGCGGCTCGACCTTGCGCGACTACGCCGCGGCCGACGGCGCCCTGGGCTATTTCCAGCATAGCTTCCGCGCCTATGGCCGCGAGGGCGAGCCCTGCCCCAATCCGGGCTGCAAGGGCGTCATTGCGCGCGCCGTGCAGTCCGGCCGCTCCACCTTCTATTGCCCGCGGTGCCAGTCGTGAGGCGGCTGGCGGTCGCCGGGGTCGCCCTGCTGGCGCTGACGCCCGCTGCGGCATGCGCGGAGCCGCCGATCTGGACCGTCAGGGACCACGATTCCGAGATGGTGCTGTTCGGCTCTCTGCATGTCCTGAAGCCCGGTGCACGGTGGATGACGCCACAGCTCACCAGGGCGCTGGAGCGTGCCGACGACATCTGGTTCGAACTGCCGGTCGATCCCGGGACCGAGCTTGAGGCCGCCCGCCTGGCCGCGCAACGCGGGACCCTGCCGCCGGGCCAGACCCTGACCACCCTGCTGAAGCCGGACACCCAGGCGCGGCTCCTGCGGGTCGCGGAGAGCTATGGCGTCGCCCTGCCGCTCATCGATCGGCTGGAGCCCTGGCTCGCCGAGGTGGTGCTGGGCTCGGCGATCTTTCGCAAGGCGGGCGCCAGCGTCGACAGCGGCGTCGAGAAATCCCTGAACCAGGCCGCGCCGCCGGTCACGCAGCGCCATGCCTTCGAGACCCCCGCCGAACAGATCGGCGTCTTCGCCGACACTTCTCGCGCCGAACAGATCGCCTCTCTGGAGGAGACCCTACGCAGCATGGAGGAACGCCCCGAGGAGTATGAGAGCCTGGTCGACGCCTGGATGGATGGCGACGTCCGCCGCCTGGATCACGAGGCGCTGGACCCGCTGCGCGAGGCGACCCCCGGGGTCTATCGTAGCCTCGTGGTGCAGCGGAATACCCGCTGGCTCGCCAGGCTCCGGGTGCGCATGGCGGGGTCGGGGCGCACCGTCGTCGTGGTCGGCGTCGGCCACCTGGTCGGCCCCGACGGCCTACCCACCCGACTGCGGGCGCTTGGCTATTCGGTCGAGGGACCGTAAGCGGAAGGTGAGAGCCAAGGAGCGCCCGTCATGAGCTACCAGACCCTGATCGTCGAAACCGCCGACGGCGTTACCCTGATCCGCCTCAACCGCCCGGAAGCGCTGAACGCGCTGAACAGCCAGTTGATCGGCGAACTGATCCAGGCGCTGGACGCCGCCGAAGCCGACGAGTCCGTCCGCTGCCTTGTCCTGACCGGCTCGGAGCGTGCGTTCGCCGCCGGCGCCGACATCAAGGAGATGTCGGACAAGAGCTACGCCCAGATGTTCCAGTCGAACTTCTTCGCCGCCGGCGCGACCCGGCTCGAACAGTTCCGCAAGCCGGTGATCGCCGCGGTGGCCGGCTACGCCCTGGGCGGCGGCTGCGAACTCGCCATGCTGTGCGACTTCATCATCGCCGCGGAGACCGCCAAGTTCGGCCAGCCGGAGATCAATCTGGGCGTCGCGCCGGGAATCGGCGGCACCCAGCGGCTGACCCGTTTCGTCGGCAAATCCAAGGCCATGGAGATGATCCTCACCGCGCGGATGATGGACGCCGCCGAGGCCGAGCGCTCGGGCCTGGTCTCCCGCGTCGTCCCGGCCGACAAGCTGGTCGAGGAGGCGATGACCGCAGCCCGCAAGATCGCGTCCCTCTCGCCGCTGGCGGTGATGGTCAACAAGGAGCTGGTCAACGCCGCCTACGAGACCACCCTGGCCACCGGCGTGGTGATGGAACGGCGCCTGTTCCATTCCCTGTTCGCCTTCGAGGATCAGAAGGAAGGCATGGCCGCCTTCATCGAAAAGCGTCCCGCGGCGTTCAAGGGCCGTTAGCCGCCCAACTCGCACCTGACGCTCCGCCTATCCCGGCGAAAGCCGGGACCCAAGCGGGCTATCAGATCGCAAGCCGCAACTTGCCTGGCCGAGATCAGCGACCGCCGCAACCAGGGGCGGGCTGCGCCTTAAACCCCATGGTAGATCGCGAGCCTGGCGTCCTGGGCCTGTCAAGGACCGGCCCTTGGCCGGCCGCGCCGCGGCGAGCGCGTTCGCGCTCGTCCTTGAGAGGCCCAGGACGCCAGGCAAAATGCCAGCCATGGGATTTAAGCCGAAGTGCGCCGGGCGGCGCGCCAGCGGACAGGTCACCTAGCCCTCGCCCAGCTCCACGAGCTCGATCTGCGACTTGCCTTCAGGCTTGTCGGCGTGCGGCGTCGGCAACGCCAGGCCGATGATGATGGCGACTAGAGTCACCGCGAAGAGTAGGGCTTTCACCGTTCAAGTTCCGTCAGGTAGCCGTCCCCCCACGAGCCGGCTGCGATACGCCAATACTGTCGGCGCACGGAATAGTTCGGTTTTTCGACGATAAACCCTGACCGCGTAAGGCTTTGCGGCGATTCCGGGCGCAGACGCTGCAGCAGGCGCCGGAACGAAGGCGCCGGCTCACGCGCTGATCAGGCCCGCCCCGTTAAGCGAGCCTGTGGGAAAAACCTCATGACCGACGAAGCACAACCTCAATCGACCCGCTCGCTGCACCGCCTGATCTACTTCAGCCGCCAGCGGCTCGCGGACGATCCGCCGCCCAACGAGCAGGTCGAGGCCATCGTCCGCGCGTCGATCCGCAATAACCGCGAGGTCGCCGTCACCGGCCTGCTGCTGGTCCACGACGGTTGGTTCATCCAGGCGCTGGAGGGGCCGATGACCGCGGTGCTGACCACCTATCGCCGGATCATCGAGGACCCGCGCCACGAAGCGCCGGTGGTGATCAACGCCGCGCCGGCTGCGTCGCGCGAGTTCGCCGACTGGAACATGTGCGCCCGCAGCCTGTCGGCCGCCGACGAGGCGATCATCGACGCGCTGGAGATGCGCGACGCCTTCGAACCCACCCGCCTCAACGAGCGCTCGGCCCTGCGGCTGCTGAAGGCCGTGCGCGATATCCAGGATCGCACGTCGCTCAGCGCCGCCACCCGCTAGGGCGTGGACTCAATAGCTCGCAGCCAGAGCCTTGCTGAGGCGAGTGCAACGGCTGCGAGGAAGTTCCTGGCGGTCTTTTCGAAGCGTGTGGCGACCCGTCGGAACTGCTTGAGGCTGCAGAAGTAGCGCTCGACGAG
>NZ_JAUXZW010000043.1 GCF_030693805.1 Phenylobacterium sp.
GCGAGGTGAGCTTCATCGTGCCGCCAGCGAGCATCACCGCGTTCATCGGCGTGAACGGCGCGGGAAAGAGCACGACCCTCAAGTGCGTGATGGGTTTGGCCGAAAAGGACGCCGGCGCGGTCGACCTGTTTGGTCGGCCAGCCTCGTTCAGGGCCCGGCGCCAGGTCGGGTTCCTGCCAGAAGAACGCGGCCTGGCGCCGCGTGATCGCGCGCGTGACGCCATTGCGTTCAGCGGCCGCCTGCAAGGCCTGCCACGCGCCGACGCCTATCGGCGGGCCGATGAACTACTGGAGCGGATCGGACTCGGCGAGCGCCGGCGCTCGCGCATCGGTGATCTTTCCAAGGGCAACGCCCAGCGCGTGCAGATCCTGTGCGCCATCGCCCACGATCCCAAGCTGCTGATCCTGGACGAGCCGTTCTCCGGCCTCGACCCCCTTGCCCAGGCCGAACTGCAGTCGCTGTTCGCGGAGCATCGGGCGCGCGGCGGGGCGATCCTGTTCTCGACGCACGCCATGGCGGTCGCCGAGCGGCTCTGTGACCGCGTGGTGGTCGTCTCGCACGGACGCACGGTGTTCGAGGGCGACATGGCCGCTGCGGCCGAACACGCGCCCCACGGGGTGTACGTGACGGTGGACAACGCAGCGGCGTTGCTGGAGGTGGTGTCGCGGCTGGAAGGTTCCGCTCAAGCCTTCTCGGGCCGCATTGGCCAGGCGATGCGCTGGCGAGTGCTTCTCCCCGAGCGCGTTCCGTACGTCACGCTCATGCGGGCGCTGGCCGAGCGGGAATTGGCGGTCCACGGCTTTGAACCGATTGCGGCCGATCTGGAGGGTGCGTTCTTCACGCTCACCCAGGAGAGGGCCGCTTGATGCGTCGGCTGTGGCTCATCGCAGAGCGCGAGTTCCTCGCCTACGCCAACACGGCGAGCTTCTGGCTGGCGCTGCTCACCGGCCCGGTGATCGTCGGCGTGGCGGCTCTGCTGCTGAGTGCGATGGCCCATTCGGAGACCGCTCCACGCCGCCTTGAGGTACAGACGAACGACCCGGCGCTGAGCCAGGCCGCCTGGGCTTCGATCCGCGAGACCGCCAATCTCGAAGGTTGGTCGGTCGCGCCGGCCGACGGCGTGGGCGACAGCCAGTCGCAGATCCTGATCACCCGTCCTCAGTCCGACCGGTTGGACGTGACGTTCAAGGGCGCGCCGCTGTCGGCAACCGCGACCGCCTTGCTGCGCCGCGACCTCATGCTTGCCGCGACCGCCCAGCGCTTGGTCGCACGCGGCGTAAAACCGGCGGCGCTCGCCGAAGCGCGCGCCGTCGATGTCGCTTTCAACGCGCCGGCCCCGGCGGCGGCGGCAGATCCCCGGCGCGTCGGCCGGTTCGCGCTGATGATGCTTCTATGGGTCAACCTCGTCGGCGCGCTCGGTATGTTGATGCAGGCGATCGTCCGCGAGCGCGTGAACCGCGCGCTAGAAAGCCTGCTGTCCGCAGCCAGACCCGCAGAAGTGGTCTTCGGCAAGCTGTTGGGCGTGGGGGCCGTCTCGATGGTCGTGGTGGCCGGGTGGGGCGCTGCTGCGGCCGCCACCGGCGCGGCAGTCGGCGGTCAAGGCGCAGGCGCAGTGTTGGCCGCGCTGTTTCCCATTCTAGAAGGCCCATGGCCGCTGCTCCAGGCGGGTGTCGTATTCGTACTGGCCTTCGTGATGTACGGCTCTGTGTTGTTGGGGCTGGGAGCGCGGGCGCGCGATGTGCCCAGCGCACAGAATCTAGCGCGGCCGGTGTTCGGTGCGCTGCTGCTGGTGTTCTTCAGCGCACTGGCGCAATTGGGCGCTGCGGATGGGCGTCTCGACTGGCTCATTTGGGCGCCGCCCTTCACCCCGTTCATGCTGCTTCTTGCCCCGAGCGACGCTCTTGGGCCGCTTGAGCGGTGTGCCGCCATCGCGCTGCTCGCGGCGTGCGCGGTCGCCGCAGCCTGGCTGGCGCCGCGCGGCTTGGCCCAGCCAGGCGCCGCGTTCAGGCGACACAGCGCCTAGTCCTTACGCAGAGCCTGCCCACTGGACAGCCAATTGTACACCTCGCATTCGACCGTGACCCCCGCCCCTCACGGGGCGGCGGCGGCGGCGGCGGCGTTCCTCAGTGTAGCGACTCGCCTGTCGGGCGAAATCTTGAAGTTGTCGGCTGCGGCTGGGGGACTTCAGGCGGAGTCCAAGAGACGTCAGATTTCCACCTGTAGCGGCGCAACGAGACAGATAAGAGCATCGACTGTCGGAATTCGTGCAATACGCGAAGATGCAAGTGAAGATCATGAGCGAGTTTCGTCCAAATAGGTATATTATAAAATAATTTAAACAACCCGACATCTTCACTCAGGAATACGTCGCTATTTACAACGAATTAAATTCGTGTCCTATGGTCGTACCAATCGTGGCTCGCAAGCCCCCGTGCGCGGCGGTTTTGCGTCAAGATTGCTCCGGGCGGCCGATCTCAGCCTGAAGCGCAGCCAAGCTGCTGTAGAACGAGCTTCCCGCCGGAAGGTCGTTGACCAACAAATCATCTTTGAGCTGAATTGAGACTGAGTAATTGGGTCGTGTGCAGCCCGCTGTGCGCCATCTTGGCGCACACATGACAGGTATTGTGGAATTTATGTCTCAAAGTGAGACATACCTAGTCATCTGGTGATCATCTATCTGACGAACATTAAAGTAAAATTAAATTCCCATAGAAATCATAACGTTAACGATACATAAAGCTTTACATAATGTTAAAATCTTGTTCTTTGACGGCTTAGTTTGGGCGGACAGTGGGGGGCGACCCTGTGGCGAAGTCCTGACTCACATCCGCGGTTTCGACGGCGATTAAATCTAGACGTGTGAAAAGGAAGTGATCCAATGAACAAGATTGTTGCGTTCCTTAAGGACGACTCCGGCGCTTCGGCTGCTGAGTACGCCCTCATCCTGGCGATCGTTGGTTCGGGCCTGGCGCTCGCGGCCACGACCCTCGGCAACTCGATCGGCGCCGCGCTCGGCAAGGCCGGTAACGCAATCAACGCCGTCAACTACACTCCCGCCAGCTAATCGGCGAATTGTGGAAGGAGCTGTACATGACGATTATTGCTGACTTCATTAAAGACGATTCCGGCGCCTCCGCCGCCGAGTACGCCTTGATCCTGGCGATCGTCGGCTCGGGTTTGGCGCTGGCCGCCACGACACTCGGCAATTCGATCGGCGCCGCGCTTGGCAAGGCCGGCAACCAGATCGAGGCCGTCAACTACACACCCGCGAGTTGAGTGAACTGGGGAGCCGAGG
This sequence comes from Phenylobacterium sp., assembly GCF_030693805.1. Taxonomy (GTDB): domain Bacteria; phylum Pseudomonadota; class Alphaproteobacteria; order Caulobacterales; family Caulobacteraceae; genus Phenylobacterium. The sequence goes on from NZ_JAUXZW010000043.1 coordinate 3,296, forward strand.
GCGGCGGTTCGCCGTCGTCGGCTCTCTCCCTCAATGTGGATAAGCTGATGCTTGCAGTACGTTTTATGTTTTGCGAGCACGGCGCAGTAGCAGCGGAATGTGCGTTGATTATCGCGATTGTATGCGCGGCCATAGCCGGGTCATCGATCATGCTCGGAGACTCGATCGTCGAGGGTTTCAACCGCGTGTGCAACTGTATCGCGGACGGAGCTTGCTGATGGATAGTCGGGTCACCCATCGAAAACTTAAGGTTTTCCGGAAACATTGAGCCGGAATACGCCCGCGGCGCAGCCGTCGCCAAGGGCAGGGGAGTCTGAAAGCCATGCAGATGCGCACTATCGCGACGCTCGCGATCGCCGTGTTCCTGGGCTTGATCGCAGTCGTTCTCACGCAGAACTGGCTGACGCAGCAGCGCCAAAGCGACTTGCGGACAGCGGCCTTCGCCTCGACCGTACCGGTCGTTGTCGCCGCCCAGCCGATCGCGCGTGGCGTGACCTTGAATGCAAGCCTGCTGAAGGTCGCGCGCTATCCACAAGGCTCGGTGCCGCCTGGCGCCTTCGCGTCGATACAGGATGCGACCAGCGGTGGAGCCCGCATGGCCCTACGGCCGATGAGCGCCAATGAGCCGGTGCTGGCCGGCCGTGTCACCGCTCCGGGAGGCAAGGCGAACATGTCAGCGGCGATGACGCCCGGCATGCGCGCCGTGAGCTTCCGGTCCAACGACGTGGCCGGTGTGGCCGGCTTCGTGCTCCCCGGGGACCGCGTCGACGTCCTGCTCACCCGTTCGGCCGGTGCAGATCAGAACGTCACGACGCTGACCCAAGCGGTGGCGGAGAACATCCGGGTGCTCGGCGTCGACCAGAGCGACGACGAGGCGGCCAACAAGCCGCAAGTCGCCAAGGCGATCACCATCGAGGTGACGCCCGAGCAGGCCCAGGCGATCTCGCTTGCGCAAGCTGTCGGGCAGGTTTCGCTGGCGCTGCGCCAGATCGGCGACGAAGCGCCGCTGACCCGCCAGGTGACGCGCGTGTCCGACCTTGGCGGTCTGGCCCCGCGCGCTGCGCCGACGCCCAGCCGACCGACTGTGCGTCGCGTCGCCGTGAGGGGGCCGTCTGGCGGCCAGGTCCAGGTGACCCGCGGGATCACCACCACAGGATATTCGGTGGCCGTCCGCTAGGCCCAGGCCTGCAGGCGTCACAACGGGAAGATGGGGCGATGAACCAACACAACACATTCCACGGACGATGGACGACGACGCTGCGCGCCGCCGTGATCGCCCTAGCGGCGGGAGTCGGCGCGCTGAGCGCCAGCGTGGCCCAGGCTCAATCTGGCGATCGCTATGAACTGGTGGTCCCGATCGGCCAGTCTCAGGTGCTGGAGCTGGACGCGCCCTACACCGAACTGATGATCGCCAATCCCGAAATCGCCGACGTGCTGCCGCTCTCGACGCGCTCGGTCTATGTGGTGGGCAAGAAGCTCGGCTCCACGGCGCTCAGCATATATGGCCCAGGCCGCCGCCTGCTTAACGCGACGAATGTGGTGGTCTCCGCCGACGTGGCCAGCCTGAAGGTGCGGCTGCACGAGATCATGCCTGACGAGACCGGCATCGCGGTGCGTCCGGCCAATGAGTCCATCGTGCTTTCCGGCGCCGTCAGCAGCGGACCCAAGCTGCAGCAGGCGGTGGCGCTCGCCGAGAGCTATGCGCCCGGCAAGGTCGTGAACATGCTGTCGGTCCAGGGCGCCCAGCAAGTGATGCTGTCGGTCCGCTTCGTGGAGATGGAACGCAGCACGTCGAAGGCGCTGCGCATCAGCACCGAGGCCGGCGACATCGGCGGCTCCAAATACAGCGACGTCCAGGTCCGCACCGGCGACACCTTGTTGAACACCGCCGGTTCGATCCTCGACAGCATTGGGCTTACGCAACTGCTTTTCCGCGGCGGCGACACCGACATCAGGATCCTGTTCGACGCGCTGGAGAAGAAGGGCCTGGTCAAGACCCTGGCCGAACCCACGCTGGTGGCTTCGTCTGGCGACACGGCCAATTTCCTTGCCGGCGGCGAGTTCCCGATCCCTGTGGCCAGGAACATCGACGACAACGACAACACGACCATCACGGTCGAGTTCAAGCAGTTCGGCATCTCGTTAGGCTTCACGCCGACTGTGCTCGACGACGGCGTGATCAGCCTGCTGGTCGCGCCGGAGGTGTCCAGCATCGACCCCAGCGTCTCGGTCTCCAGCGGCGGCCTGCGCATTCCCGGCATCAAGGTGCGCCGGGCCAAGACCACGGTGGAACTGCGCGACGGCGAATCCTTCACCATCGCCGGCCTGCTTCGCGACGATTACCAGAACGAAGTCCGGCAATACCCGTTCGTCGGCGACCTGCCGGTGATCGGCGCGCTGTTTCGCTCGACCGGCTATCAGCGCAACCAGACCGAGCTCGTTCTGGTGGTGACGCCACATCTGGTCGCTCCGACGCTGAGCCGCCACGCGACGCCCGCCGACGGCTTCGCGCCGCCGTCCGACTTCGAGCTGTTCCTGTTCGGCGCGCAGCGCGCCGCACGGGCCGGCAAGAGCGCCGAGGACCAGGTCCTGATGGGCGCAGATCCGACCAAGGGCGGCGTCGACGGCGCCTACGGCCATGTCCTCCGCTAAGCAAAGGCCCGCTGTCATGCGCACCCTGATCACGCTCATCGCCGCGGCTGCCGCGCTCGGCGGCTGTGCAGCCCGCAATCCCGGCTTCGGGGACGCGATCCATCAAAATCTGACGGCCCAGATCGCCGATCCGGACGCCAAGTACGCACGGCGGCTTCCGCCGGCGTCCAACGGCCCGCGGACGGCCCTTGGCCAGACCCGCTACGAAAAGGGCCAGGTGATCCAGCCCACCAGCACCGCCACCACGTCGATTTCGATCACGGGTGGGTCGGGCGGCGGGGCTCCGGGCGGGAACTGAGGTCAAGCCGATGCAACGGCGCCGAATGAGATTCCTGCGCGACGACAGCGGCGCCATCGCGCCGCTGATCGCAGTCGCGCTCGGCGGCATACTCGCGATCGGTGCGCTGGCCTGGGACCTCAGTCGCGGCTTCGCGCTACGATCCGAGATTGAAGCCGCGGTCGACGCTGCGGCTCTGGCCGGCGCAACACAGCTCGACGGCACCACGGGCGCGGTCGCGCGCGCCACCGCGGCGGCGCAGGGCGCCTTGGTCCAGAACGCTCAGCGACTAGCCGGCGTGGCGGAGGCGAACGTCACCGTCGCCAACGCGGACATCAGCTTCCTCCAGGATCTGACGACGCGCACCGCCTACACCGCCGACTCCGACGCCAACTTCATCCAGATCAACCTTGCGCCGCGCAGCCTCGGCCTGACGTTCGGCGCCTTCGCCCGCGTGACCAGTCTGAGCGTCCGCGCCCATGCGGTGGCGGGTTACGGAGCGGCGATCTGCAAGGTGCCGCCGCTGGCGGTCTGCAATCCGCTTGAGGCGAGCGAGCCGAACTTCGACGCCGACAACCATGTGGGCCAGTCGCTTGTGCTGACTGTGCCTGCGGGCAACCAGAACCCGGCGCCTGGATTCTACGGCTTCCTGACCGTAAACGGCTCATCGTCCGGCAACCTCATCAAGGAAGCCATGGGGCGCAATCCGCCCTTGGCGGAATGCTATGGCAAGAACGTCGAGGCGCGGTTCGGCAATGTCACCTCGGCCGACGCCTACTTCAACACACGCTTCGACATTTTCGGGCAAGGCGGCACCAACGGCCTGACCGGAGATCCCGCCTACGCCCCCTCGCAGAACACCATCGTCGGCATCAAGGCGAACGCCAACACCTGCGGCCCCAACAACGTCCCGGAGCCGACCAACCAGTGCCCGCCCGCGGGGAACGCGACCTCGCCGATGGGCTTGCCGGTCGATAACGGCCAAAGCGCCTCGGCGGGCGGCATCGGCAGCGGCGTCTGGTGTGCGAGCGCATATTTCGCCCGAAACCACAGCTCGATCGCCAATCCGTCGACCTACACGCCGCAGGTTCCCTCGGGCGCGACCGGGTCTGGATGGGCGGCCTACGGTCCTTCCGGCGGCGCGGGCGCCACGTCGCCGACCCGGTTCCAGGTCTACAACTGGGAGCTCGCCCAGTTGAACAACCAGATCACGCGAACCTTCTCCGCCAGCCAAGCCGACACGACGGGCAACGACAAGGATTTCGCCACCGCCCAGTGCAACAAGACGACGCCGCCGGCGGGCCCTGACCGGCGCACGATCTCCGCGGTCGTCATCAACTGCGTGGCCAATCCGCCGCGCCCAAACACCACGGTTCCGGTCATCTCCTACATCGACCTGTTCCTGATCGCGCCGGCCGCCAACCAGGCGATCTATGGCGAGATCATCGGTGCGACCACGGACACGTCCGCCGTGGGCAAGGAAACCAAGCTCTATTCGGTGCGCCTCTATGAATAGGCTGCGTCGATTCATCCTGGATACGACGGCCACCTCCGGCGTCGAGTTCGCGCTCATCCTGCCGTTGATGTCGGTGTTGATGTTCGGCTTCTACGAGGCCGGCCGACTGTTCTGGGCCTACAATATCGTGTCGTCGGCGTCGCGGGATGCTGCGAGATTCGCCGCGCGCCTGCCGATGACCTGCGCCGGCTTGAGCGCCCCGGACGTGGAGCGGGTGCAGCGCTTGGCGCGGACCGGCACGGTGTCCGGTTCCGGTGCGCCGCTGGTGACGGGTTGGACGTCGGACGCCACCGTGCAGGTCGCGGTGAGTTGCGTCAGCAACAGCGCCGGGACTTACAAGGGTCGGTACGCCGACGTGCTCAACATCCCGACTGTGAGGGTCACCGCGAGCGCGCCCTATGCGGTCGCGTTCGGCGGCCTGCTGCCGAGCCTGAACATCACCAGCGTGTCGGTCGACAACGCCCAGGCCTGGACCGAGTGATGGGCAGGTCGAGACATGCATTCCTGGCGTCTGAGCGCGGGTCCGGCAGTGTCGAATTCGCGCTGGTGGGTCTGATCTTCGTGGCGATGATGGTCGGTATCGTCGACATGGGCCGCCTGGCCTTCGAGATCAACCGCGCCAAGGCGGCGACCCGAGCCGGCGCGCGATATGCGGTCGTCAACCCGATGGTCTCCATGGAGATGCGCAAGGATTGGTCGGCCGAATCCGGCGGCAACGGACTGCCCGTGCCGATCGCCTCGGTGCCGACCATCACCTGCAATTCGGCGGGCTGCTCGACAGGGGCGTCCGACGCCACGGTGTTCACCGCAATCGTCACGCGCATGCAGGTCTTCGACCCGGCGCTGCAGGCCTCGAACGTCGAGGTGGTCTACGAGCACGTCGGACTGGGCGTCGTCGGCAACCCCTACGCGCCCGATGTCGAACCGCTCGTCACCGTGCGCCTGACCGGCCTGAGATTTGCACCAGGCGCCCTGCAGATCTTCGGCCGTCCGACACTGACCCTGCCGTCGATGACGACCACGCTGAGCGGAGAGGATTTGAACTGATGATTTCGTCCGTGAGGCTTCGTCTGACCCCGGTTCAATCGTCCGAGGGCGCAAGCTCGGGTGAAAGTCCCGCGGCGTCATTCCGCGTCGACTACGCGCCCGACGCCTTCCCGCCGGCCGGGCCTGGGGCGGCGCTCGTGAGCCTGTTCCCGCAAGTGCGCTTCCAGTCGTTGGGACGTGCATGGAGCGGCGGATTCGGCGGCGCCGACGCGGTCATCGTCAGCGTCGACGCAGCGGTCCCTTCGGACGTCGAACGGTTGAGCATGGCGCTCTCGCAGGCCGAACGACCCGACGGCGTGATCGTGTTCCTGGACAATCCTACGGTCGAGACCACGCGGAAACTGATCCGTGCGGGCGCGGCCGACGTCCTGCCCGCGCCGATCACCGAACCGTCGTTCGCCGCCAGCCTGGAGCGCGTTCTGCTCCGGCGCGAAGTCGAACCCACCGGCCCGTCGCATGACTCTCTGGTGGTTGGGGTCCTCAAGGCCGGCGGCGGCGTGGGCGCCACGGTGCTGGTGACCCAATTGGCGGCGGTGCTCGCCGACCGCGGCCAGCGTGTTTGCGTCGTCGACTTCGACGTGCAGTTCGGTTGCGCGGCGATGTACCTCGACATGCAGGACGCTTTGACCCTCGACGACGTCCTGGCCGCCGGCCAGGGGTTGTCCGAGGTCAGTTTCGCCACCGAACTCGCCGCTCATATCAGCGGCGCTCGCGTACTGGCGGCGCCGCGGCAGTTCATGACGCTCGACGCGGTTAGCCCGGAGGCCGTCCAGGCGCTCCTAGCGGCGCTGCGGCGCGAGTTCGACGTGATCCTCATGGACATGCCGTCCGCCTGGACTGCGTGGAGCAACCGCGCGCTGTCGCTCGCCGATCGCATCGCTGTCGTCAGCCATCTGTCGGTGCCTCACGCCCACCTCATGCGCCGTCAGCTGCATACGCTGTCGCTGCAATCGCTCGACCAGACGCCGCCGCTGCTGATCTGCAATCGCGTCGGTGGCGACGCCCCCTCTGGGGTCTCGCTCAAATCGGTGGAACGCGCGGTCGGGCGCAGCTTCGACGTCGTGGTGCCGGACGATCCCAAGATGATCGGCGAAGCGATCAACCAGGGCGTCGCCCTGCGCACCCTGAAGCGTGGAACCAAGGTCGAGCGCGCGCTGAGCGAGCTGGCGCAGATGCTGGTGCCGCAGCAGGCCGCTACGGCGACGCGGACCAGCCGGTGGGGGAGATAGAGATGGCGCTGTGGCAGGACGAGCAACCCGCGGCAAACGACGCTCCGCGTCCGGCCCAATCGGCGACGGTCGAGGGTGGACTGGCGCTCAAGGTGCGTCTGCACAAGCGGCTGCTGGATGTCTTGAACCTGAGCGCCTTGGAGCGGATCCCGCGCGAGACCCTCCGCGGCGAAATCCGCGGCGAAGTGCGCAACCTGTTGGCGGATGAGAAGCGTCTGCTTTCGGTGCCGCAGGTCGATCAGCTGATCGAGGATATTCTCGATGAACTGCTGGGTCTCGGTGCGCTGGAGCCGCTCCTGAAGGATGACTCGATCACCGACATCCTGATCAACACCCACGACAAGGTCTATGTGGAGCGAGGCGGCAAGCTGGAGCTGACGGACGTCCGCTTCCAGGATTCCCGGCACCTGATCCGCATCGTCAACAAAATCGTCTCGGCGGTGGGTCGCAGGGTCGACGAATCCCAACCGATGGTCGACGCGCGCCTGGCCGACGGCTCGCGTGTCAACGCCATCATCCCGCCGCTGGCCGTGGACGGCCCGCTGGTCTCCATCCGAAAGTTCGCGTCCAAGCCGATCGATATCGCCCGCCTGGTCGAACTCGGTTCGATCACCGAGGACATGGCGTTGGTGCTGCAGATGGTGGTGCGCGCGCGGCGGAACCTGTTGATTTCCGGAGGCACCGGTTCCGGCAAGACGACGCTGCTCAACGCCCTGTCCGCGTTCATCGACCAGAGCGAACGGATCGTGACGATCGAGGATTCCGCGGAGTTGCAGCTGCAGCAGCCACACGTCGGGCGTCTGGAGACGCGTCCCGCCAACATCGAGGAGCGCGGCGAGGTCACGCAGCGCGACCTGGTCCGAAACTCCCTGCGCATGCGGCCTGACCGGATCATCGTGGGTGAAGTCCGGGCTGGCGAGGCGTTCGACATGCTGCAGGCGATGAACACCGGCCACGAAGGCTCGATGACCACCGTCCATGCCAACACCGCGCGCGACGCACTCTCGCGGATCGAGCAGATGATCGGCATGGCCGGGCTGGACATACCGGCTCGGTCGGTTCGCGGACAGATCGCATCGGCCATCAACGTGGTCGTTCAGGTCGAGCGCATGGAGGACGGACGCCGTCGCGTGGTGTCGATCTCCGAAGTTGTCGGGATGGAGCAGGACGTCGTCTCCATGCAGGAAATCTTCCGCTTTCGTCGCACCGGCCGCGGCGCCAAGGGCGAGGTGCTGGGAGACTTCGAGCCGACCGGCATCCGTCCGAAGTTCGTCGAACACATGCTGGCGCGGGGGCTGACCTTGCCGCTCGAGATGTTCAACCCTGCGCGCAGGGCCTGACGCCGTGGGTCAGATCCTGTTTCCGCTGATCTTCGTCTTTGCCTTCTTGGGGGCGGTGCTGCTCGTCCAGGGCGGGGCGTCGTTGTTCTTCGCCGGGCATGAAAAGTCGCGCCGCGTGAACCGGCGCCTGACCATGCTGGAATCCGGGATGGGTCGGCGCGAGGTCTATGAAGCGCTGGTGCGCCGCCCGGTGTCACCGCGGTTCCAGGCCTTGGTGCTGGTGCGGATGCATGACCGGGCCGCTGAGTTCCTCCGTCAGGCGGCTGTGGAGACGACCCCGACGCGACTGTTTGGATACCTGTTGGGCGCGACGGTCGCGCTCTGGGCGGTGGCTATGGTCGTGCTTCGCGCGTCCGGGCGTGGGGTAGGCCCTTCGGAGATGCTTCTGTCCATGCTGGGCGCGGCGGGGTTGTCCTGTTGCTTCGCGTGGTCGTGGATCTCCGGCCGGCGCGAGAAGCGGCGCAAGCAGCTCGAGGAACAACTCCCGCTGGCGTTGGACATCATCGTGCGCGCCTTGCGCGCCGGCCACCCGGTGATCTCGGCTGTCCAGCTCGTCACCGAGGAAATGGGCGACCCCATCGGCAGCGAGTTCGGCATCGTCGTCGACGAGACCACCTATGGCGTCGAATTCCGCGACGCGCTTCGCAACTTCGCGCGACGCACGGGGTCTGAGGACGCGCATTTCTTCGCTGTCAGCGTCGGCATCCAGTGGGAGACCGGCGGCAACCTCGCGGAGATCCTCAGCAACCTGGCGAACGTGATCCGCGGCCGGATCATGCTCGGCCGGCGCGTACGTGCGATGTCCAGCGAAGGTCGGATGTCGGCGTGGATCCTGAGCGCGCTTCCCCTGGTGTTGAT
>NZ_JAUXZW010000058.1 GCF_030693805.1 Phenylobacterium sp.
GATCGGGGCCAGGCAGTTCGTGGTGCAGGACGCGTTGGAGACGATCAGGTCGGCGGCGGTCAGGGTTTGATGATTGACGCCGAAGACGATGGTCTTGTCGGCGTCGTCACAGGGCGCGCTGACCAGCACGCGCTTGGCGCCGGCGTCCAGGTGAGCCTTGGCCTTGTCCTTCGAGGTGAACAGGCCCGTGCATTCCAGCGCGATGTCGACGCCCAGCTCGCGATGCGGCAACTCGGCCGGATTGCGGATCGCGGTGACCTTGATCTTGCCCAGGCCCACGTCGATCGAGTCGCCGTCGACGGTGACCGTTCCCGGGAACCGACCGTGCACGCTGTCGTAGCGTAGCAGGTGGGCGTTGGTTTCCACCGGGCCCAGGTCGTTGATCGCCACCACCTCGATGTCGCGGCGCGCGTGCTCGACGATCGAACGCAGCACCAGCCTGCCAATGCGGCCAAAGCCGTTGATCGCGACGCGAACGGTCATATCGAGGGTCTCCTGACAGACGACGGCCGTGATGCGGCCTGTTGATTGCGCGAGGCTTTCTTCGGGCGGGGACGCTCTAAGTCAACCCCTGGCGCGCCGCGCGAAGGGCCTGCGGGGTCACGCGAGCTTGCGCTTGACCACATCCGCGACCGCCTGAGCCGTCAATCCGAAATGCTCGTATAGCTTCTCGCTGGGCGCGCTGGCGCCGAAGCCGGTCATGCCGACGAACACCCCGTCCTCGCCGATGAACCGTTCCCAGCCCATCTTCACCGCGGCTTCGACGGCCACCCGCACCGGCGCTTCGCCGATGACGCCGGCGCGGTAGCCGGCGTCCTGCGCCTCGAACAGCTCCCAGCAGGGCACCGAGACCACCCGCACGCTGATCCCCTCGGCCTCGAGCAGGTCGCGCGCGGCGACAGCGATGGAGACCTCGGTGCCGGTGGCGAAGATCGTCGCGCGCGCCGCACCCGAGGCCTCGCGCAGTTCATAGGCGCCGCGCGCCGACAGGTTCTCACCCGCTGCTTCTGTGCGCACCGCCGGGACCTTCTGCCGCGACAGCGCCATGATCGACGGTGTGGATTTCGACTGCAGGGCGAGCTTCCAGCACTCGGCGGCCTCGATGGCGTCGGCCGGGCGGTAGACGTTGAGGTTGGGGATCGCGCGCAGCGAGGCCAGGTGCTCCACCGGCTGGTGTGTCGGGCCGTCTTCGCCCAAGCCGATAGAGTCGTGGGTCATCACATGCACCACGCGAACGCCCATCAGCGCCCCCAGGCGGATCGCCGGGCGGCTGTAGTCGGCGAAGGTGAGGAAGGTGCCGGAATAGGGGATCACCCCGCCGTGCAGCGCCATGCCGTTCATCGCCGCGGCCATGCCGTGCTCGCGCACGCCATAGTGGACATAGCGCCCGGCATAGTCTGGCTGGTCGAACGGGACCATGCCCTTGACGAAGGTGTTGTTGGATCCGGTCAAGTCCGCCGATCCGCCGACCATCTCGGCCACCGCCGGGACGATCTGCTCCAGCGCCGAGCCAGAATGCACGCGCGTGGCGTTGGCGGGCTTGGTGGCGACCAGCTCGGACATATAGGCGTCGAGGCGCGCAAAGGCGTCGGCCGGAAGCTCGCCCTGCACGGCGCGTTCGAACTCGGCCTTTAGCGGTGCGCGGGAGAGCTTGGTCTCCCAGGCGCGGCGGGGCTTGGCGCCGCGCCTGCCGGCCGCGCGCCAGGGCTTCAGCGCCTCTTCCGGCGTCACGAACGGCTCGTGCGACCAGCCCATGGCGCGGCGCGCATCGGCGATCTCGTCGTCGAACAGGGTGTATCCGTGGCTATGCGGATCGCCTTCCTTCCGGCCCGCGCCCTTAGAAATCTTGGTGCGGCAGGCGATCATCGTCGGGCGGCTGCGGCGCGTAGCCCAGCGCAAGGCGCCCGCGATCTTCCCGAAATCGTGGCCGTCGACGACCTTCACCGCCCAACCCGCCGCCTTGAACCGCGCCACCTGGTCGCCGGACTCCGAGATCGTCGCCTCGCCATCGATGGTGGTGTTGTTGTCGTCGAAGAGCACCGTCAGCTTGGCGAGCTTCAGCCTGCCCGCCAGGCTGATCGCCTCATGGCTGACGCCCTCCATCAGGCAGCCGTCGCCGGCGATCACCCAGGTACGGTGGTCGACCAGGTCATCGCCGAAGCGGGCGGCCATGTGCCGCTCGGCCATGGCCATGTCGACGGCGGTGGCGATCCCCTGCCCTAGCGGCCCTGTGGTGGTCTCCACGCCTGGCGTGTGCCCGTACTCCGGGTGGCCAGGCGTGTTCGAGCCCAGCTGCCGAAAGTTGCGGATCTGATCCATGGTCACCGCTTCGAACCCCGTGAGGTGCAGGAGGGCGTAGATCAGCATCGAGCCGTGGCCCGCCGACAACACGAAGCGGTCGCGATCGGCCCACTCCGGCGCCGAGGCGTCGTACTTCAGGAACTTCGTCCAGAGCACCGTGGCGACGTCGGCCATGCCCATGGGCATGCCTTGGTGGCCTGATTTCGCCTTATGGACGGCGTCCATTGAGAGCACACGAATAGCGTCGGCCATCGTCTGAAGGGGAGCGGACATCGAAGGGCCTTGCGCAGACTCGTTAATGGGTGCGGGAAGCGCGCGCGGCGTCGCACGCGCACGCGTGAGGGTCAAGGCGCGCTCCCCTGCGGCTTACGCGCGCTACGGGCTTCCGGTCGAACGCCCACGCGGTCTATAGATTAACCACAGCAAGGAGCGTGGAATGATCCGAGAGGCCATCGGCGAGAACGCCCTGGACCAAGCCGCACGACGGCTTGAGCGGGCCGTGACGCTGCTGGAACAGCAGCAGGCGCAGCGCGTTCCCTCGGCCGAGGCCGAGACGGACGCCGCGTTCGCGCAGGACCGCGCCGCGTTGGCGGCGGAACTGGATCAGGCCCGCGCCCGCGAGCGCCAGCTCGAAGAAGCCGGCGCCGAAGCCTCGGCCGCGCTCGGACGCGCGATCACCGAGATCCGCGCCGCCCTGGACGGCCAGACGCCGTCCGAACCGACGGAGGCTTGAAGACCATGGCTCAGGTGACCATCGAGGTGAACGGCCGCCCCTACGCCGTTGGCTGTGCGGACGGCCAGGAACAGCACCTGCGCGAACTGGCGGAGATCTTCGACCGTCAGGTGCGCCAGGTGTCGCAGGACATGGGCCAGCTCGGCGACACCCGCCTGCTGCTGATGGGCGCCCTGCTGCTGGCCGACGAGCTGGCCGACGCCAAGGGCCGCCTCGCCGCCCAGCAGGCCGAGCTCACCCGCCTGCGCACCGACCAATCCCGGGTCGAGACCCGCGCCGTTCTCTCCCTGGAGAACGCCGCCAAACGCATCGAAAAGCTCGCCGGCCTTTGATCGCCGGGCCGCGCTCGGGGCTCGCTTAAGCTTGCAGCCTTCGCTCGTGCACGCGCCCTGCCCGGTGTGCGGCCATACGGTGGCCGCGGACTTCTTCGACGGCGGCCTGCAGCCGCTCGCCACCCTGGGCTGGCCGCAGTCAGCCAGCCAGGCCAGCGGCATGAGCCGGCTGCCGCACCAGTTCGTGCAGTGCCCGGCCTGCTCGCATGTGTGGAACCGCGGCTTCCGTTACGACGCCGTACCCTATCGCAGCAGCCCGAACCGGATGTTCAACGACGGATCGATTTGGCGCGGCCATCTGGCCGAGACCAGCGAGCGGCTGCTGGCGCTGTTGCCGCAGAGCCCGTCGATCGTCGAGATCGGCTGCGGCGAGGGTCATTTCCTGCGTGGTCTGGCGCGCGCCAGCGGCGGGACGGGGCGCTTCGTCGGCTTCGATCCCAGCACGCACGCCTCCACCGCGCCTGACCTGGAATTCCATGCGCGATTGTTCGAGCCATTGTCCGACATGGCGGCCTACGCGCCGGACGCTGTGGTGATCCGCCATGTCATCGAGCATCTGACCGAGCCCGCGGCGCTGCTGGAACAGTTCGCCTGGGCGGCCTCGCGACTTGAGCGGCCGTGCTGGATGTTCGTCGAGACGCCCTGTATCGACCGGGTGTTCGAGACCGCGCGGCTTGTGGATTTCTTCTACGAGCACGCCTCGCATTTCACGACGCAGTCCTTCCGCACCATGATGGCGCGGGCCGGCGAAGTGGTGGAACTGGCTCACGGCTACGACGGGGAGGTGGTCTACGCCCTGGTTCGACTGGGCGTCCCGCAGGAGCGCCTGGCGCAGGCCGCTGCGGCCCAGGCCTTCCGCGCGCGCGTCGCCGACAGTCGCGCCAAGGTGCGGGCCCAGCTCGATGCGCTGGCGCACGAGGGGCTGACAGTGGCGATCTGGGGCGGCACCGGCAAGGCGGCGGCCTTCATTCATCAGTTCGGCGCCGACGCGGAGCGCTTCCCCCTTGTGGTGGATTCGGACCCCGAGAAAGCGGGCAGCTTCGTTCCAGGCGCGGGCCAGGAAATCGTCTTCCGCGACGTGCTGAAGGATCGTTTGATCGATGTGGTGATCGTGCCGAGCCAGTGGCGCGCCCGCGACATCCTGGCGGAGATGGACCGCGAGGGTATCCGCGCCGAGCGCCTGCTGATCGAGCATGAGGGTCGGCTCGTGGACTTCGTCCGCGACGCTCACGGCTACCGCTAGCCGTGGCGGGGCGCGGCCTGCGCAGCGAACACGTGCTCGCCGAGGCGGTGAACCACCACCGCGCGGGTCGGGTCGACGAGGCCAGGCGACTCTACGCCGCAGTGCTGAAGCTCGCGCCAAAGCATCCTGACGCCAACCACAACCTCGGCGCGCTGCTGTTGCAGGGCGGATCGCCTCAGGCTGCGCTGCCGCACTTCCGCGCGGCGTTGAAGGCCAACCCGGCGATCCCTCAGTTCTGGCTCAGCTACATCCAGGCGCTGAGCGACGCAGGCCAGATCGACGAGGCGCGCGAGACTCTCGCCAAACGCCGCACGCTCGGCCTGAGGGGGCCCGCAGTCGAGGCGTTGGAGGCGCGGCTCGCCCAGGCGCTTCCGCCTGCCGAGGTTGAGGCGGTGATTGCCGCGTTGCGTGAGAGTCGCCCTGGCGAGGCCGTGGCCTTGGCGCAGGATCTCACCTACCGATTCCCGCAAAACAGCTTTGGGTGGAAGGCCTACGGCGCCGCGCTGACCACGTTAGGCCGGGCCGCTGAGGCCGTGCCGGCGCTGGAGAAGGCGCTGACCCTGGCGCCCGCAGAGTCCGACGCGCATCACAACCTGGGTCTGGCGATGAGCGCGCTGGGTCGGCTGGTGGACGGCGAGGCCAGCTTTCGCCAAGCCGTGGCGCTGAACCCCCAGTGGGCCGATCCGCAGCTGGAGCTCGGCGTCCTGCTGTTCCGTCAGGACAGATTGCCGGAGGCCGAGGCCACGTTCCGCGAGCTGCTGCAGACGCATCCCGACCATGCGCGCGCCCACGGCAACCTCGGTGCGGCGCTTAAGGGCCTGGGACGCGCGGCCGAGGCGGAAGCCAGCATCCGCCGTGCTCTCGAACTGCAACCCGAGTCCGCCGACGCCCTGTGCAATCTCGGCGTCCTGCTCAAGGACGTGGGCCGACTGGCCGAAGCCGAGGCCTGTTATCGCCACGCGCTGGAGATCGACCCGCAGTTGATCGAAGCCCGCAGCAACCTGCTGCTGGTGCGCAACTACATGCCGCGCGAGACGCCGCAGGCGCTGCGCGAGGAAGCTGAGCGCTTCGGCCGCATCGTCGCTGGGCGCGCGACGCCGTTCTCCACCTGGACCGTCGATCCGAACCCGCAACGGCTACGGGTCGGCCTGGTGTCGGGCGACCTTCGCGATCATGCGGTGGGATTCTTCCTGGAGAGCGTGCTGCACCACATCGACCCGGCGCGCGTAGAGCTGGTCGCCTATCCGACGCGACCGGGCAAGACCGACCTGACGCACCGCATCCGGCCGCGGTTCGCCGCCTGGACCCCGATCCATGGGCTCGACGACGCCGCCGCGGCCAGCCGCATCCGCGACGACGGCGTACATTTGCTGATCGATCTGGCCGGGCACACCGGGCACAACCGCCTGCCGCTGTTCGCCTGGAAGGCCGCGCCGGTGCAGGCCACGTGGCTCGGGTATTTCGCCACCACTGGGATAAAGGAGATCGACTACGTCATCGGCGATCCCTGGGTGCTTCCCGTCGGCGAGGCCGATCATTTCGTCGAACGCCCGTGGCGACTGCCCGACTCCTACCTCTGCCTGACGCCACCCGTGGCCGCGCCGGACGTGGCCCCGCTGCCGGCGCTGAAGGGCGAAGGCGTCACCTTCGGGTCCTTCAACAACCTCACCAAGCTGAACGACCCCGTGGTGGCGCTTTGGGCCTCAATCCTGAAGGCGGTCGATGGCTCGCGGCTGTTCCTGAAGACCGTCCAGTTCGGATCGCGGAAGACCACCGACGAGACCTTGGACCGCTTCGCCGTCCACGGCGTTCCCGCAGACAGGCTGATCCTGGAGGGCCCCTCGTCGCGCGCCGACCTGCTGGCCGCCTACGGCCGCGTCGACATCGCCCTCGATCCGTTCCCTTATCCCGGCGGGACCACCAGCGCGGAGGCCGCCTGGATGGGCGTACCGGTGATCACGCTGCGCGGCGACCGTTTCCTGTCCCACGTCGGCGAGAGCGTGGCCCGTAACGCCGGTCTCGCCGACTGGATCGCACAGGACCAAGCGGAGTACGTGGCCATGGCGTTCCGGCGGGCGGCCGACCTCCCGGCGCTTGCGACTGTGCGCGCCGGCCTGCGCGAGCGTCTTGGCGATCAGCCGCTGTTTGACGCCGCGCGGTTCGCTGGGGATCTGCAGGACGCGCTGTGGGGAATGTGGGACGTGCGGCGTCAGGCCGGTTGAGAACCGCCGCCCGACGCACTACCTTGGATCTTGGCGGGTCTGCTGCGGCTCGCGTCGAAGGCCAAATTCCCGGGGACCTTAATTCACCTCTAAGGGAGCTGTCCCTGGCCGGGTCCGTGGACCCGGACACACGGCGCCCACCTGTCTACAGCAGGTCCGAGGGGAATTTAACCACCTTCACGGCTCTCGCGGCGCCGCCACCCATCCACTTTCCTGCTATGCGTGGCGCGTGGATCCCTCGCAAACCGACAAAGCCGCCCTTCGCGCGCGGATGCGCACCCTCCGCGCCGAGCTGGCGCGCGCCGGGCCGCGTGCCGGCGAGATCGCCGCCGCCGACCTGCCGATGGAGCGCCTTCCCGCGTTCGCGATGTTCTCCGGCTACCACGCCTCGGGCTCGGAGATGAACCCCAGCGCGCTGATCCGCCGGATCAGCCAGACCGGCGCGATGTTCGCCCTGCCGGTGGCGCTTGCGAAAGACCAGCCGCTGATCTTCCGCGCCTGGGAAGCGGACATGGACCTGGAGCCGGACGCCGTGGGCGTGCCCTCGCCGCCGGCGTCAGCCCCCGAGCTGCATCCTGACCTGGTGATCTGTCCGCTGCTCGCGTTCGACCGCCGTGGCGGGCGCCTGGGACAGGGCGGCGGCCATTATGATCGCACCCTGGCGAACCTACGGGCGTTGAAGTCGGTTTTCGTACTCGGCCTCGCCTACTCCGGGCAGGAAGTGGACGCGGTTCCGATGGGCGAGCATGACCAGCGTCTGGACGCCGTGCTCACCGAGACCGGCTATTTCGAAGTAAAGGCCTAGGGCGCGCGCATGAGATTTGCCTTCTTTGGGGATGTCGTCGGGCGTTCCGGCCGCGAGTCGGTGGCCGACCACCTGCCAGCCTTGCGCCGGCGGCTGGGGCTGGAGTTCGTCGTGGTCAACGCCGAGAACGCCGCCGCCGGCTTCGGCATCACCGAGAACACCGCACGCGAGCTGTTCGACTCCGGCGCCGACTGCCTGACGCTGGGCAACCACGCCTGGGACCAGAAGGAAGCGCTGACCTACATCATCCGTGAGCCGCGCCTGGTGCGGCCGCTGAACTATCCGGCGCTCACCTACGCGCCCGGCCGCGGCGCGCAGATGTTCGAGACCGACGCCGGGCGTCGCGTGCTGGTGATCAACCTCCTGGGTCGGGTGCACATGGATGCGCTGGACGACCCGTTCTCCTCGGTCGACCGCGAGTTGGAGGCCTGCCCGTTGGGGTCCGCGGCGGACGCGGTGATCGTCGACATGCACGCCGAGGCGACCTCGGAGAAGATGGCCATGGGCCACTTCTGCGACGGGCGCGCCAGTCTGGTGGTCGGCACCCACACCCATGTGCCGACGGCCGACGCGCAGATCCTGACCGGAGGCACCGCCTACCAGACAGACGCCGGCGCCTGCGCCGACTACGACAGCGTCATCGGCAACCAGAAGGAAGAGCCGCTGCGCCGCTTCACCACGCGCATCTCCGGCGGCCGCTACAAGCCGGCTGAGGGTCCGGCCACGCTGTGCGGCGTGTTCGTGGAGACCGACGACGCCACCGGGCTGGCGCGCCGCATCGAGCCGATCCGCGTCGGCGGGCGGTTGTCGCAGACGGTGCCGTCCCTGGAAACCGTCGCCGGAGAGTGATTGCGCCGGCGCCCACGGCGCGGCACGCTCAAGCTTGGGTTCACGCTGGAGACGTCGTCGCGATGCTGGTCCGCTTCCTCATACGTGCTCTGATCGCCGCGCTTGGCCTGTGGCTGGCCGCCGCCCTGATCCCCGGCGTCAGCTATTCCGGCGTCGGCAGCCTGATCGTCGCGGCCCTGCTGCTGGGGATCGTCAACGCCTTCGTGCGCCCGGTGGTGTTCGTGCTCACCCTGCCGCTGACCCTGGTGACGCTGGGCCTGTTCCTGCTGGTGGTGAACGCCGCGATGATCGGGCTGGTGGCGCTGCTGCTGGGCGGCTTCACCGTCGACGGCTTCGTGCCAGGCGTGCTGGCCGCGATCGTCACCGGCGCGGTGAGCTGGGTCGGTCACCTGGTGCTGGGCCTGGGCAAGAGGTAGCGGTTTCGCCGCAGGCGAAAGACGGAAGCGGCGAACGGCGCAAAGAAAAAGGGCGGAGCCTTGCGGCCCCGCCCCTCATTCTCAAGTCGACTGGAGACGTGGACTTAGAAGTCCATGTCGCCCATGCCGCCGCCCGGCATCGCCGGGGCGCCGCCGCCCTTCTTGGGGGCCTCGACGATCGCGGCTTCCGTGGTGATCAGCAGGCCGGCCACCGAGGAGGCGTCCTGCAGAGCCGTACGCACGACCTTCGCCGGGTCGATGACGCCGGCCTGGACCATGTCGACATACTCTTCCGTCTGGGCGTTGAAGCCGAAGGTGGGCGAGCTGTTTTCCAGAACCTTGCCGACCACGATCGAGCCTTCCACGCCGGCGTTCTCGGCGATCTGACGGATCGGAGCCTGCAGCGCGCGACGCACGATGGCGACGCCCGCTTCCTGGTCGTCATTGTCGCCCTTGAAGCCGTCGAGAACCTTCGAAGCCTTCAGCAGAGCGACGCCGCCGCCGGGGACGATGCCTTCTTCCACGGCCGCGCGGGTCGCGTTCAGGGCGTCGTCGACGCGGTCCTTCTTTTCCTTCACTTCGACTTCGGTCGAGCCGCCGACGCGGACCACCGCAACGCCGCCGGCGAGCTTGGCCAGGCGTTCCTGCAGCTTTTCCTTGTCGTAGTCGGAGGTCGTGTCTTCGACCTGACGCTTGATCTGGGTGATGCGGCCTTCGATGTCGGCCTTGTCGCCCGAACCGTCGACGATGGTGGTGTCGTCCTTGGTGATCTGGACCTTCTTGGCCTTGCCGAGCATGTCGAGGGTGACGTTCTCGAGCTTGATGCCAAGGTCTTCGCTGATCAGCTGGCCGCCGGTGAGGATGGCGATGTCTTCCAGCATCGCCTTGCGGCGATCACCGAAGCCCGGAGCCTTGACGGCCGCGACTCGCAGGCCGCCGCGCAGCTTGTTGACCACCAGGGTGGCCAGGGCTTCGCCTTCGACGTCCTCGGCGATGATCAGCAGCGGACGGCCCGACTGCACGACGGCTTCCAGAACCGGCAGCAGCGGCTGGAGCGAGGCCAGCTTCTGTTCGAAGAGCAGGATCAGGGGCTCTTCGAGCTCGACCTCCATCTTCTCGGCGTTGGTGATGAAGTAGGGCGACAGGTAGCCGCGGTCGAACTGCATGCCTTCGACGACGTCCAGCTCGGTTTCCAGCGAGCGGGCTTCCTCGACGGTGATGACGCCTTCGTTGCCGACCTTGGCCATGGCCTTGGCGATCATCGCGCCGACTTCTTCGTCGCCGTTCGCCGAGATGGTGCCGACCTGGGCGATCTCGGCGTTGGTGGTGACCTTGCGCGAGGAGTTCTTGATCTCTTCGACGATCTTGATCACGGCCTTGTCGATACCGCGCTTCAGATCCATCGGGTTCATGCCGGCCGCGACCGACTTCAGGCCCTCGACCACGATCTCCTGGGCGAGCACGGTGGCGGTGGTGGTGCCGTCGCCGGCCTTGTCATTGGTCTTGGAGGCGACTTCGCGGATCAGCTGAGCGCCGAGGTTCTCGAAACGGTCGGCCAGTTCGATTTCCTTGGCGACCGAGACGCCGTCCTTGGTCGAGCGCGGAGCGCCGAAGGACTTTTCGATGACCACGTTGCGGCCCTTGGGGCCCAGGGTCACTTTTACG
>NZ_JAUXZW010000060.1 GCF_030693805.1 Phenylobacterium sp.
TGGATGGCGTACTTCACCTCCACGCCCGCTTCCTTGAGCCGGTCGCACATCTCGCGCAGCGCGTGCTGGGCCTGCGCCACGGCCATGCCGTAGCCGGGGACGATGATCACCTTGGACGCGTTCTTCATGATGAAGGCCGCATCGTCCGCGCTGCCGTGCTTGACCGGGCGGGTCTCTATCCGGCCGCCGGACGCGGCCGCCGCGTCCTCGCCGCCGAAGCCGCCCAGGATCACCGAGACGAAGCTGCGGTTCATCCCCTTGCACATGATGTACGACAGGATCGCGCCGGAGGAGCCGACCAGCGCCCCGGTGATGATCAGGGTGGTGTTCTCCAGCGTGAAGCCCAGCGCCGCCGCCGCCCAGCCCGAGTAGCTGTTCAGCATCGAGACGACCACCGGCATGTCGGCGCCGCCGATCGGGATGATCAGCGTGACGCCGATCACCAGCGCCAGGGCGAAGATCCCCCAGAACGCCCACAGCGCCGAACCGCCGCTCAGCACCAATGCGACGATCAGTGCGACGACGCCCAGCGCGATGGCGGCGTTCAGCAGGTGGCGGGCCGGCAGCAGGATCGGCGCGCCGGACATGTTGCCGTTGAGCTTGGCGAAGGCGATCACCGAGCCGGTGAAGGTCACCGCGCCGATGGCCAGGCCCAGCGACAGCTCGATCAGCGACTGCATGTGGACGACGCCGTCGGCGCCGGCGATGCCGTAGGCCTGCGGCGTATGGATGGCGGCCACCGCCACGAGGCACGCGGCCAGGCCGACCAGGGAGTGGAAGGCCGCGACGAGCTGCGGCATCGAGGTCATGGCGACCTTGCGCGCGATCACCGCGCCGACCGTTCCGCCGATCGCCACGCCGCCGCCGATCAGCGCCAGCGTCAGCGCGTCCAGCGCGCCTTGCGTCCAAAGGGTGGCGAGCGCGGTGGCGACCGCGATCGCCATGCCGATCATGCCGTTGCGGTTGCCGGCCTGGCTGGTCGCCGGGCTGGACAGACCCCGCAGGGCCAGGATGAACAGCACGCCCGAGATCACATAGGCGACAGCCGCGACGTTGGCGTTCATGGCGGGGCTCAGCCCTTCTTCTTGTACATGGCCAGCATCCGCTGGGTGACCAGGAAGCCGCCGAAGATGTTCACGGCGGCCAGCCCGGCGGCGACCGCGCCGGCGCCTTTTGAGATCAGAACATTGCGGGTCAGCTCGCCGTCCACACCGTGCGCGGCGGCGGCCAGCAGGGCGCCGACGATGATCACCGAGGAGATGGCGTTGGTCACCGCCATCAGCGGCGTATGCAGGGCGGGCGTGACGCTCCACACCACATAGTAGCCGACGAAGATCGCCAGCACGAAGATGGCCAGGCGGTAGACGGTGGGATCGACGGCTTCCATCAGATCAGCTCCCTCGTGGGGTGGCGCGCGGGGTCACGACTGCAGCGCCGTATGGACAATCGACCCGTCGCGCACGACCAGCGAGGCGGCCAGGATCTCGTCGGCGAAGTCCGGCGCGAAGGCCCCGTCCTTGTCGAGCAGCAGGCCGGCGAAGGCCAGCAGGTTGCGGGCGTAGAGCGCGGACGAGTCCGCGGCGATGCGGCCGGGCAGATTAGCGTAGCCCACCAGCTTCACACCGCCGATCTCGGCGACCTCGTCGGCGCGCACGCCCTCGACATTGCCGCCCTGCTCCACCGCGAGATCGACCAGCACAGAGCCCGGACGCATCGAGGCGACGTGGGCGGCGGAGACCAGCCGTGGCGCCGGGCGACCCGGGATCAGCGCGGTGGTGACCACGATGTCCTGCTTCTTGATGTGCTCGGCGACCAGGGCAGCCTGCTTGGCCTGATACTCTGCGCTCATCTCGCGCGCGTAGCCGGCGGACGTCTCGGCCGCCTTGAACTCCTCGTCCTCGACGGCGACGAACTTCGCGCCGAGGCTCTCGACCTGTTCCTTGGCGGCGGGACGCACGTCGGTGGCGGTGACCACAGCGCCCATGCGGCGCGCCGTTGCGATCGCCTGAAGACCGGCGACGCCGGCGCCCATGACGAACACCCGCGCCGGCGCGATGGTGCCGGCGGCGGTCATCATCATCGGCATCGCCTTGCCGTAGGCCTGTGCGCCCTCGATCACGGCGCGGTAGCCGGCGAGATTGGCCTGGGACGAAAGGGCGTCCATCACCTGGGCGCGCGTGATCCGCGGCACGAATTCCATGGCGAAGGCGGCGGCTCCGCGCGCGGCGATGGCGTCAAGCGCGGCGCGTTCCTGGTGCGGGTTGAGCAGGCCGACCACCAGGCAGCCAGGCTTCAGCGCCGCGATCTCCGCGTCGGACGGCGCGCGAACCTTGAGCAGAACGTCGGCGGCGCCGAGCGCCGCCTCGGCGGTGGCCGCGATCGTCGCGCCCGCCTCGGCGTAGTCGGCGTCAGGATACGACGCTCCGGCGCCCGCCCCAGCTTCAATGACCACCGAGAACCCGGCGGCGATCAGCTTCTTGGTCGTCTCCGGCGTAGCCGCGACGCGGGTTTCGCCCACGCGGCGTTCCTTGGTGACGGCTACCAGAGCCATGCCCGCTAATCCTCCCAACAGCGCCGGGACCTTACGGACGGCGTCGTGAGCCTGTCCAGTCGCCACGGTTCCCGTATGCGCGACGCTTTCAGTGCGCGCTGTCGCCCTTGTCGCGCAGCACCAGGAAGCCCAGCCCGCTCACCACGACCGCAGTGATCAGGCCGGCGATGAATCCGGCGTCGGTGCAGAACCAGATGGTCAGCAGCAGCAGCAACGCGGCCAGGTACAGCGAGCCCCACTTCGTCATGCCGACGAACAGATGGAAGGTCGACACCTGCTGATGGATGTCCTGCTCACCGTGATGATAGTCGGAAGCCTGCTCGGCCATACGTCGGTGTTCCCAAATTCGAGCGCGTCGGGGCGGTGCTACACGAGTGTGCGCCAGCGCTCAAGCCGGCCAGACCGCAAGCAAGGCGCGCAGGGCGGTCACTAGCGCCAGCGGCTGATCGATCATCACGTGATGATTGGCGGCGGGGATGGCGATCTTGATGATGTCGTCCGGCAGCGGCGACGCGCCTT
The DNA here is from genome assembly GCF_030693805.1 of Phenylobacterium sp. Classification (GTDB taxonomy): domain Bacteria; phylum Pseudomonadota; class Alphaproteobacteria; order Caulobacterales; family Caulobacteraceae; genus Phenylobacterium. The sequence goes on from NZ_JAUXZW010000060.1 coordinate 3,071, forward strand.
GCGTCAGGCTATTGGCCAGCATAGTCGACTCCGCGCCGTACAGATGCGCCATCGGCACGCCGACCGCGAGCTTCTCGCCGCTGCGCACCCTGCGCAGGGCGCCGGGATCCATCTTGTTCCACATCTGCGGATCGAACCGCCAGGTCCAGCCGGTCCCTGAGCCGTCGGGAAGCGGCGCCTCCTTCAGCGATCCGCGGGCGATGAAGTCAGCGGTGAAGATCTCCCCGGCGACCTGCGGCGGCATCAGGCGGAACCGCGCCAGGGCCGCGGCCATGGTCGGATAGACCCGGTTCACGCGGTCCGCGCTCGGCAGGATGCGTGGCCCCTCGGCCTCTTCGCCTGGCTTGGGCGGCGGGCGACGGCTGAACACCGTGTCGACCAGCACCGCCGCGCGCATCAGTTCAGGATGGGTCACCGTGGTGTGGGAGATCAGGATCCCGCCGAACGAATGACCGACGTAGATGGGCTTTTTGCCCGACTCGTAGAGCCCGGCCGCCCGTGCGCAGGCCTCCGCGTCGGCGGCGAAATCTTCAAAGCGATACTGGTCGCGCCAGTCCGACTGGCCCATGCCGGCCAGGGACATGGCGGCGACGCGGTAGTCGTTGGCTAGGAACGGCGCGATGAAGCTCCACCAGCCGGCGTGGGCGCTGTTGCCATGCGCCAGCAGCAGGCCGGGTTTGCCGATCTCGCCCCAGGTGAGCAGCTCGATCTTCGAGCCCAGCGAATCGACGAAGATCCGCTCCGGCGCCTGGGCCACAGCATCCTTGAACCACTGCGGCGAGGGCGGCTCGGCGCCGGCGAAGATCGCAAGCGGGGCCTGCACCTCGGGCGGCAGCTCGGCTTCCGCGCGGATCGGGCGGTCGTCGTAGTTCTCGCCAGACTGTTCATCGGCGGGCTTGGGGGCGTCGCTCATGCGCGTTGCTGCCAGGACCAAGGCGCGCTTGGCAAGCTGCAACGCCGGCGCCGAGGCTCAGACAAGCGCCGCGAACTCGTCAACCAGGCGTTCGAGCTGCTTCATGCCGGACGCCCAGAACGCCTTCTCGCGCGGATTCAAGCCGAACGGCGCGAGGGCTTCGACATAGGTTTTGGCGCCGCCCGCCGACAGCAGGCTCTCATACAGCGGCGTGAACGCGACCGGGTCTTCGCGGCGCTTTTCCATCAGGCTGCGCACCAGCAGATCGCCGAACGCATAGGCATAGACGTAGAACGGCGAGTGCACGAAGTGGCTGACATAGGCCCAGTAGTGCTCGTAGCCCCGGTTGAGGCGCACGGCCGGCCCCAGACTCTCGCCCATCACCTCCAGCCACAGCGCACCGATCTGGTCGGGCGAAAGCTCCCCATCGAGGCGGGCGACGTGGAAGCGGCTCTCGAAGCGGTGGAAGGCGATCTGACGGACCACCGTGTTCAGGCCGTCCTCGATCTTGCCGGCCAGCAGGCCCAGCCGCTCCTCGCCCTTGGCCTCGGCCAGCAGGCGGTCGAACACCAGGCCTTCGCCGAAGATCGAGGCGGTCTCCGCCAGCGTTAGAGGCGTGTCCGCGAGCAAGGTGCCAAGCGGGCTGCAGAGCGTCTGGTGGACGGCGTGGCCCAGCTCATGGGCCAGGGTCAGCACGTCGCGCCGTTCGCCCATGAAGTTCATGAACACGTAAGGATGCCGGTCGGCGGTCACCGGATGCGAATAGGCGCCGGACTGCTTGCCGGGCCTCGGACTGGCGTCGATCCAGGGCTGAGTGAAGAAGGTCTCGGCGACGTCGGCGAACTTCGGGGCGAGGCTGGAAAAGCTGTCCAGCACGACGCTGCGCGCCTCGTCCCAGCCATAGAGCCTGGGTTGGGCGGTGCTGAGGGGCGCATTGCGGTCCCAGTAGTCGAGGGTGCGCCGCCCCATGCGCCGGGCTTTCAGCGCATAGTAGCGGTGGCTGACTGAGGCGTAGGAGTCGACGACGGCTGATTCCAGCGCGTCGACCGCGTCGGCGTCGACCTCGTTGGCGACGTGCCGCGCAGCGGCGGGCGAAGGGTATTTGCGCCAGCGGTCTTCGATCTGCTTCTCGAACGCCAAGGTGTTGAAGCTGAGCGCGATCGTCGACGTCCGCTCGGCCAGCGCCTTGGCGAGACCCATGGCGGCCTGGCGGCGACGGCGCATGTCCGGGTCCGACAGGCGGTTCAGCGCTTCGGGCAGGGTCAGCCGCTCGCGGCCGACGTTGGCGACCAGGCGGGCCAGGGTCTCGTCGAACAGGCGCGACCAGTTGGCCGCCGCCGGACCGCGGTCGATCAGCATCCGCTCCAGGTCGGGCGACAGTTCGTGCGGCCGGCCCAGGCGCACCCGCCGGATCCACGGCCGCCAGCGCGCGGCGGGCGGATGGGCGACCAGCGCCGCTTCCAGCTCGGCGTCCTCCAGCCGGTTGATCTCCAGGGTGAAGAACAGGCTGTCGGCGGCGATCTGGGCCGAGCGGGCGCGCAGGTCGCCTTCGAACTTCGCCCAGGCCGGATCATCGCGCGCCACCGAAGACGACAGCGAGGCGTAGGCGCCGGTCGACCAGAGCTTGTTGACCGCGCCTTCGTAGAGCTCGAGCCCGCGGTCCAGCAGCGCGCCCAGCTTCGCAGGGTGGGCCCGCGCGGCCTCGAACTGGCCTTCCATGGCGGCGAGGGCGTCGTTGTCCGCCTTGGCCGCGGCGAGGTCGGCCTCGATCCGCGGGTCGTCACGGCCGGCGTAGAGGTCGTCGAGCCGCCATTCCGGCAGGTTTTCGGTCTTCAGGGGCGCGTTCATGGGCGCGATTTAGCCCCAGACGCCGCACATCTCCACAGGCAACGACGTCAGAGGCGATGGGATTCGAGCAGGCGATCGATTTCGGTCAGGCGACCCCGCCGATCTGTTGCGCGACGCCTCCGCAAGCTTGACCAGGTCAATGCGCCGGTAACGCGGCTTCGGTATCACGAACGGCAGTTCCAGAGGATCACACGGGCGTATCGATGGACCAGAAAGCCGTTCGCAGTCTTGAGCGGTTGCAGGAGACCGCGTCCACCGCCCGCGTGCTGAACCTGCTGCGCATCGACCGCCTCAACCGCCGCGATCCCGACCATTCGACATCGCCATTCTTCGAGAACGAGACGCTGAACAAGTCGATCGTGCTGAAGCACCGCGTGCGCCGCGACGAAGCCGAACTGTTCCCCGACCGCCGGCGCCTGGCCACCAAGATCATCGTGCCGATCGACGTCAACGACCTGCGCTTTGGCGGCCGGACGATCTTCGTCGGCCAATCGAACTTCGAACAGGTGATGCACGCCGCGTTCGGCGAGAGTTGGGGACAGAACCGCGCCGACCGCGAGATGCTGGAGATCCTCGACAGCCTGCCTTCGCTGGATCCGTTCCTCCTGCGCGAGCGGCTGAGGGCCGCACGCCGGCGCGCTGCTATTTCGAGGTGTCGGACGCCGACATGCAGCGGATGATCAGCTTCGTCGAGCGCGAGATCCGCAAGCTCGTCGACCTGTGCTTCGCCGATTCGTCCAGCGACAACCACAAGGCCGGCGCGCGCCTAGTTGAGAAGATCCTGTCGATCACTGTCGACGCCGAAACCGAGCCCCTGCGGCTGACTCTGCGGCTCGAGCGCGACGAGTACCAGGACGGCGTTTTCTGCTGGAAGGGCTTCCTCTACTACAAGTGGACCCTGCATGACGCCCTGCCCGCGGCGAAGCGTGTCGCCGAGGCCGTGGCCGCCCTTCGCCCGCGCGGCGACAGCAGCCTGGAGACGCGAAGCTACCTGGAGCGCACGCGCGGCTTGCTGGCCGAACAGCTCAAGGAGCTTTGCAATTCCGCCACCGCCTCGCTGAAGGTCTATGACGACGCCTTCGACAGCCTGGTGGACGGCCAGCCGCAGGCGTTCCGCGAGTTCCTGCTCAGCGCGCCGTCGATGTTCAATGCGCTGGGCGAACGGCTGGGCGCGCTGAACCACATCGTCAGCTTCTGGAAATATCGGTTCCCCGACGGGAACATGCCGGTGGTGACGCCTGACGAGCTGCTCGACATCTTCAACGACTTCGAGGGCAGCCTGGCGTTCTCCGACGCGCCGCTGGCGAAGTCCGCAGCCTGACCTAAAAGCTGCTCGCGCCCTGAGGGAATCTGCGAACGCGGATCGTTGTACCTCAAAGCTGAACCGGGGGGCTCCGGGCAGCCGGACGAGGGGGCGGCGTTAACCCGTGACAAAGGTCTGCGAAACCCCGCCTTTACCCAAGCCCTGTATCAATCCGCGACATAAGGAGCCCGTCCAATGAGACGAGCGTCCAGTCCGGTGGGTGTATTCAAATGACCAAGACGGTGCTCGTCGTAGACGACGATCCGACTCAACGCAGGCTGTTCCAGGCGGTGCTGGAGCGCGAGGGCTTCGCTGTCGCCCATGCCGAGGACGGCGACCAGGCGATGAACCGCCTGGCCGCCGGCGGCGCGGCCGACATCATCCTTCTGGACCTGGTGATGCCCGGCCTGTCGGGTCAGGACACGCTGAAGGAGCTGCGCGCCCGCGGTCACACCCAGCCGGTGATCGTGGTCACCGCCAAGGGCGGCGTCGAGGTGGTGGTGGCGGCCATGCAGGCCGGGGCCAACGACTTCTTCGTCAAGCCGGCCTCGCCCGAACGCATCCTGGTGTCGATCCGCAACGCCTTGTCGATGGGCGCCCTGAAGGGCGAGGTCGACCGCCTGAAGAAGCACAAGAGCGGCCGCACCACCTTCGACGACCTGATCGGCGCCTCGGCGCCGATGCAGATGGTCAAGCGGCTGGGCGAGCGGGCGGCGAAGTCGTCCATCCCCATCCTGATCACCGGCGAAAGCGGCGTCGGCAAGGAAGTCATCGCGCGCGCCGTGCACGGCTCGTCGGAACGCGCCGGCAAGCCGTTCGTCGCGGTCAACTGCGGCGCGATCCCCGAGAACCTGGTCGAGTCGATCCTGTTCGGCCACGAGAAAGGCAGCTTCACCGGCGCCACCGACAAGCACCTGGGCAAGTTCCAGGAAGCCAACGGCGGCACCCTGTTCCTCGACGAGGTCGGCGAGCTGCCGCTGGACATCCAGGTCAAGCTGCTGCGCGCCCTGCAGGAGAGCGAGATCGATCCGGTCGGCGCCAAGCGATCGGTCAGGGTCGACGTCCGCATCGTCTCGGCGACCAACCGCGACCTCACCCAGGCGATCCAGGAAGGCCGTTTCCGCGAAGACCTGTTCTACCGCCTGAACGTCTTCCCCATCGACGCGCCTGCGCTGCGTGAGCGTCGCGAAGATATTCCGGCCCTGGTCGACGCCTTCGTGCGCCGCTTCAACGTCGAGGAAGGCAAGACCGTGGTCGGCGCCTCGCCCGAGACGGTGGCCTGCCTCACCGGCTTCGACTGGCCCGGCAACGTGCGCCAGCTCGAGAACGCGGTGTATCGCGCCATCGTGCTGGCCGACGCACCCTACCTCCAGCCGCACGATTTCCCGTCGATCTCTGGGATCGCCGCGCCGCCGCCGGAAGTGGAAGCCGACCGCGGCAAACCAGCGTTCACCCCGCCACCGACATCCAGCGAGCTGCTGGCCGAGATGGCCCGCGACGCGCCGGTGCGCATCCTCGACGGGCGCGGACACCTGCGCACGCTCGAGGAGATCGAGCGCGACCTGATCCAGCTCGCCATCGAGATCTACGCCGGTCACATGAGCGAAGTCGCTCGCCGCCTCGGCATCGGCCGCTCGACGCTCTATCGCAAGGTGCGCGAACAGGGCCTCGACGACGTGCTGAAGAGCAACGGCGAGGACGAAGGCGAAGATCCCGCCGCCGCGGTGGCGTGACCCCGCTCACCCGCCTGCAACCACCGCTCACCCCGGCGAAAGCCGGGGCCCAAGCGGAATCGGGGTTTGCGCGCGGACAGCCCGCTTGGGTCTCGACTTTCGCCGGGATGAGCGGAGGATTGGGGTCTACCCGCCGCGATCCTTGCGGCGGAAGGGCCGGCGTGCGGGCTTGTCGCCCTTGGCCTTGCCGGCGATCTCCTTGAGCTTGACGTGCTGCATCACCGACAACGCCTCGCCGGCGCCGCCCTTCTCAGGGTCGCCGAAGGCGCGGCCGAAGGTCTTCAGCCGCTCCTCGACGGACCCCAGGAATTCGCCTTCCCAGTCCGACAGCTTGACGCCGGCGCGATCGGCGAGCCGCCGCGTGCGCTTGAGCGCATTCAGCGCGGCCCGCTTGGCCTTGGCCTTACGATCTGGCGGCTGGCGCTTCAAATTTCCCCGATCGCCGACAGGTAGAGGTCGAGGATCGCCTCTTCCTCCTGGCGCTTGGCGCGGTCCTGTTTGCGGATGCGCACGACCTTGCGGATGATCTTCACGTCGAAGCCGTTGCCCTTGGCCTCGGCGAACACTTCCTTGATCTGCTCGGCGATCTCGCCCTTCTCGACCTCAAGGCGCTCTACGCGCTCGATGATGCTCTTCAACTGGCCCTGGGCCGTGGCGTTGAGCACGTCGACGTGGGAGCTGTCGTCAGCCATGGGGAAAGCCTCTCTCGAGTCGGGGGATGCGGAAAGGCGCGGACCCTAGCGAGCCTCGGCGACGATGTCATCGCCCGGCTGAACCTTGGCCGCTGCACGCCGTTGAGACGGATCGACGCGGAGTGCGCAGACCATGCCCGACGACCATCACGCCCCTACTCAGGCCGACGCCGAGGCCGCGGTGCGCACCCTGATCGAGTGGGCGGGAGACGATCCCAACCGCGAAGGGTTGTTGGACACCCCGGCCCGTGTGGCGCGGTCCTATCGCGAACTGTTCGCCGGCTACGAGGCCGATCCCCGGGAGTATCTGGAGCGCACCTTCGACGAGGTGGCGGGCTACGACGAACTGGTCGTGCTGCGCGATATCCCGGTCGTCAGCTTTTGCGAACACCACATGCTGCCGTTCCTCGGCCGCGCCCACGTCGGCTACCTGCCCGACCAGCGCGTTGTGGGCATTTCGAAGCTCGCCCGCGTGGTCCACGGCTTCGCGCGGCGTCTGCAGATCCAGGAAAAGCTCACCGCGGAAATCGCCCAGGCGATCCAAGACATCCTGCACCCCAAGGGGGTCGGCGTGGTGATCCGCTCCGAGCATAGCTGCATGACCATGCGCGGGGTGAACACCCCAGGCTCCAGCCTGACCACCAGCCGCCTGCTGGGCGTGGTCCGCGACGACCCCAGGACGCGCCAGGAATTCCTGGATTTCGTGAAGGTGTAGGCGGGTCCGACACGCCCATCATCCGCGCGAAAGCAGGGACCCAGGCGTTTTTCGTTGCTGAGCCTGAGTCGCCTAGAGCCGGCCAGACACAAAAAACCTCGATCCCCGCGTTCGCGGGGACGACCGGGTCTGGATGTGGATTTTAGACCGTCGCGCCGCGATCGCGCGAACCACCGGCCGAACTCAGCCCTGGCGGGCCTTGAAGCGCGGGTTCGTCTTGTTGATTACGTACATCCGACCCTTGCGGCGCACGAGCTTGCAGTCGCGGTGACGCGTCTTGAGGGTTTTGAGCGAGCTTCTGACCTTCATGACCTTCAAACTTCTCACGCGCGAGCCGGCCGCCTTTGCGGGCGCCGATCCAAGAGGGCGGGCATATACGGGCAGGCTGGACCCAAGTCAACGGCGCCCGACCGTCGCGGGGTTGTGATAGGGTTCCAACCCGCCGCCGCCACTAGGTTCGGTTCATGGATCGTCGCGTATTTCTCGTTCTGCTGCTGGCCGGCTGCACCGGACCCTCGG
>NZ_JAUXZW010000067.1 GCF_030693805.1 Phenylobacterium sp.
CTATCTGCGCACAGCCGCCCTGGCAGTGCTCGGCAAGCAGACCCCGTTGTTCACCCTGGCCCTTTGGCACGGCCTGACGCCGGCGCTCATGATGAGCATGGTCGCGCTTGGCGGCGGCGTGCTGCTCTACAGCCTCTTCCGAGACCGGTTGCGTTTCTCGCCAACCCCGTCGGCGGTGCGCTCTATCAACTTCGCCAAACTCTTTGAAAGGGTGCTGCAGGCGACCACTGAGCAGCTGCCGCGATGGGTCGAGCGACGTTTTCCCTCCAGTCGGCTGCAGCCTCAGATGCTGCTTCTGGCGCTTGTGACGCTGCTCGCTGCGAACGTAAGCCTGACGGCCGCGCCGGTCGCCTTACGTGGTCTGGGCGTCTCCCCAACTGACGCACCTTTTGCGCTGCTGTGGCTCATCGGCGGGGCCTGCGCGATCACGGCGGCGGCCTTCGCCAAGTTCCACCGGCTGGCCGCGCTCATCGCGGCAGGCGGGGCAGGCCTAACGTCCTGTATCAGCTTCGTGTGGCTCTCCGCCCCTGACCTGGCGGCGACCCAGCTGCTGGTCGAGGTGGTGACCACGATCCTAATTCTGCTGGGTCTGCGTTGGTTGCCGCCCCGTCTGAGAGACGCGACGGACCGGTCCCCGGCCGTACGCCTGCGGCGCGCCCGGGATGCGTGTGTCGCGGTGGTCGCGGGCCTTGGCATGGCCGTCCTAGCTTATGCGGTGATGATGCACCCCGTCGACGATTCCATATCCCAGTTCTTCCTAAGCAAGGCCTACACCGACGGCGGCGGGCGCAATGTTGTCAATGTCATCCTCGTGGATTTCCGCGCCTTCGACACTCTCGGCGAGATCACGGTCCTGGCCATCGTCGCTCTCTCGGTTTTCGCCTTGTTGCGACGCTTCCGGCCAGGAGAGGAAAGCGTCGCCGCGCCGCTTCAGCAGGAGACCCAGGACCTACAGGACGACGACGATTCCGATCGGGGACGTGGGCACACCCTGGCGCAATATCTCCATGTGCCTGGTATAATCATCAGGTTGATGGTGCCAGTCATCCTGCTGTTCGCCATCCATCTGTTCATGCGGGGGCACGACCTGCCCGGTGGCGGTTTCTCCGCGGGCCTGACGGTCTCGGCCGCCCTCATTCTTCTTTACATGGCCGGCGGAGTTCGTTGGGTCGAGGCGCGTTTCCGTGTCGCCCCAGTCCGCTGGATCGGCGTAGGCCTGCTGGTCGCCCTGGCGACTGGCGCGGGCTCGATGATTTTCGGCTATCCCTTCCTGACTTCCTATTTCCGCTATCTTGATGTGCCGGTGCTTGGGCGCCTTCCGTTGCCGACGGCGATCTTGTTCGACCTTGGCGTCTTCATCCTGGTGGTCGGCGCTACCTCCCTGATGCTCATCGCTATCGCCCACCAGTCGCTGCGCGGTCCGCGTAGGGCGAGGAAGCCGCTCGCAGATGTGCAGCCGCCGGGAGGATGGGCCTGATGGAGCTCGTCCTCGCAACGGCAATTGGCGTGCTCACGGCCGCAGGGGTCTGGCTGATTCTGCGGTCGCGGACATTCCAGGTCATCGTCGGGCTGACGCTGATATCCTATGCCGTCAACCTGTTCATCTTCTCGACGGGGGGCTTGCGGATAGGCGCTGAACCCGTGCTCAAAAGCACGACTGGCAATCTGGCGGGGTACGCCGATCCTTTACCGCAAGCGCTGGTACTCACCGCTATTGTCATCGGCTTCGCGACCACGGCGCTGTTGCTGGTGGTCGTACTGGCCTCAAGAGGCTTCACGGGCGGAGATCATGTGGACGGCGAGGAGCCCGACGCATGATCGAGCACCTGGTCGTCACCCCGGTAGTGATGCCCCTGGCGGTCGGTGCGGTGATGCTGTTCCTGGGCGCGCGCCGCCGCCGGTGGGAGGCGGGTCTAGCTATCGGCGGCTGTGCCGCGCTGCTGCTGAACGCGATCGCCCTCGTCGTGTTGACGGATGCCGACGCCGGCGGACTCAGCCGCGCCTATGGCGTGGGCGACTGGCCCGCATACATCGCGATCGTTTTGGTCGCCGATCGCCTCTCAGCCCTTATGCTGGTCCTCGCCGCAACTCTGGGGTTGGTAAGCACTGTCTTTGCGCTCAGCCGCTGGTCGCGGCATGGGCCTTACTTCTACGCCCTTGTGCAATTCCTGCTCATGGGGTTGAACGGCGCCTTTTTGACCGGCGACCTGTTCAACCTCTTCGTCTTTTTTGAAGTTTTACTGGCCGCGTCTTATGGCCTGCTGCTGCACGGTTCGGGCCCGCAGCGGGTGAAGGCCGGCCTGCATTACATTGTCATCAATCTGGGGGCATCGCTGCTGTTCCTGATCGGGGTCAGCATGATCTTCGGCGTCACCGGGACGCTCAACATGGCCGTCCTCGCCGAGCGGATCGCTGCGGCGGCGCCCCACACGCGAAGCCTGGTCCAGGCGGGGGCTGCCATCTTAGGCATGGCCTTCCTGGCGAAGGCCGCAGCCTGGCCGCTGGGGTTCTGGCTCCCGAGAACCTACGATGCTGCATCGCCGCCGGTGGCGGCTCTCTTCGCCATCATGACCAAGGTGGGCGTCTACGTCCTCTTGCGTTTGTCTCTGCTGCTGTTTGGGCCCGACGCCGGTCCTTCGAGCGGCTTTGGCGGTGAATGGCTTTTCGCTGTGGGCGCGTTGACGATCGGCGCAGGGCTGGTCGGGGTGCTGGCCGTGCGCGATCTTGGCCGGCTCGGTGGCTACAATCTCGTCATCTCAGCCGGCACCCTGCTGGCGGCGATTAGCTTCGGCAGTCCCGCCATCACCGCAGGTGCGCTGCTTTATATGATGATCTCAACCCTCGGCGCGGCCGCCCTATACCTAATCGTGGGGTTGATAGCGGATGAGCGTGGCGACGTGTTCAAGGTTCCTGGTCGGCTGGAGGATGACGATCCGGCCGATGACGGGATCCACACCGAAGAAGACGAGCGCGTTGTGGTGATCACCGCCCCCGTGGGCATCCTCAGCGCGGCTTTTCTCGCGATCACCCTCGTGGTCGCGGGCATTCCACCGCTCCCTGGCTTCTTCGCCAAAGTCGCAATTCTAATCCCACTCATGGACGAGATGGAGACTTGGCAAGGCGTTCTGTTGGTCACTCTGTTGATCGCCGCCAGCCTGCTGGTGCTGATCGCCTTGGTGCGGGCTGGGATCCAGATTTGGTGGGTGGAATCTGACCGCGTTCCGCCCGCCTTTAGGCTGACTGAGATGGCCCCCGTCGGCGCGCTGCTACTTGTCTTTCTGGCCTTGACGGTCCAGCTGCAAGCTCCTTCAAGCTTCGCGCATCGTGCCGCCGCGCAGCTGCACACGCCCTCCTACTATGTACGTACGGTTCTGGGCGCGGAGACAACCCCATGAAGCGTTTGCTGCCATACCCGGCCATGAGCGCGTTCATCCTGGGCGCTTGGCTACTGTTGAACCAAAGCGTGGCTCCGGGCCATCTTATCCTGGGCGCGATTCTTGCCGTGGCTCTGTCAGCGCTCATGCGACCGCTCGATCTCCCGCCAGTCAGGGTCCGGAACCATCGTCTGATCCTCGTCCTCGCTGCTCGCGTAGCCTGGGACGTCTTGCGCTCAAACATCGCCGTATTCAGGATCATACTGAGTGGAGGCCACCGAAAGATCACTTCCGGCTTCGTGCAGGTGCCGCTTGAACTCAGCAACGGCTACGGCCTCGCCGTCCTAGCCTGCATCATCACCTCCACACCTGGCACTATCTGGATGAGTTACGACGACAAGGAGCGTGTCTTACTGATCCACGTGTTTGACTTGGTTGACGAGGCGATTTGGATCAGCACCGTGACCGAACGCTACGAGCGCCCCTTGCGGGAGATCTTTGAATGAGCGCCCTAATCCTGACCACGTCCATCAGCGTTGCCCAGGCCATGCTAGCCTTGGCTATGGGGCTTTGCCTCTTTCGGATCATACGCGGTCCTAGGGCGCAGGACCGGGTGATCGGCCTCGACGCCTTCTATGTCGCGGGAATGCTCCTGCTCATCACCTTGGGCGTTCGCACCGGCAGCACGAACTACTTTGAAGCAAGCTTGATCATCGCCCTCCTAGGCTTCGCCAGCACGGTCGCTTTTGGCAAATTCCTCATGCGAGGAGAGGTGGTGGAATGAACGCCACGGCCGAGCTGCCTGTTTGGGCTGCCGTTGTCGTCTCAGCAGGAGTCCTTGCGGGCGCTCTCCTGGTGCTGACCGGCACGATCGGCCTCGTGCGGTTGGGGTCGTTCTATCAACGCGTCCATGCCCCGACACTTGGCACAACGCTGGGCATGTTCCTCATCCTGGTGAGTTCGACGTTGTACTTCTCTGTTACGCAAGAGCGCCTGGCTCTGCACGAAGCGCTGATCGCTGTGTTCCTCACACTGACCACGCCGATCAGTCTGATGTTGGTCGTGAGGGCCGCGCTCTACCGGGACCGACAGGCCGGAGACGCCGCTGTGCCGAGCCTGAAGCCATCCGCCGCCACGGATCGTCGGCCTCCTGAAGAATGACCTCCGTCGGCACGCCTAGGACTACGACTTAAGTTGGCTTCGCCCACGGGGCGCGCTTGTTCACATAACGCTCTGCCGGATGGTGCTGCGCGCTCGTTCAGGCGATGGCCGAGCGAGACCTGCCGCTTCTTTCATTGTGCCCCGCTTGTGAGGCGTGGTCAGGGGGTATATATATATCGTATGCCGATATAATTGACTGCGCAGCCAGGTGGATCAATGAGACATCTGAGGATGGGGGCTTTCGGGTTGTGTGAGGGTCGGCCGTGGATAGTGCAGTCTAGAAGGAGAATTTATATGTCTCTTTATATAATCAATACATTAGTCGCGTTTTTCGTTCTTGTAGGATTTCATCTGGCCTTTCGCCAGGAGACAGTGAGAGCCTTGATCGCGCGCGTGCGGCCCTCTGATCGTTCCCTTACTCAGAGAGTAGTTAACGTCGAAAACTCACCGTCTGAAGGGGTGGCCTCTGTGCTACGCATCGGAGGCGTTATGATCATGGCTTTTAGCTTCACCGCGGGCGCTTTCGCGAATCTGATTGCTTATTACTCTGCAGGGCCGGGCTGACGCCGGCGCGTGTGAACCCGAGAGGCTGAGAGAGGCAAGTGACAGCAACCGAGCGATGCGGCCAAGATCTAGCCGGCCTGGTCGACGGCGCGACGCCGGGGCCGCGGACCGGCGGCGTGTCCCGCACAGATACGCAGGCCGGCGCGCACGCGCTCGATCACGTCGCCGCTGCTTCGGGTCGAATAGACCGCGTACACGGAATAGGAGAACTCCGGCGCGCCGTCCACCAGGCGGAGTTGCTGGCTCTCGAGGTACGGTCGCACGATCGCCGAACGGAAATACGCGGCCCCGCCGACGCTCAGGATATAGCTGAGCGCCAGCGGCCCCAACGAGATTGAGACCGCCGCATTGGCCAGTTCCGGAAACGCGGTCTCGTGGCTTGCCGAGAACGGGCCGCCCCAATCGACGTAGACGTAGTCTTCCGGCCCCAGCACGCCGTCCTCGGCTGTGGTCACCAGGACGAGCTTTTCCTCGTTGATGAGTTCGAGCACCAACTCCGGCCGCTGCGGCGGGTTGTAGAGGACCGCCACGTCCAAGGATCCGTCCTGCACACGGTCAAGGAGGCGTCCGGCGGTGTCGACCTCCGCGCGGATGGCGAGGTCCGGACATTCGTGGCGCATCCACAGAAGCCAGTCGGCAAAAAGCGGGCTCCACAGGCTGAACTCACCGCCGATACCCACAAGATTGTCCCGCCCGGGCGGCAATGCGACCTGGGCGCGAGCCCGTTCCCAAACCTGGACGAGCGTAGCGGCATGATGCCGGAACCGTTCTCCCGCGGGCGTGAGTCGGGCGCCCGCGCGATTGCGCACGAAAAGGCGGCGACCGATCTGGTCTTCGAGCAAACGGATGCGGGCGCTGATGGCCGTCTGCGTCAAGTGCAACCGGTCCGCCGCGCCGACGAAGCTGCCGGTTGAGACCACCTCCAGGAAGGTTCGCGCCAGACTGATGTCCATAGTTCAGTGCAACATCTTTGCGTTAAAACCGCAATAGCATTCGTTTGTCTGCTGAAACTCGACGTCTCAGTATGACGCTCGTGGACCTCTCCGTGGAGAGCGGCGGCCCGTCGTCATGGGGCGGTAGCGGCTGCCTCGAGGACCGGCGCGAGATGACGATTGCAGAGCTCCCCGGACCCGGCCTGACGGCGGACCAGTGGACACATATCCGGACCTTGGCGGTTGCGCTGTCTCCACAGCAGATGGCGTGGGTGAGCGGCTATTTCGCAGGTTTTGACGAGGCCAGCCGCTGTGGCGCTTCCGCTCTCGAGACCCCGGCGCCTCAAGACATCGCAGGCGGCTCGTCGCGCACAGTGACGATCCTGTACGCCAGCGAGACCGGCAATTCGGCTGACCTCGCGCGAACGCTGGAGGCCGGGCTTCGAAATCTCGGCCTGACACCGTCTCTCTGGGACATGGGCGACTACAAGGTGCGGCGTCTGAAGGAGGAGCAAGATTTGCTCCTGATCTCCAGCACCCACGGCGAGGGCGACCCTCCGCAATCGGCCGCGGATTTCTTCGAGTACCTTGAAAGCCGCAAGGCGCCAGCTCTGCCAGATCTGCGCTTCGCGGTCCTCGCCCTGGGCGATTCCACCTACGAACAGTTCTGTGAGGCGGGCCGCCGGCTCGACCGTCGCCTGGAGGAACTGGGGGCCAAGCGCGTTCAGCCACGCATCGAGTGTGATGTCGACTACGACGAGCCGGCGGCCGGCTGGATCGCTGCCGCGCTGGCGGCGTTCGCGCCCGCACCAGCCACGGGCGCGGGGAGGGCGGTCGCCGTCGCCCGGACCGGCCCTCCGCCGATCCCGCAGTCCACCCATGCGACGGCGGCCGTTTTCGACAAGCGTCACCCCTTTCCAGCGCCCGTGATCGACAACCTCACCCTGACAGGCCGTGGCTCGAGCAAGGAAACCCGGCATGTGGAACTGTCCCTGCAAGGCTCCGGACTGACCTTCGAACCCGGCGACGCGCTCGGGATCGTCCCACGCAACGACCCGGTCCTCGCGGAAAAACTGCTGGGCGCCTTGGGCTTCGCCGAGGCGGCGACGGTCAATCTCAAGGCGGGGACAATCGCGCTTGGCGAGGCGCTGATGCGCGATCTGGAGATCACGGCGATCACGCCGCGGTTCCTCGACCACTGGGCGAGTCTCAGCGACGCTCCAGCGCTGAAAGTGCTGACGCGCCAGGAGAACGTCGGGGAGCGCGCGACCTTCCTGCGCACCAACCAGATCCTCGATCTGGTGCGCGCCTATCCGGTCAAGGGGCTTGATCCCCAGGTCTTCATCGCGGGCCTGCGCCCCCTGCAGCCGAGACTCTACTCTATCGCCTCAAGCCCGGCGGCCGTCGGCGACGAAGCGCACTTGACGGTCTCGACCGTGCGGTACGAGGTGCATGGCCTGGCGCGCAGCGGCGTCGCGTCCGGCCATCTGGCCGATCGAGCGCCGGTGGACAGCGTGCTGCCCGTCTATGTGCAGGCGAACCCCCACTTCCGCCTGCCGGAGGATCCGGAGACTCCGATCCTGATGGTGGGCGCGGGCACCGGCGTCGCGCCTTACCGGGCCTTTCTGCAGCAGCGAGAAGCCCAGAGTGGCGCCGGCCCGTCATGGCTGGTGTTCGGCGAGCGCAACTTCCGCACCGACTTCCTCTACCAAACAGAATGGCAGACTCATCTGAAGGACGGGCTGCTCACGCGCATGGACGTGGCGTTCTCGCGCGACGAGACCCACAAGATCTACGTGCAGGACCGGCTTCGCGAAAACGCGGCTGACGTGTTCGCCTGGTTGCAGGATGGGGCGCATGTCTACGTCTGCGGAGACGCCGCCCGGCTAGCGCCCGACGTCCATGCGGCCCTGTCCGATATCCTGCAGCAGCAAGGCCGAATGAACCCGGAAGCCGCAGAAGATCACCTGCGCGGCTTCCAGCGCGACCATCGCTATCAGCGGGACGTCTACTGAGATGGCGAACCTGACCGAAGCTCACGGCCCCACCGACCGCAGCCGCGATGTCTCCCAGCCGCTCGAGCGCCTCGGGCCGGACGAAACCCTGAAAGCCAACAGCGACCAGTTGCGCGGCGGCATTGTGCTCAGTCTGCTGGACCGGATCACCGGCGCGGTGAGTGAATCAGACATCAAGCTAATGAAGTTCCAGGGCATCTATCAGCAGGATGACCGGGACATTTGCGATGAACGCCGCCGCCAGAAGCTGGAGCCCGCCTATCAGTTCATGGTGCGCGTCCGGCTGGCGGGTGGGGTGTGCAGTTCCGAACAGTGGCTGAAGCTCGATGAGCTCGCGCGCGCCTATGGCGGCGAGACTCTGCGCATCACCACGCGCCAGACTTTCCAGTTCCATTGGATCCTGAAGCGAGACCTGAAGTCGACGATCCAGGGGCTTCACGAGGCGCTACTGGATACCATCGCGGCCTGCGGTGACGATGCGCGCGGTGTCATGTGCTCGGTCAATCCGAGCCTGTCGGCGCTGCATGCTCGGGTCTATGCCCTTGCCACCCAGGCCAGTGACCACGCGATCCCCCGCATGCCGGCCTATCACGAAATCTGGTACGACAAGCAGCGCGTGGCTGGGTCCGATCCGGAGGAGCCCTTCTACGGCAAGACGTATATGCCGCGGAAGTTCAAGATCGGCTACGTCATCCCGCCGACCAACGACATCGACGTCTACACCCAGGACCTCGGCTTCATCGCCATCGGCGGCCCTGACGGGCTCGAAGGCTTCAATATTGTCATCGGCGGCGGCATGGGCCGCACAGACCAGGCGCACGCCACCTATCCGCGGCTGGCCGACCTCATCGGGTTCGTGCGGGCGGACAAGACCATGGCGGTCATCGACGCCGTCATGTCCGTACAACGCGACTTTGGCGATCGGCTGGATCGGTCGCGCGCCCGCTTCAAATACACCATCGATGACAAGGGCCTCGACTGGATCAAGGCGGAGATCGAAGCGCGGCTCGGCTTTCCTTTGCAGGCCGCACGCCCCTATGAGTTCACGTCGAACGGCGACACCTTCGGCTGGACCCGCGGCGAGGATGGCCGCCACCACTACACCCTGTTCGTCGAGAGCGGCCGGCTAGACAATCGGCCTGGTCGCACGCTGCTCGACGCGCTGCGGGAGGTTGCAAGCCTGCACCGAGGCTGGATGCGGCTCACGCCGAACCAGAACCTGATGATCACCAATGTCGCCGCTCGTGACCGGACGGAGATCGACGCCATCCTGGAGGCGCATGGCCTGTCCAGCGCAAATCATCAGAGCGGCCTGCGGCTGAACGCGATCGCCTGCGTCGCCCTGCCCACCTGCGGCCTCGCGATGGCCGAAGCCGAGCGCTACCTTCCCGCCTTCACCAGCAAGCTTGAAGCGATCCTGACGGCTCATGGCCTGCAGGCCGAGCCGATCACCCTACGTCTCAGCGGCTGCCCGAACGGCTGCTCGCGGCCCTACATCGCAGAGATCGGTCTGACCGGCCGGGCGCCCGGGAAATACAACCTCTACCTGGGGGGCGGTTTCCACGGCCAGCGGCTCAACAAGATGGACCTCGAGAACGCCGGCGAGACCGCCATCCTCGAGCGCCTCGAAGCCATCATCGCCCACTATGCGGAGGATCGACTGGCCGGCGAGCCCTTCGGCGATTTCGCTATTCGCGCCGGCTATGTCC
Source organism: Phenylobacterium sp. (assembly GCF_030693805.1). GTDB lineage: Bacteria > Pseudomonadota > Alphaproteobacteria > Caulobacterales > Caulobacteraceae > Phenylobacterium. The sequence continues at coordinate 9,756 of NZ_JAUXZW010000067.1, forward strand.
CGGAGGTCAGGGCCGGCCGGGATTTCAACACCTGACGCGCGGCGTCAGCTCGAACAGGAGACGCCAATGTCGTTGCAACTGGGCCAAGTGGCCCCGGACTTTCAACAACAAAGCACCGAAGGCCCCATCCGCTTCCACGAGTGGCTCGGGGACTCCTGGGGCATCCTCTTCAGCCATCCCAAGGACTTCACCCCGGTCTGCACGACCGAGCTGGGCGAGGTGGCCCGGTTGAAGCCCGAATGGGACAAGCGCGGGGTCAAACCGATCGCGCTCTCAGTCGATCCGGTGGACTCGCACCACGCATGGTGCGGCGACATCGCCGAGACGCAAGGCCAGGCGGTCAACTATCCGATCCTGGCGGACGCCGACCTCAAGGTCGCGACGCTCTACGGGATGATCCATCCGGAGAGCGATGCAACCCTGACCGTGCGCGCGGTCTACGTCGTCGATCCCAACAAGAAAATCCGGCTGATCCTCACCTATCCGCCGAGTGCTGGACGCAACTTCGTGGAGATCCTGCGCACCATCGACAGCCTGCAGCTCACCGATCGCGAGAAGGTGGCTACGCCGGTCAACTGGGAGAAAGGCCAGCCTGTGATCATCGTCCCCAGCCTGTCGGACGAACAGGCCAAGGAGCGCTTCCCGCAGGGCTGGAAGAGGCTGAAGCCATATCTGCGCGTCGTGCAACTGCCCGACTAGACCCAGCCGCCTTCGAAAGGATGCCGCCCATGTCGAAACCCAAGTCGCCGCAGACCATAGCCGCCTCCAACGGCATCGGCGGCGATGCGGCCTTCGGGGCGGTGACACCCCCGCTCTATCTGACCAGCACCTTCGCCTTCGACGGCTTCGAACGGGAGGGACCCTACACCTATACCCGCTCAGCCAACCCCACGCGGGACCTGCTGGCCGATACCCTGGCCAAGCTCGAAGGCGGAGCCGGGGCCGTGGTGACCGCCAGCGGGATGGCGGCTATCGATTTAGTGCTCTCGCCACTGGGGCCTGACGATCTGATCCTCGCGCCGCACGACTGCTATTGGGGCACCTATCGGCTGCTGGCGGTGCGGGCGGAGAAGGGGCACTTCGGGGTCGCCTTCGTCGATCAGTCAGACGAGCTGGCGATGGCGGTGGCGCTCGAGAGCGCGCCCTCGCTGGTGCTGATCGAAACCCCTAGCAATCCGCTGATGCGGGTCGTCGATATCGCCAGCCTCGCGGGACTGGCCCACGCGGAAGGCGCCAAGGTCGTTGTCGACAACACGTTCCTGTCGCCGGCCTTGCAGCGCCCCATCTCCCTGGGCGCGGACTTCGTCGTTCATTCGACGACAAAGTATCTGAACGGCCATTCCGACGTCGTCGGCGGCGCCGTGATCGCCGCAAGTGCAGACGCCGCAAAGGCGCTCGCCGACTGGGCCAACATCACCGGCGTCGGGGGCGCGCCCTTCGACAGCTACCTGACCCTGCGCGGCCTGCGCACGCTCTTTCCCCGGATCGAACAACAACAGCGCAACGCGGGCGCGGTCGCGACTTTCCTGGTGGGCCAGCCCGGAGTGAAAGCGGTCCACTATCCCGGCCTGCCGAACCATCCGGGTCACCGGATCGCGCGCCGCCAGCAGAGTGGCTTCGGGGCCATGTTGAGCTTCGAGCTCGAGGGGGGCGCCGAGAGCGTGCGGGCGTTCCTCGGAGCCCTCAAGGTCTTTGTGCTCGCCGAGTCCTTGGGCGGTGTCGAGAGCCTCGTCGCCCATCCGCAGAGCATGACCCACGCCGGCATGAGCGCCGAGGCGCGCCAAGCCGCAGGGATCGGCGCGGGCCTCCTGCGGCTCTCCGTGGGTCTGGAGGACCAGCTCGATCTGCTGGCCGACCTTGACCAAGCCTTGCAGGCGATCCCGTCGGCCAGCGCGATCGAAAACACCATCATGTCCATCAATTAGATCAGAAAGCTTAGCCATGTTCCGATTGCACGACCTTCCCTACGGCTACGGCGACTTGGCGCCTGTGATCTCCGAGACGACGCTGCGCACCCACCACGGCAAGCATCATGCGCGCTACGTCCAGGTCACCAACGACCTTCTGGCGCAGACCGATGCACCCTCGCAGTCACTTGAGGAGGTGGTGTTGGGGGCCGACCGGGCCGGCGCCCACAAACTCTTCAACAATGCTGCACAGGCGTGGAACCACGGTTTCTTCTGGGAATGCATGCGGCCTGGTGGCGCACAGCCCAGCGCCGAATTGGCTCAGGCGATCGGTGCCGCGTTCGGCGGCCCTTCTGAACTGCGCAAGGCGTTCACGGCGGAGGGGGGCGGGCACTTCGGTTCCGGTTGGGTCTGGCTGACCTTAAAAGAAGGGCAGTTGGCGGTGACCTCCACCCATGACGCCGCGACGCCACTTACGGTCGCGGGCGCCACGCCGCTGTTGGTCTGCGATGTCTGGGAGCACGCCTATTATCTCGACCATAAGAACGACCGGATCGGGTTCCTCGACGCTTGGTGGGATCTTCTGGTCAACTGGGATTTCGTCGAACGGCAATATACGAACGCCAAGAGTGGCGCGCCAACCTGGCGCTATCCAGCGGCGGAGACGGTGTGATGGGCCAGCCGACGGAAGCAACCGCTCAGGAGCCCGCACGCCAAGGCGTCGATGATAGGGACAAGGCGGCGATCATCGAAGTGAGCTCGCCGGTCTGTTATGCCGACAAGGCGGTGGATGCGTACATGGGCTTCCTCGACCGCGACGGCCTTGTGGCCGAACTCAACATCCTGTTGGAGGCCGAACGTGCGGGCGCACAGGTTGCGGCGCACCTTGTCGCCGAAGCTGAGCCGCCGGAATTGAAGGATTTGGCCGGCGTCATTCAGCGTGATGAGATACGCTGGTGCAAGATGCTGATCGGGGCTCTCAAGGCGTTGAATGCCGACCCGTCACAGGCCGTAGGCGGCTTCTACGACCAGGCCATGAGCATCGTCGATATCGAGGCGCGCTTCGCGTTCGTCAACCGCGGCCAGGCCTGGGTGATCCGTAAGCTTAAAGCCCTGCTGCCCAGGATCCGTGACGACCAACTCCATGGGGCGCTGCTCGCGATGCTCGCCGCACATGACCACAACGTCACTCAGGCGGAATCTACCCTTGCGGGTTTAGTCAGGGCCCGCAACAGACCCGACGCCCAGGCGTCATAAACCGGAGCCATGAAAGGACATAAGGTCATGGACAACACCGACAGGAGCTTAACTCACCCGGTCTCGGCCGGCGTCGACACCGCCACGGCGGTCGACCCCAAGCTTCGAGCGTTCATGATCGGGGTCTACAACAAGGTGGCGCTAGGCCTTCTGGTCTCAGCTGGCTTAGCCTACCTGACCTCAAGTGTTCCAGCGGTGCGCGACCTGTTGTTCAAGACCACGCCCGACACGGGCCGTTTCATCGGACTGACAGGTCTCGGTGCGGCGACCGTGCTGTCGCCTCTCATCGCCATGATCGGGTTTGGTATGAAGGCCCAGCTGAGTGCGGCGCGGGCGCGGGTGCTCTACTGGTCGATCGTCACCACGATCGGCGCGTCGCTCGGGGTTACCGTCCTCGTGTATACCACCACTTCGGTCGCGACGGCTTTCGCCGCGAGTGCCGCCGGGTTCGGAGCGCTCAGTCTGTGGGGTTATTGCACGGAGCGTAACCTCAGCGCCGTGGGAAGCTTCTGGGTAACTGGTCTCGTCGGGTTGCTGATGGTCATCGGACTGAACATTTTCCTCCAGAGCCCCATCATAGGCTTTGCGGTAAATGCAGTGGGCGTGACCATCTTCGCTGGCTTGATCGCCCACGACACCCAGCGACTGAAGAGCTTCTACCAGGTGAGTCAGCACGACACCGGAGCCATGAGCGCGGCGGCGGACCTCGGCGCGTTGAGCCTCTATCTCGACTTCATCAATCTCTTCCAGTTCCTGCTGGCGCTCATCGGAGGTCGTCGGTGAGCGAAACGCCGCGTTCACCAGGCGGGCATTCGACGTCTGCGCATCAAGATCGCCAGACCTTCAACGACCGTCGGGGCGGTCAGGAACCTGCAGAAGTTCGACTCAAACCGCTCATTGATGGCTACCGGCGCTTTCGCACGACGGAATGGCCAAGGGAGCGCGAGCGATTTGAGCTGACCGCGACCCATGGCCAGCAGCCTCACTCCTTGGTCATCGCCTGCTCAGACAGCCGGGTTGATCCGCAAATGATTCTTGGCGCCCGCCCTGGCGAGCTCTTCGTTGTCCGCAATGTCACCAACCTCGTCCCGCCCCATGAGCACGACGAGGCTCACCACGGCACCAGCGCTGCGATTGAGTTCGCGGTTCGAGTCCTGGACGTGGGCCGCATCCTGGTCCTCGGCCATGGCATGTGCGGGGGCGTGAAGATGCTGCTCGACGATCCGCCGCCGGTCGGATTCGACTTCGCCACGCGATGGATGGATCTGGCCAAGGACGCAAAGTCGATGACGGCGGACTGCGACACGCCGGAGGACCGACACAAGGCGTGCGAAGAGGCCACGGTGCGCCTTTCGCTCGAAAATCTGCTCACCTTCCCCTGGGTAGTGGAAGGGGTCAGCGCGAGCCGTCTCTCCATCCATGGCGGCTACTTCGATATCCGGCACGGTACGCTCTACATTCTCCAGCCGGACGGTCAGTTCGCCGCAGCGCGGGATGAGGGCGAGCGACCTGCCACCTGATAGAAGGCCAGGCGAGCGTGGCGCCCGTCAAAGACAGCCAACGGCTTAAGCGCTGAGACCGTGCGCGAACGGGCAAAAGGCGGCTTAGGGGGGGCAGGCACTAGATTTATATCGCATGACGATGTGACCAATGTCATTCAAGTCCCGATGAGTAGGACTGTCGCACGCCGCTCAGCTGGGATGAACGATGGATAAGAACAATCAATCTCGGCATCCACCGGTCCTCACGGGTGCAGAGTATCAGGCGCTGGCGACATTCCGGCACGGCGTGAGGCGCTATCTCGCCTTCGCCGCCGCGGGCGCGCGCTCCGTCGGCCTGACGTCGCACCAACATCAAGCCCTGCTGGCTATCAAGACGCATCATCCAGCGGGCGCGCCATCGATTGGCGATCTCGCCAACCTATTGCTAGTCAAGCACCACAGCGCCGTCGAACTGGTCAGTCGATTGGTGAAAGCTGGCCTCGTACAAAGGACTTCAGCCGACGACGATCGACGCAAGGTTATGATGTCGCTCACCGAAGCCGGCGAGGCGATTCTTTCCGCTCTTTCGGCCAATAATTTGGAAGAACTGCGCGCAATTGCACCCACGTTCTCCCAGCTTTTGCAGCAACTGGACCGCAGCGAATGAGACTGAGCAGCGGCTGGACGGCATGATGCAGGGCCAATTCGATTGCGCCTTACTGTCCGTGGGTGCGCGTCGCCCGGGCCGAAGCGCGCTAGCAGCCGGCCCTAACCGAGGCGCGGCTTATCAAAGAACCGCTCCGAATAGGGCAAAGAGACTTCGCGAAAGATGCTGAGGCGTAGTCTGCGCTATCAAGACCGCCTCTGACGTCGAACCATTCGCTGAGGTTGTGCCTGTTCGGAAGGTGCCTTTGAAGGACTCACTTAACGCTCTCGACGTGACCTTTGCCGAAGTTTGCCAGTCTGTACTTCTCGTACATTAGTCGTGAAAGAATTATCTTATTGCGCAAAGATGGAGTTATATACGTCAATAAGACGATCGTTGGTCACAAGATCAAGCGGAATCCGATATCTACAGTAAGGCACAGATAGGTCACGGATTTATGAGGCGAGTACCCCTTAAATCTATAGTCCGACTTACTATCTACATTGGCATCAGTGGATGGACTGCGCGGAGCCACGGTCCAGGCTCGTGAATCCGCGCCTGATGGAGGTACGCCATGATTGACGTGCTCGGAGCGCCCCCTAGCGCTCGGCCGAAGATTTTCGTGGTCGACCGCGAATACGACCCGTTGGCAGACTTAGTGTGCAGCTCCGCACGAGAAACTGTCGGACTGAATCTTCTGTGGGAAGAGCTCGAACGCGCCACGCTGCTGCCGTCGCACAAAGCGCCAGCGGGGTTAATCCGGATGGGCTCGTGCGTTTGGTTCACCGATCTCATCAGCGGTGAATCTCGATCTGTCCGCTTGGTGTTTCCGAGGGAGCCGGCTTCAAATGCAACGGTTTCGGTGGCGAGCAGCTTGGGCGCGGCCCTCGTGGGACTGTGCGCCGGTGACGAGATCGAGTGGCGGGCTGCCGACGGCAAACTGCGACACGTGAGGGTTGACAGCGTCGCGCCCCCGCCACCGCACAAGCCGAAGAGAATGTCGCTGGCTGAGTTGTTGGCGGACTTTACGCTTAATGACGCCGGGACCCCGGCGCGCGCATCGTAGCAAGGTTGTTTTGTGAGTGGATGACGCCAGGGGGCAATTCGTCGATTTTGAGCTCTTACGCCCGCCAACAAGGGTGCGCTGGTCGGCACCTCGAACAATCATCGACTTCGTTGATAAGGGACTCGCGTTTTTCGACCTGACGTCGGCGGAACGCGACCTGGCTTAGGAAAATGGTGTTGGCACCGCAAGGTCGCTGCAGGCAAATCACCCTTCCTCGTGATGAGAGGGCGCCAAATGGAAGTGCGCGCGAAGGACCGCACCGGCCGGCGTTTGTTCAAAACGATTAATTCTGCCGTGTCCGAGAGCAATGGAGAGCCGGCTCCGAAACAGGCCGATGAGAGCAATTTACGCCGCGGTGAAGAAGCTCTCGGCGAGGCGACAAAATTCTGAGGTGCGCTCGATCTGAACCCAGTGGCCGGTGTTCGCGAAGACGTGCATGCGCACGTCCTGCAGCACATCCATCAGGACGAGCGACGTCTTGGCGAACGGCACGACCTGGTCATTGTAGCCGTGGACCAATAGGACCTGTTGTGTGATGGCCGCGAGTTCATCCCAGCTCAGCGACAGGTCGTCGTGCCAGCGCTGGCGCGGGGCGGGGAACATTGCGCGCCATGCCGCGTCGGCGGCGGGATCCTGGCTAGCCTCAAGGCGCAGTCTCACAAGATCCGGCGTGTTGATCCGCTGATCGTAGGCCAGGAGCTCGATCGCCCGCTTCATATTGGCTTCACTGGGCGTATAAGCCCAGACTTCGTCCAATCCGGGTGGAATCAGACTGGGGACGCCGAGCGTCCCCATGTTCAAGATGCGGCCGATCCGTCCCGGCACGGTGGCGGCCATGGAGAAGGCGATCGAGCCTCCCATGGAGTTGCCGATCACATCGAACTTATCGAGCCCCATCGCGTCAGCGAATGCCAGGCCGTGGCGAGTCCAGCGTTCTCGCCCGAAACCGCCGTTGGCGGGAATGGTCTTGTTGAAGCCGAGCTGATCGTAGGCGAGCACTCGGAAGCTCTTTGCAAGGATTGGCATCACCAGGCGCCAGTTTGCCCAGGCCGACACGCCTGGACCGGAACCGTGGATCAGGAGCAGTGGCGGACCCTCGCCTGCATCATGATAATGCGTCGCCACGCCGCCGATATCTATTGTGCGGCCTGCCGCCAGGTCATCGAGAGGCGCGCTCATGGGATCCCTGCAAGGCTAGTTGAGCTTTGCCATTCTACGCCCTAGATAGCCCCGCGGGTAGCGGTTTGCGCGCGCCCCCGCAGTCGTTATTCGGATGCCTGTCCGGCGGGTAGCGACCGTCCGGGAAATGACCCCGTCCGACTTAGATATTGGTCTGGTCAGGCGGCACGCCGACGGGCAGTTGCGCCGCGCCCTGGGCCTCAACACACAGGGAGGGGTCAACGCCCACGCCGTAGCAGGTCATCGAAAGCGACCCCAGGGCGTAACCCCGCACAAAGGGACGAGCGGCGCCGTCCGCGATGGCCGCGCCTGCCAAGTACAGGAGTGGTGCGAAGTGATCGAGCGTTGGCACGGCGCGTGCGTAGTCAGGATGCGATGTCAGACGGAGGACACCCGCCGGGTCCGCGGCCAACTGCTCGACAGCGGCCTCGTCGAAGCGCTGCGCCCAGTCAAAACCATGGTCTGGCCGGTTCCAGTCGATGAGCCGCAAGTTATGGACAACGTTGCCGCTGGCGAGGATCAGCACGCCTCGATCGCGCAGTCCGGAAAGTCGCGCCCCCAGTTCCACGTGATAGTCGAGCGGCTTTAGCGCATTGATCGAGAGCTGAACGATCGGAACATCAGCCTGGGGATACAGGTGGGCGAGAACGCTCCAAGCTCCATGGTCGAACCCCCACTGATCGCGGTCCAGGCCCACCCATTCGGGCGCGACTAGATCCGCGACCTCCTTCGCCACGTCGGGCGCCCCGGGCGCTGGATAGTCGAATGCGAACAGCTCAGGTGGGAAGCCGTAGAAATCGTGGATTGTGCGCGGCTTAGCCATGGCGGTGACTGCCGTCGCTCCAATGAACCAATGCGCGGAGACAACCAGCACTGCCCGCGGGCGCGGAATTCGCTCGCCTATAATCCGCCAGACGCGTGTGAAGCCGTTTACCTCGAGCGTGTTCATCGGGCTGCCGTGGCCAATAAATAGAGCGGGCATGCGGGTCATGACGATGCGTTCAACTCCGCGGATAGGCGGTGTAGACCCGGCTGATGAAGTCGTGGAACTCGCTCATGAATGATCGCAAGAACGCTTCGGTCGAAGGGACGGTCACGTCGCCGTCATCGGTGATCAGCCCGGGTGTGAAGTGGATGTACCCTTCCGGCGCATTCATCAGAGGCGAGTTGCAGAACCCCAGTACGCCTTTGAGATGTTGCTGGGCGATCGCCGTGCTGATCGAGCCAGGCGAAGCGCCGATCACGGCTGACGGTTTGCGCGCGAATGCATTAGCCCCATAGGGACGGCTCGCCCAATCGATCGCATTCTTGAGGGCGCCCGGGATCGAGCGATTGTATTCCGGTGTCACGAACAAGATTGCGTCGGAATCCATAATCGCCGACTTGAACGTCTGAGCGATCGCAGGGTAGTCGCTGTCGTAATCGTAACTGTACAAAGGCAAATCTCGGAAATGGATCTCCTCGAATTCCAGATCCTCAGGCGCCAATCGGATTAAAGCCCGCGTGAGCTTTCGGTTGATCGAAGCCTTAGCGAGACTTCCAACCAAATAGCCGACCTTGTGAGATGTCATGACGCATCCTCCACAATGTGTTGAGTGCTCCGCAGAATGAATGCGCCAAATGGCACCTTGGCGCCAGTCGCCAATGGAAATCCTCGTGAGATCGGCCCTTCCCTCCTGTCCGCGCCTAGAAGCCGCTGCGGCACGGGGTACGCCGCTCGTAGCAAACGCACTGAATACCACTGTGTATGAATAATGTACATTTCATCCATTCCGGTCGCGCGCCCGCCCGGACCTATCGCCACTCACGAACTTCGCCTCGTAGGCGGCGCGGCAGAGTTATTCGCGCGAATGGGCCGCAGCTGATTGTGCCCGACTTGACCCCAGACGAAGTCTTCAGAGCTGATTGGTATATGCGGCAGACGCGACCGGACGAGGTCCTCTGTGTGAACAGTGGCCTTTTGGTTCGCTAATTGGCTTGCCCGTGAGAGCACTCTTCCGCTAGCGCCGGCTCACGGCCGCGATCACGTTATTGGAATTCTTTTGCTCGAGCCGCCGCCACGCCCTGTAAACCGTTCATTTGAGAGTCTTCTCAACAGACAAATAACGGCTCCCTCAGATCGAGGTCGTTATTGCGTGAATTACTGTCCGCCGCACGTTCGGTTCGTTAGCCGCGCTAAGATCGAAGGCCGACCTTGGTCGCTCGCCATACATTCCAAATAGGGCGCACAGGCTAGCATGAATGCTCGCTGCGGCTCGTCGGCAAGGATCCTCGCGTCAGCCCACAGAATTCGATTTAGTAGAGCATCCTCTCGCAGGAGCTCGACCATCATCGGATTGCGCCGCCGTCGCGGGGCGGCGGCCCGATAACCGCTCGCGGTGGACTCCGCGTATCGCCTAAGCGCGTCCGAACCGGACAAGTGGAGGTGTTCACTCTGCACCCGAATTCTGGCCTCAGCTGAGGAATGGATGCGCTGGGGTACGAGAAACGAAGATAGATCGATGTGCGCCGGAGCGGCGACCTGATGCCTTAGGGCGGCCGCGGCCTGATCCAATGCCAGGCCCAACAATTGGTCGCGACCTGAGGGTGAGCCGGCGCATTCCGCCGAATGCCCACGGAGAAGGTCGCACGCCGCCTCCCTATCCCGGCGTGTGGTCAGCTCGAGCGCCTCCCAGGATGCCTCCGCGCAGATCGCCTGCACGGCCTTCGCCAGTAGGCGGTCTTCGGCGATGCGACCGCCGCGACGCATCAGGATGCCGCCGCGCGCGAAACCTTGAGAATTTGCAGGATGCGCTCGCGCCCGTCACGGGCAGGCCAGCTGATGGACTGCCCTGCTGTCAAGCCGATGAGACCGGCGCCCACCGGCGTCAAAATCGAAATCCGACCTTCCGAGATGTCCGCCTCAGTCGGATAGACCAGGGTCACAGTTTGTTTGAGGTCATGCGCGCCGTCGACGAACTCGACCACAGAATGCATGCCAATGATGCTGTCGCCGACCAAATGGTCGGCACGAATGTCGGCGCGCTCGATCTCATCAAGCAAAAGACCAGCAGCGAGTGGGGCGTTGGCTTCCATTTGACTGGCGAGGTTCGAAAGACGTTCCGCGTCGGTCTCTCGCAGAACGATGGGCGGTCGCTTATTTGATTTGGCCTGACGAGCCATTGCGGTGCTCCAAGGATGCAAAGCCGCTCGCCGGCAGGGGGACGACGAAGACGGTGTCAAAAAGGAGGAGATCGCCCCGGACCCCGCTTGCGTAACCGGAGTCCGGGGCTATTTGCCTGCGAGGAGGCTACCGCCGTGATGGCAAAAGCGCCTGAAGGTGGATGGCCGTATCATCTGGTAACTCATCGCCCAGTTGGTTGGAAAGTCAAACGCTGTACCAAAGCCACCTGAGCCCTTGAGGAAATCCACCCAGCAGGTTTGACTTCCTCGCAGGATCGTTCAAGATGACGGCATGCAGTGCCATGTCTGCTCTTTGGCCGTTCGGCGGCCCATCTGCCTAATCCCAGGCACGTAACCCTGGCCCTCTAAGAACGCCGTCGCGTTCCTGGGTCAGGGACACCCCGTATATTGAACTCACGACGCCATTTACGCGCGTGGATTCGCCATTCTCCACCAAAAAATCAATCCTGCAGTCGGGCGGACGGTAGTCTTTTTGCGGACTACACGCGAGCGCTTGGCGCAGGCTGGGATAGACACATGTCCAAGAAGAACCGAAGCGGCAACCGAGAGCCGCGAAAGCCGAAACAGCCTAAGGTCGCGCCCGCGCAGGCGGGCAGCCTCAGTGAGCTCGTGAAATCTCGCGCCGGATCCCCGACCGGCACGAAGTAGGCCCCCAAAGCCATGGGGCCGAAGCGCTCCCCCGGCATCGGCCGGGGGAGCCAGCTTTTCTTGAACCAAAGCCGTGGATCGATCGAAGTCCTGGAGATTATCAATGATCAAGCAAATCGCTATCTGCGAGGTTCCAGCGGGACCTGCGGTAGCCTACGCCTGCCCAACTTGCGGCGGTCGGATTGAAGGGAGATGTCCTTGTGGGCGCGCACGCACCGAGTGGCTGTACTTCGAAGAGGTGATCGTCATCCCGGGGCTTGGGGCGAACTGCAGTGGCCGCCCGCGTGAGTAGGCGATTTGGCAAACACAACATCGTCGGGTGCGAAGCGCACCAGGTTCGTCCGATCGCCTACATCCACAAAGGTTTTGTCGCCCGTCGGCCACGATCGAGGCTGCGCGCAATCATCGCGTTCAGCCTGTGGGGCTTGGCCTTGACGATGGCTTTGATTGGGTTCCTCAGATGGGGCTGAGCGCCCCGCGACGGTCAAGCTCAATGGCGTGCAGCGCGTCGAAGAGCGAGGCTTCGTTGGGTCGCTTGGCAATACGCAACGGATAGTGGGCTGGGGCCGCAAGCGCTTTGGCTGCAGCCAGCGATATGCAGACGATGGGTCCGAGCGACACCTTCGATTCCGCGAGCAGGCGCCCCAGGCCCTGGGCGGTCTTCGGCGAATAGAGAAGCACTGCGGCCAGGTTGCTTTTCAGTGCAAGGAGACCATCCAAGATTTGACGTTCGTCTGTCAAAACCGAGTGATACGCTACCCAGTCGGCGACATCGAAGCCATCGGCCACGAGATCTGCGACCAGCGTCCCAGCCGGCTCCGCCGCACCTACACGTAGAACGACGCCCAGCTCTCTCCGAGCCTGGGCTCGCACCAGGCGGCAAAGGGCGGCGACATCGCCGGCCGCGGACACCACACGCGCAAAGGCTGCGCGACGCGCCGCGGCGGCTGTGGCGTCTCCCACAGCGAACACCGAGAATTCTCGCTCAGGGCGGCGCCGGGCAAAGGCCGCCACGCCATTTCGGCTTGTGAAGACCAGCGTTCCAACGCCCGTTAAATCGGGCGTCGATTGGGAGTACACCACCTGCATGAGGGGCAAGACCAAGCACGCGTAGCCCAAGGCGGCCAAGCGCTCCGCGCTTTGATCGGCGAAGGGCTGGGTGCGGCTGACCCAGACAAGTGGGCGTGCGGATGACGATCGAGATCGTTGCATTACGACCGCAACCGCGGCGTAGGGAGGATCCGACGCGCCATGAAGAGTCTTCGCCATCCGCGGATCTGCGCTTCAGGCGCCCGCTCCAGGCACAACGGCGCGGCCTGCGGAGCTGGGGCTGGAGCAAGCGCGTGGATGCGGTGCCGAAGCGGGTCGATCGTCGCACGCATTATCAAACGGACATCTGACGTGGCGGCAATGCGCGGATCGTCCCACAGCGCCGATTGGATCTCAGCGTGGCCTTCGAGTGCGGCGGAGTGTTCGCGTATCGCCTCAAATGCATCGTGTTTTGAGAGGAGACGATGCTCGATGGCGCGCGCAATCTGTTCGCCCCGAGACATCGCCTCTGGATCGACCCGCGGCAGACGGGCGCGGAGCGCGCGCCTCTCCAGGATCGACGCGCCCGCCGCGCCTAGTGCGAAAGGTCTCCACGTCGCGAGTGGCGTGCGCCCCCAGGCCATATCGTCGGCGGCGGATTCGAAGGCGAGACTACTGATCTGATCATATCCGATGGCTGACGCGCCGAGTTCGCATGCCTGCGCCCGCAACGCCATGACGATGCCGGATCGTCCCATGGAGGCTGCATGACGCACGACAGCGGCTTGGACTTCAGCCGCGGCGTCGGCAGCGACCTTTGACAGCAACAAGGTGGCCCGGTTTTCCAGGGGGTCATTGTTCATTTTTGACCTCCAGGATTCGCAGACGGCGGGCGGGGCCACCGCCAACCACGTATTCAAGCACCTGTCCTGCGGTTGCGCCGATCAGGGCCGCGCCGACGGGTGTCAGCACTGAAAGCCGCATGTCATCAAGGCTGGCATCTTCGGGGAGGCAGAGGGTCAGCCGGCGGATCGCCCCGCTCTCGAGGTCCTCATAAGCCACCTTAGACCCCAGCCTGACGAAGGACCGCGTGCTGCCATCCGGCGCCATGATCGCCCGCATCAATTCAGCTTGCAGCGATTGCCCGACCGCAGTGTGCTCCAAGGCGTTGGCGCGGCCGCTAAGTTCGGCAAAATCCCGACGGGTCATGTAGACGGCCGGCCGGCGGGTAGACGAGGGGGCGTAGGTAAACATTGCAGCCTCTTGGGTGCAGCGCTAGGCCGCATAGTTGGGGGCGAAGAATTGTCGGGCAGTCGCGCGGGTGGCGGCGCGTCGTGGCAGCGGTTCCCGGAAGGGCACGACATGGCCCGAATGGTTGTGCGGCTCGGCGCTCAACACGCCTCGAAACGCGTCAATGGCGAGTTTGAGATCGTGAAGACTGAGTTGAGAGGGTCTGTGCCATAGGTGCATGCTCTTTAGAGCCCCAGCCATGCATCGGCACGCGTCGCGCGGGGCGCAGACCTGTGCATATCAGGAGGGCGTATAACGACCAGATCGCAGGCGAGAATCGGCCTGATGCGGCCCCGAACCCTGTTCGGCGCGAACTAGGCTCGGGGAGCGCCGCCCTTGACGAGGCGGTGGGCGTGGCACAGGCCACGCGAATGAGAGGTCGTCGGTCGCATGGGCTTAACATGGCCTCGTGCTGAGGGAAGTCAACATAGCGGACGTCACAAGTTCGTGGTATGACTTCGTTTATCAACCCGACAATCCTGACAGAGTTATGTGCAAACTTCCCGTCCAGGCCATTGCGCCAAAGTATACGCGCAGCAACGCCGGCCCCGTCTAACCTCGAACTCTCTACGGTCAACGCCGTGAGTCCGAGGCGATCTAGCGCATAACTTTCCTTTTTTGAGTAGCAACTGTGAGGCGTAGTGCCTCTGGCAAGGATGTTTCATGTCGGGTTCAGACAACCCTGGGCGCGTGCGAACGCGAAATGAAGACGGGGTCGATCGGGCGGCTATCGCGCAGAGGCCAGTGTGGAACGCCAGGCCCCGGTCGACCGCACGGCCCTTTCCGATCGATCTGAGGCGCGCCCGAAGCCGGCCCGCGGTCGTAACCCCAACTCCTCAGCCGCATGCGAAACACGAGTGATACGGTCAGGTCGGAGACCTACGTTGGTTCGCAGTTCTCTCCTCTACCAATGACGAGGGCGCGCAACTCCACTTCCTCCTGACCACATCTGCGGCACGGGACGCTGCGCGTGGCCCAAGGCTTCGCCCAAAGGTGATGAGAGCGGACCCCAGACCGTCGCACGAGAAGCGACCGAAGAGAGCGGCGTGGTTGCCCAGATCACGCGATGGTGGCCCTCGGGACTTACCCCTATCGCAAAGCGAAGAGGGACGGAGGATTGCCGACGTGTCGCGCGATCGTTTTCGGTCTCAAGGTTGAAGTATTCCAGACCACCTTCCGCAAAAAAGGAAAGTGAATCTTGCGATCATACTCGCCCGCCTACGGCGCCGAATTGGTGCACGAGCCGGAACTTGCAACGCTGCTGAGACGCGTGTCGGTGCGCCAGGGTTCGCCAGGCGTTGGTGACGGGAAACGAATACTTCCGCAGCCTTTCGGGGCCAAATCCTGCCAACCTTGAGTGACACAATGTGCGCTCGCCCGCCTTCCGGAGAATTGCGCCGGCGCTTCAAGGAAACACCGGCCGGCCGTCCGATCAAATTGATCGAGGAATCACTGAACGGACAGATGGCTTCAAGCGAGGCGATTATAAAGGTTCAAATATTCATGATAGTAAGCATTGAGGGATTTTTCCAACAGGAAGCAACAGCAAGGCGACCATGCGTCTAACAGTTTACACGGACTATTCGTTGCGGGTGCTGATGTATGTTGCGCTGCACCCCGAGCGCCGGCCGACGATCGGCGAGATTGCAGCCAGCTATGGCATATCGAAGAACCACATTATGAAGGTGGTCCACCAGCTTGGCGTCGCGAGGTACATCGAAACCGTACGTGGCCAGAGTGGCGGGATGTATCTGGCCCGGCCGGCCGAGGAGATCATCCTTGGAGAAGTAGTGCGGCGCACCGAACCGGACCTCGCTCTGGTGCCGTGCTTCGAAACGATCAATGCAGCTTGTGTGATCACACCGGCCTGCAAGCTGCGTCGCGCCTTGCATCAAGCGCGAGCCGCCTTTCTTGCCGTTCTCGACAAGTACAGCCTGGCGGATCTCGTCGAGAATCGAAAGGTTCTGCGCGGGCTTTTGGCTCTGGAGTCATCTGCCACCGTTGATGCGACCGGCGAGACGGCGACGCGTCGGCGGGTCACATGAAGGTCTAGGCTACAGGCCCAGGTTCGCGAGAGCCACTTTTGTGAGTGGGATCAGGGCCCACCGCTGCGATGTGTGCCGCATAGAGGTGGCTCGAGTGCTGGGCTAGCCAAACCCAAAGGAACATATATAATACTTCTTTGAGTTGGCTAGGCGGTGTGATGAACGTTCCCTCCCGTGTAGGCCCTGGCGTCGCCGTGGGCGTGACAGAGCAGATGATCCACGACCTGGTGCACGGCTTCTACGCCAGGATCCGCATCGATCCAGTCCTTGCTCCGATCTTCAATCGCGTGATCGGGGAGGTCTGGGACAAACATTTGAAAAGATGTGTGATTTCTGGTCGTCAGTGCTGTTGATGACCGGACGCTTTAAGGGCGCGCCGATGGCTGCGCACGCCCGTATACCCGATATCCGGCCCACCCATTTCGGCTGCTGGCTGCATCTGTTCCAACAGACGGCGATTGAAATCTGTCCGCCCGAGGCGGCGGCGCTCTTCATCGCCAAATCCGAGATGATCGCCCAAAGCCTACAATTCGGCATTGCCGCTAGCCGCGTCGAGCTTCCAGCCGCCAGTGCGGCAGACAGGTCGGTCAAGCTTTCCGACGGCGCTCGGAGAGACGTGCGATGACCCTGCCATCTGGGGTTCAACCCTATAGTTGCACACCAGAATTCACAGAAACGACCGTGCCGGCCGCTCTGCTGAAAGCCCACACGACGAAGAGCGGGACTTGGGGGCTAATTCATGTGCTGGCGGGGCACTTGGCGTATCGGATCGAGGATCCACGCCGGGCTCCTTCTGAAATCATTTTGACGCCCAACACACCGCCCGGCGTCGTCGAGCCGACAATTCTGCACGCGGTCGAACCGCGGGGTCCGGTCCGCTTTTTTGTCGAGTTCCACCGTCGTGAGCTAACCTGATGGTTTCGCCGAGCTTTGCACCCCGAGACAAGGTCGAGCGGCTAGGGGCCAAGCTCTATCTGCTTTGGGCCGGGCTTTCGATCGGGGTGGCATTGCTCGCCACGCCTGCAAAGTTCCTGGCGCCGTCGCTCACCCTGTCGGTGGCCTTGGACGTAGGTCAACACACCTTCAGGGTCTATAACGGCGTCGAGTTGGCCTTGCTCGTTGTCCTCTTAGTCCTGGGCGCCAAGTCAAAGTGGCGTAAGCGCTGGTTTCTTGGCGTACTGGTTCCTGGCGCCATCATTCTCGTTCAGACATTCTGGCTGATCTCTGTTCTGGATCTACGCGTCCTCGCAATTCAGGCCGGACATTCTCCACCGCCCTCCCACCTACACGCGATCTATATCACGGCTGAGGTGTTCAAGGTGCTTTGGCTCCTATTTCTGGGCCTTGGCGATCTTTTCCGCGGCCCAGTAAAACGACCGCGCCGGACAGAACCCGCCCGGTGACCAGACGGAACTCAAACTCAATGGAAACATGACAATGCTTCAACTCCTGATGCTGCCCGCCAATGCAGTTTGCGACTATGTCGGCCTGACTAACGAGCACGAACGCGGGATGATGCGGATGCTCGTCAACATGCTGCTCTGTTCGGGCTTTGCCGTGATGCTCGTGTTTGTGGGTTGGAAGATCTTCGCGTGATCGCGGGCGCGTCCCAGAACTCAACCATCACCTTTGTACAACCCGATGGAACCCAGCAGGACGTGCAAGCGCGCGCCGGAGGCTCGCTCATGGAGGCCGCCCTGCGCGCGAACGTGCGCGGCATTGACGCCAAGTGTCGCGGTAACTGCGCCTGCGTCACGTGCCACGTCTACATCGACCCGGACTGGCAGACAGTGGTTGGGCCTCCAGCCGCGCTAGAAGAGTCCATGCTGGATTTTGCCGAAGACGTCGACAACCGGTCGAGGCTGTCGTGCCAAGTTCTGGTCGATCGTTTTTGCCATGGCCTGATCGTCCATGTGCCGGCCGAGCAGCGGGTGCTGGGACTTTGAGCCGGCTTCCCGCGCCCGTTGAGGTGTTTTCCGCGATGCAGCCCTGCACCTTCTTTGCATTATGCCGGATGAGAGCGTTTCGACACTGACCACTGGCCCACCTCCTGATTCTCTGCGTTGCCGATCTCCTTCATGGCCGCTGTGTAGGAACGCAGTCTATCTGTGACGATGGCGCGCGGCTTGCCGTGACGCTTCCTGGCTCGCTTGATGAAGCTCAGGGCTGCAGTCTTTGCGGGTCTTGCTGGCGAAGGACTCCAGCACTTCCCCTTCGTGATCCATCACCCGCCATAGGTAGTGCATCTCGCCGTGGATCTTCACCTAGACCTCGAGATGCCAGCGTCAGTGGGTGTGCTCGCGCATGCGATCGACCCGTTTGTTGCGGATCTCGGCGGCGAACATCGGCCCAAACCGGTTCCACCAGAGCCTCACCGTCTCGTGGCAGTTGTCGGTGACGCGCTCGTGCAGGAGATCCTCCACGGTGCGCAGCGACAGCGGGTATTTCACGCTGCGTAATTGAGGCCGGCGATCAGGCGCAGCACCTTACCGCAGTGGCGTGGCGCCCCAGGCAAGGAGCCGAGGAAGATGAGCAACTTTGTTGGCCTTGATGTGTCCAAGGAAGAGACCG
>NZ_JAUXZW010000076.1 GCF_030693805.1 Phenylobacterium sp.
GGGTTTTTCGCAAAGGGCATTAAATCAATTGAAACGCCTGGCGGCTTTCAGAAATCCTGAATTTTACAAGGCACAGGCGATGCGGTTGTCAACTTTCAACAAGCCCAGAATTATTTCGTGCGCTGAAGAAACCACCGAATATTTATGTCTGCCGAGGGGATGTGAAGCTGACTTGAATGCCATATTTCAAGAATTAAAATTAGAAGTTTGCTGGACTGACAAATCAAATTACGGAAGAGCCATTGATGTTGAATTTAATGGGACATTGAGGGACGAACAACCTCTGGCTATTGATAAATTATTGGAACATGATAATGGAATCCTCTGTGGAACAACTGCCTTTGGCAAAACGATAGCCGCAATTATGCTGATTGCCGAAAGAAAAGTGAATACATTGATACTGGTTAATAAAATTAGTTTGGTTTCTCAATGGAAAGATAAACTTTCTGAATTCCTGATAATCAATGAGAATGTACCAACGAATGATGGAATCAGTCATCCGATGACTCAATTCGACCAGTCATCGGATGACTCCCCGAAAAAAAGAAAGAAAACCAACAGCATCATTGGGCAGATTGGCGGTGGAAAAAATTCACTGAATGGCATTATTGATATCGCTGTGATGCAATCACTAAGCAGGGAAGGTGCGGTAAAAGACTGTATCAAGGACTACGGTATGGTTATAGTGGACGAGTGCCATCATGTTTCGGCCTTCAGTTTTGAACTGATACTAAAAAACGTGAATGCAAAGTATGTATATGGATTAACCGCAACGCCTTCCAGAAAAGACGGCCATCATCCGATTATATTTATGCAATGCGGACCAATCCGATACAGGGATGATGCAAAAAAGCAGGCAGAAAAAAGACCTTTTGATCATTTTGTAATACCAAGATTTACTTCCTTCAAAGTCCCTGCATGGTGGGAAAAAGAAGAAAAAGATTTGTCAATTACTGAATTGTATGCAGAGATCGCATCGAATGAAATGAGAAATCAGCTTATTCTCG
>NZ_JAUXZW010000045.1 GCF_030693805.1 Phenylobacterium sp.
TCACCTTGGGTAATCGTCAGGCCTCCGAATTTTATCCAGCTCCTGGCGTGACGCAGATACAACTGGCTGATGTCGCGCAACTGGCATCACTGGCGGATGAAACGCCGGAAGGCCGCAGCATCGTGATACTGGCCAAACAGAAATTCAATATTCGCGAACGCGATATCGCAGCCTTGCATGCCAGCTTTGTCCACTTCAGTGCGCAGACACGCATGAGCGGTGTTGATCTGGGTGATCGTGCAATTCGCAAAGGCTCGGTCGATGCAGTGAAAAAACACGTAGAAGCCTTGGGTCGTAGTTTCCCTGAAGAAGTGTCACATCTGGTAGACGACATCTCACGTCGCGGTAGTACGCCTTTGGTCGTCATTGATGATGGTCGCGTGATGGGGGCGATCGAGCTGAAGGATATCGTCAAAGGTGGCATCAAGGAACGTTTTGCCGAACTGCGTCGCATGGGTATCAAAACCGTGATGATCACAGGTGATAACAAACTGACCGCAGCTGCGATTGCGGCAGAAGCAGGCGTAGATGACTTTTTGGCGGAAGCAACACCGGAAGACAAACTGAAACTGATACGTGATTATCAGGCGCAGGGCAGGTTAGTCGCGATGACTGGTGACGGCACCAACGATGCACCAGCATTGGCGCAAGCTGACGTTGCGGTAGCGATGAATTCCGGTACACAAGCGGCGAAAGAGGCCGGCAATATGGTTGATCTGGATTCCAATCCAACCAAGTTGCTGGAGATCGTCGAGATCGGCAAGCAGATGTTGATGACCCGCGGTTCTTTGACCACGTTCTCGATCGCCAATGACGTGGCCAAGTATTTCGCCATCATCCCGGCGGCATTCGTGACGACATATCCACAATTGAAGGCACTGGATGTGATGCAGTTGAGTAGCCCATCGTCGGCCATCATGTCTGCCGTCATCTTCAATGCCTTGATTATCGTAGTGCTGATTCCATTGGCATTGAAAGGTGTGAAGTACCGCGCAGTGGGTGCAGCCACGCTGTTACGTCGCAATATGCTGATTTATGGCCTAGGTGGGATTCTGGTCCCGTTTGTCGGGATCAAGCTGATCGATATGATTTTAAGCATCCTCAATCTGGTTTAAAAACAGTATGAAGCAGAGCACGGATTTTTCATGTTCTGCTTCACATTACTTAGGAAGCAATTGATATGAAATCCACTTTTCGTCCCGCATTGGTTTTATTCGCCATGCTGACTCTTATCTGTGGCGTGCTGTATCCGTATGCAGTCACCGGCATCGGCAAGGTCGCTTTTTCCAGCCAGGCCGAGGGCAGTCTGGTGTTGCGTGATGGTCAGGCTGTTGGCTCATCGCTGATCGGTCAGGCATTTACCTCACCGCAATACTTCTGGAGCCGTCCTTCAGCAACCGGA
The DNA here is from genome assembly GCF_030693805.1 of Phenylobacterium sp. Taxonomy (GTDB): domain Bacteria; phylum Pseudomonadota; class Alphaproteobacteria; order Caulobacterales; family Caulobacteraceae; genus Phenylobacterium. The sequence goes on from NZ_JAUXZW010000045.1 coordinate 1,403, forward strand.
CCTATGCCAAATAATGCAAGTGCATCGAGTGGCTCCAATCTTGGGCCAACCAATCCAGCCTTGCTTGATGCAGTTAAAAGCCGTGTCGATGCCTTGAAAGCAGCTGATCCTAGCAATACAGCCGCGATTCCAGTTGATCTGATCACAGCATCGGGCAGTGGATTGGATCCAGAGATCAGCATCGCCGCGGCTTATTACCAGATCGGCCGTATTGCACGCGAACGCAAGATGGCAACGGAAGAAGTAAAAGC
>NZ_JAUXZW010000096.1 GCF_030693805.1 Phenylobacterium sp.
TTTTCTGAAAGGGGAAAAAAAAGGAGGGAAAAATACGCTAATTTTTATTGACGAGATTCAAAACTCGCCGCAGGCAGTTGCCTTGCTTCGTTATTTCTACGAAGATGCGCCTGAAATTTATGTGATTGCAGCAGGTTCACTGTTAGAATCGGTCATTGACAGGCACATTTCATTCCCGGTAGGCCGGGTCGAATATCTGGCTGTGAGGCCATGTTCGTTCAACGAATTCTTAACAGCGACCAGAGAACAGGCATCGTCTGATATTTTGTCGAAATGGCCCATTCCTCAATATGCTCATGAAAAGCTACAATCTCTTTTTAACCGTTATACATTGATTGGTGGTATGCCGGCCATTGTGGCCAATTATGCCAGCAACAAAGACTTGGTAGGCCTAAATTCTGAATATCAATCGCTGATTGCCGGGTATATTGACGATGTTGAAAAATACGCAATAAAAAACAGTTCTGTGCAGCATATCAGGCATATCCTGCGCACAGGTTTCAGGTATAGTTGCCAACGTATCAAATTTGAACGCTTTGGCGAATCAGATTATCGTTCGCGTGAGATATCGGAAGCTTTCCGGATACTCGAAAAAACCATGCTAATTGAAATGGTTTACCCAACGGGTTCGTCGAGTGTGCCATTTCTGCCAGATTATAAAAAATCTCCCCGGCTTCACTGGCTCGATACCGGTTTGATGAATTACGCAGTAGGAGTTCAATACGAAGTTTTTGGTGCAAAAGAACTGAGTTCTGTTTGGCGTGGCCTTGTAGCCGAACACATTGTTGGGCAAGAGTTGATTGCAGAAGATTACAGCGTTTTAACCCAACGATCTTTCTGGGTGCGTGAAGCTAAAAACTCAAATGCAGAGTTAGATTATTTGCTTTCAAACGCTGGCCGCTTGATTCCGGTTGAAGTAAAATCGGGTGTTGGAAGTACGTTGAAATCTCTTCATCTCTTTATGGATCAGGCTCCACACCAACTGGCTATCAGAATCTGGAACCAACCATTTTCTGAATCCGAAATTCAAACAGCCACTGGTAAAAAATTCAGGTTGCTTAATGTACCGTATTATCTGGTTTCACAATTAAACCAGATCATTGAAAGATGTGATCAGTAAATCCAGTGCAATTTCAACGCCGCCTCCCACAAAACCTCGACCGGGTGCAGCGCTTTTCGGCCCGTTCCATCCTCAATGTGGTGGCGGCACGAAGTTCCGGGAGCAACAATAA
>NZ_JAUXZW010000102.1 GCF_030693805.1 Phenylobacterium sp.
GCCCTTGACGTCCAGCCCGGAGTACCGCCCGAAACCCGCGTCCACGCCCGCCGAGATTGACTGGCGCGCCGAACTGCTGGGGGTGCTGGCGCTCATGCCCTCGGACGGGTTCGAGCGGCTCTGCCAGCACCTGTTGCGCGAGGCGGGCTTCACCAAGGTCGAGGTCACCGGCCGCTCCGGCGATGGCGGCATCGACGGGGCCGGCGTGTTGCGGGTCAACTTGCTGTCGTTCCGGGTGTTCTTCCAGTGCAAGCGCTGGAAGGGCTCGGTGGGGCCAGGCGTGGTGCGCGATTTCCGTGGCGCCATGGTCGGGCGCGCCGACAAGGGGCTGATCTTGACCACGGGGGTCTTCACCGCCGAGGCCCGCCGCGAGGCGACCCGCGACGGGGCGCCGCTCATCGACCTGGTCGATGGGGAGGCGCTTTGCGACCTCTTGAAGCTCCACGTCATCGGGGTGCAGGTGCGCAACGTCGAGGAGGTGTTGGTGGACCCGGCCGCCGTGGTGGCGTTCTCCCTGCCGGCCTACGGCTGAGCGAGCGGCCTTTGACAACCGCGGGCGGACCGCCTAGCGGCTGCCTCATGCCGCTGCGCCCGCTCTTCGTCACTCAGGTCTATGAGGCCAGCCTCGCCGAAGAGCGCGGGTTCGCCGCGTTCAACGCCGATCTGGAAGACGCCTGCCAGATGCTGGCGGCCGAGGACGCGGCAGGCCGCGCCTGGAGCCGCCGCGAAGCCTACGGCGGCTACACCTCCTACGCCTCGCTGGACGACCTGCCGAGGCGCGCCACGGCGTTCGCGACGCTGAAGACCAAGCTGGACCGCCACGCCGTCGCTTTCGCCGACGCGCTATCGCTGGATCTTGGCGCGGGCCGGCTGAAGCTCGACAGTCTGTGGGTCAACGTCCTGAAGCCCGGCGCGGCGCACTCAGGCCACATCCACCCGCATAGCGTGATCTCCGGGACGGTCTATGTTGCGGTCCCACCGGGCGCCAGCGCGCTGAAGCTGGAGGACCCACGCCTGCCGCTGATGATGGCGGCTCCGCCCCGGCGCACCGACGCCGAGGAGACCGCCCGCAGCTTCGTCTATCTGACGCCGCAGGCCGGCACGGTGCTGATGTGGGAGAGCTGGCTGCGTCACGAGGTCCCCGCCAACCGCGCCAAGGCCGAGCGGATCAGCCTCAGTTTCAACTACGGCTGGCGCTAAGGGCGCGCCCTAATACACCGTCGGTTCGCTATCGCGGTGCTGGGCGCCGTAGCGCGCGTCCAGCTTCAGCTCCTTGCGCGGCTCCAGGATGCTGAACCAGCCGGCGCCGTCCAGCGAGCGTGCATCGTCGCGCCGCGGGGCGTTGCTGGTCCACACCTCGACCTGTTCGCCGAAGTAGCGGGCGAACCGCTTGACCAGGTCTTCGTTCGGAAGCGCCGCGCCGGCGACGATCTTGGCCATGCGTGATCGCTCCAGCGCGAGCTGTCGCGCGACGGCGCGCACGCTCAGCTCCCGCTCCTCCATCAACGTGGTCAGCCTGTCGGTCAGCCAGCTCATCGAAGCAGACCGGCCGGCGTCAGCTGTCGAGGAAGCTGCGCAGCTTGCGGCTGCGGCTGGGGTGCTTGAGCTTTCGCAGCGCCTTCGCCTCAATCTGACGGATGCGTACGCGGGTGACGATGATCTG
>NZ_JAUXZW010000106.1 GCF_030693805.1 Phenylobacterium sp.
TTCTTGGAGATCGGAAGCCGCTGAGCCGGGATCTCGATCTCGCGGACGCCCGACAGGTACTGGCCGGTGATGCTGGCCGGATTGGCCAGGATGTCGGCGGGTTTGCCCTCGGCGACGATCTCGCCGCCGTGCACGCCGGCCGCCGGGCCCATGTCGATCACATAGTCGGCGGTGAGGATCGCCTCCTCGTCGTGCTCGACCACCAACACGGAATTGCCGAGGTCGCGCAGGCCTTTGAGGCTGGCCAGCAGGCGAGTGTTGTCACGCTGGTGCAGGCCGATCGACGGCTCGTCCAGCACATACAGGACGCCGGTGAGCCCGGACCCGATCTGGCTGGCCAGCCGGATGCGCTGGCTTTCGCCGCCGGACAGCGTGCCCGAGCCGCGCGACAGGTTCAGATAGTCCAGCCCGACATCGACGAGGAAGCGCAGCCGGTCGGTGATCTCCTTCAGGATCCGCCGCGCGATCTCCATCTGCTTGGGCGTCAGCGCGGTCTCGAGGCTCTCGAACCATTCCCGGGCGTGGCGGATCGACAGCAGCGACACCTGGCCGATGTGATGGCCGTCGATCTTCACCGCCAGCGCCTCGGGCTTCAGTCGAAAGCCGTGGCAGACTTCGCAGGGCGTCTCGGACTGATAACGCGCCAGCTCCTCGCGCACCCAGGCGGAATCGGTCTCGCGCCAGCGGCGCTCGAGGTTCGGCAGCACGCCTTCGAAGGTCTTGTTGACCTCGTACTTGCGGGCGTTGTCGTCGTAGATGAAGCGGATCTTGTCCGCGCCAGAGCCCTGCAGCACGACCTGGCGGGCCTCATCGGAAAGCTTCCGCCAGGGTTCGTCCATCGAAAAGCCGTAGTGGCGGGCGAGCGCCTGCAGGGTCTGGGTGTAGAGGGGCGAGGGACCCTTGGCCCAGGGCGAGATGGCCCCCTTGTGCAGCGGCTTGTCCTTGTCCGGCACCACGCGGTCGGCGTCGAAGGCGAGCTTGGCGCCCAGGCCGTCGCAGACCGGACAGGCGCCGAACGGGTTGTTGAACGAGAACAGTCTGGGCTCGATCTCGCTGATCGTGAAGCCGCTGACCGGGCAGGCGAACTTCTCCGAGAAGATCAGCCGCCGGGCCTCCTCTTCGCCGGGGTCCTTGTCGGCCCACTCCGCCACGGCGATGCCGTCGGCGAGCTTCAGCGCCGTCTCCAGGCTATCGGCGTAGCGGCTGTCGAGGCCGGACTTGGTGACCAGCCGGTCGACGACGATGTCGATGTCGTGCTTGAGGTTCTTCTCCAGCGCCGGCGCGTCTTCGATCGGCACGAACTCGCCGTCGATCTTCAGTCGCTGGAAGCCCTGCTTCTGCCAGCCAGCGATCTCCTTGCGGTACTCGCCCTTGCGGCCGCGGACGACCGGGGCCAGCAGGTACAGCCGCGTGCCTTCCGGCAGGGCGGAGATCTTGTCGACCATCTGGCTGATGGTCTGGCTCTCGATCGGCAGGCCGGTCGCCGGCGAATAGGGCACGCCGACCCGCGCCCACAGCAGGCGCATGTAGTCGTGGATCTCGGTCACCGTGCCGACAGTGGAGCGCGGATTGCGGCTGGTGGTCTTCTGCTCGATGGAGATCGCCGGCGACAGGCCTTCGATCAGGTCCACGTCCGGCTTGCTCATCAGCTCCAGGAACTGGCGCGCGTAGGCCGACAGGCTCTCTACGTAGCGCCGCTGGCCCTCGGCGTAGATGGTGTCGAACGCGAGCGAACTCTTGCCCGAGCCGGAAAGCCCGGTCAGCACGACGAGTTCGCCGCGGGGGATGTCCACGCTGACGTTCTTCAGATTGTGCTCGCGCGCGCCACGCACGCGGATGAAGTTCAACTGTTCGGCCATGCTGTCCCGGGAAACGCTTTGCGCCATGTCGGGCGCGCTCGAAGGGCCTGGCTAATGTAGTGGCGAGACTCGCCGATGACACTGGAACATTAAGCGAACAATCGAGCCCGCGTCAAAGGGCGTCATGGAAGATCACGCCCATCGTGCGGCGAGCCCCCGACCTCAGCCTGCTGACCCCATGGCGCATGTTCACCCGATAGGTCCCACGCGTCCCCTGCACCGGTCGTTCGCGCACCGCGAAGACGACCGCATCGCCCTGGTTAAGAGGCACGACCTCGGCGCGGGACTGCATGCGCGGGCGCTGTTCGGTCAGCACGAATTCGCCGCCGGTGAAATCCGCGCCCGGCGCCGACAGCAGCACCGCGACCTGAAGCGGGAACACGTGCTCGCCGTAGATGTCCTGGTGTAGGCAGTTGTAGTCACCCTCGCCGTACTGCAGCAGCAGCGGGGTGGGGCGCCTCTGGCCGGCCTCGTGGCAGCGGGACAGGAAGTCGGCATGGGCTGGCGGATACCGCGCCGGCAGTCCCATGGCGGCGTTCCAGCGGTTGGCGATCGGCGCCAGGTGCGGGTAGAGGCTCGCGCGCAAGCTCGCGACCAAGTCGGGCAGGGGATAGGCGAAATAGCGGTACTCGCCCTGGCCGTAGCCGTGGCGCGCCATAACCACCCGGCTGCGGAACGGCGCCTCCTGCGCGTAAAGCGCGGCCAGCGCGCCGCATTCCTCAATGCTCAGCAGCCCTGGCAGCACCGCGTTGCCGCGGGCGTCCAGCGCGACCTGCGCCGCCGACCAGTCCTGGGCGCCCACCCGCGTCTCGATGCTGTCCATCGGACAAGTCTGCCCGTCTCGGCGCGCGAGCGGAACCTGCCGCCCGCGCGCTAAGTCCGAATCTCGCGATTTCAGGCGTCAGGCGGCGATCGGCAGACGCCCGAGGCTCTTCAGAGTCTTCGCGCAGGCCTCGGCCGCCTCCGCGCCCTTGATGCGGAAGTGATCATGGAAGAACCGCCGCTGCGCCTCGCTCTCCTGATACTGATGCGGGGTCAGCACGGCGGAGAACACCGGCGTCTCGGTCTCGAGCTGCACCTGCATCAAGCCGGCGATCACCGACTGAGCGACGAATTCGTGGCGGTAGATGCCGCCGTCGACCACAAAGCCGGCGGCGACGATCGCGACGTAGCGGCCGCTCTTGGCCAGCAGCTTGGCGTGCAGCGGGATCTCGAAGGCGCCGGGCACTTCGAAGCCGTCGACCGGGTTGTCGGCGAGGCCGAGGCCGGCCATCGCCTCCAGGAAGCCCTGGCGGCATTGGTCGACGATGTCGCCATGCCAGCTGGATTGCACGAAGGCGATCCGGGCCTCGGCGGACTGGGCGGCGTGGACGGGGATCTGATAGGGACTCTGGGTCATGGTTTGCTCCCGAAAGCAGGGGTGACCACGACTCAAGGCGCGTCTGACCGGGCGGCCCGACGCCACGCCGAGGCGCGCCGTCGCAACGACCAGTCGTTCTCTTCCATCCGGACTATGACCGTCGGCCCCGGGATCACACCGGGTCTGCTGACCCCGCCTTGCGGGCGGGCGCTCGCGGGCTCGACGTCCTGCAAAGGACGCCATCACCGCCGGTGGGGAATCTCACCCCGCCCTGAGAACGCGTGCCGCCGGAAGGTCCGACAGCGCAGCCATGATGCCGCGCAGGACAAGGGCAGGCAAGGGCGCAGGCTCGTGGATACGTGAGGAGAGGGGGCGCTACGCCCGGCGGTTCAGGGTGATGGAGGTGGCCTGGCCGGCGCCGGGGGTCGCGCCGGGGCCATAGGAGGCGCCGCCGCCGCGCCGGTTGGCGACTTCCTCGGCGATCGCCCTGACCAGGCCCTCGGTGACGGTCTTGGCGCCTTCCAGCGCGCGGCCCTGGCGGGCGAGGACGGCGTCGAAGGCCTCTGTGGCGCGCACAAGCCGCGCGCGCATGGCCAGCGGCGCAGACGCCACCATCGCCGGATTGGAACGGACGCGCGCGGATTCGTGACGATAGAGGTTCGCCAGCCGCGAGGTCTCTTCCATGTTCTGAGCCGCGTCCTGCGGGCGGCGCTGCTCGAAGGCCTGGGCTTCCATCGCCACCAGTTCGGTCAGGCGCTCGGTGAGGATGATCAGCTGGTCGACGCGGTCGTCCGCGTCCTGGGCGTCGATGGCCATGGCGTGTTCCTACTCCAGCCCCTGCAGCTTCAACATTTCGCGGCTCACCATGTCGGCGACGCCGATCCCGCCGGACTTCACCGTCTGCTTGGCGATCGCGTCAGTGAGGAAGGACTGGAACATCTTCTCGCCCGATCCGCCGCCGAACGGCGCCTCGGTGTCGAGGCCCGAGAACATCTGCTGCAGCATGATCGACAGGAAGGACGCCTCGAAATCCTTGGCGGTCTTCTCGATCTCGCCGCGCTTGGCGAGTTCGGCGCCGGTGGCCGCCTGCGGCGTGCTGAGCAGGTTCGGCGAAACGGAGAGTGCGGCGTCAGCCATCACATCACCTCGATTTCGGCCTGCAGCGCGCCGGCCGCCTTGATGGTCTGCAGGATCGAGATCATGTCGCGCGGCGTGACGCCCAACGCGTTCAGCCCGCTGACCAGGCTGGAGAGGGACGCGCCACTGTTGACGGTGACGAACTGGCGGCCCTTCTCCTCGTCCACCGAGACGTCGCTCTGCGGCGTGACGGCGGTCTCCCCGGTCCGGCTGAAGGGGGCAGGTTGGCTGACCTGCGGGCTCTCGCGCACGGTGATCGTCAGATTGCCCTGCTGGATGGCGACGGTGGACAGGCGCACCGCGTCGCCCATGACGATCACGCCGGCGACCTCGTCGATCACCACCTTGGCCGGGCCATCGGGTTCGACGCTGAGGTTCTCGACGCGGGCGAGGTAGCTGGTCATGTCCTGACCCGCCGGCGGACGCACCGCGACGATGGTCGGGTTCTCGGCGACGGCGGTGCCGGGGAAGCTGGAATTGACCACGTCGGCGATGCGCCGCGCGGTGGTGAAGTCCGGATTGCGCAGGGTCAGGCGCAACTGGGTCATGTTCGCCAACTGGAAGCCGATCTCGCGCTCAACCAAGGCGCCCGAGGCGATGCGGCCGGCTGTCGGCACGCCCTTGGAGACGCTGGAGCCTGAGGCGCCGCCGGCGCTCACCGAACCCGTTTGAACGGTGCCCTGGGCGACGGCGTAGGCCTGGCCGTCGGCGCCCAGCAGCGGGGTGACCAGCAGCGTGCCGCCGAGCAGGCTCTTCGCGTCGCCCATCGCCGAGACCGAGGTGTCGATCTGCGCGCCCGTCGCGGCGAACGCCGGGAGGCGCGCGGTGACCATTACCGCTGCGACGTTCTTGGTGTTGAGGTTGGCGTCGCGGGTGTTGACGCCCAGCCGCTCCAGCATCGCCTCGAGGCTCTGCTTGGTGAAGGGCGCGTTGCGCAGGGAGTCGCCCGTGCCGTTCAGGCCGGCGACGATGCCGTAGCCGACCAGCATGTTCTCGCGCACGCCCTCGAACTCGACGATGTCCTTGATCCGCGACTTGGCCGACGCCGGCTGCGCGCAAAGCGCTCCGGCCAGCAGGACGGCGGCGAACAGGCGCAGAGGCAGGCGGGGGGCGATATGTTTCACCGCGCACGCCTTGCGATCCCCGTGCCAGCCTGAAAAGGAAGCAAAATCAGCGTCCGTCGGCACGACGCGCTGACGCATCCGTGACCCTGGGCAGAAATTGCCCGGCATTAACCATGCCCTAAGCACGTGCGTGCGATGAAGCAGCCTAGAGTAATGCGTTCGCGCGAAGGACGTGCATGAAGGTCAACGGAACCAACGGCGTCGCGGGCGTCGCCAGCGTCGACGCATTGCTGGCCCTGCAGGATGTCGGCGGACCGCTTGAGCGTCGCCGCCGCGCCTTCGGCCGGGCAGGGCGCATCCTCGACGTGCTGGACGATGTGAAGGTGGCGCTGCTCGACGGCGCGCTGGACGGCGGCGACCTTGACCGGCTTCGCCGCGCCATTCGCGACGAACGCTCGCAAACCGACGATCCCGGCCTCGAAGCGCTGCTCGATCAGATCGAGACCCGCGCTGCGGTTGAGATGGCCAAGCTTGAACAAGGCGGTCGTGCGGCGTAATCGCACTCCATTCCGCCGGTTCATTGAAACCGGCGGATGTTTTGATATAAGCCGCGCCTCGACGGTGTGTTCCTGGGGGCGTCTGGGGGTTTACGATGTCGGTGACGTCTGATGAAGTGTTGATTGCGGACTCGCAATATCGTCCATCCGAGGACGAGGAGTTCATGAATCCGCGGCAGCTTGAGTACTTCAAACAAAAGCTGCTGAACTGGAAAGAAGACATCCTGAAGGAGTCGCGTGAGACGCTGACTCACCTTCAGAGCGAAACTGAAAATCACCCCGATATCGCCGACCGCGCGTCGTCGGAGACCGATCGCGCCCTTGAACTGCGCACCCGGGACCGACAACGCAAGTTGATCGCCAAGATCGACGAGGCGATCCGCCGTATCGAGGACGGCAGCTACGGCTACTGCGAAGAGACCGGCGAGCCGATCGGCGTCGCCCGCCTCGACGCCCGCCCGATCGCTACGCTCAGCCTCGAAGCCCAGGAGCGGCATGAGCGCCGCGAACGCGTCCACCGCGACGACTAAGAGGCTGTTTGGAAAAGGCGTGAGCGGTGATTCCGCTTCATCGTGGTCTGTGATTCAAGCTCGGGATGTGGACCGAGCAGAGCCGTGGCCGGATGGCCAAGATCGCGAAGAAGACCAAGCGATATCCATCTGATCTG
>NZ_JAUXZW010000107.1 GCF_030693805.1 Phenylobacterium sp.
TGTGAGCGCGGAAAGAAGGGCTCAATCCGCCGCATATGCTCCGGCGTCAGCATCAGCAAATCACTCAAGGCGGCTCCTCCTGCCACCTTGAATCACCTCCCCAAACCAACCTCAATCGATTTAATGGGTCCTGACCCTAGCTTTGCCTTACGTCCGGGTTTCGCAAGGCCGTAGGCGAGGAGGTCGAGGAAGGAGGCAGTGGCTTCTTGACCTGTCGCGACGATGCGGAGCTGTTCGCCGTGCAGTTGCCCCAGCAGCAATAGGCTGGTCTGTCCAAGGTCGACGCTTCCTCGGAGGTCGCCGAGCCTTCGAGCGTTCGCCAGATGCTGCTGCACCAGCCCAGCTCTGCGCCGCCAATAGGCTTCCCTCAGCTGTGTGAACGCCGGGATGACGCCCGGCCCAACGGCTAGCTGAAGTGCCGCCAATGCGCGGGGATCTCTGTCGGCTGTTCGTCCCAGTTCGTCTCGCATCCAATGAAGCAGCGGACCCCATCCCCACCGGTCGCCCTTCACCTCGAAATCGACGAGCGTGGATAAGGCGGCATGCAGCAAAGCTTGGCTGGTGTGAAAATGGTACCGCGCCACAGCTCGGCCTAAACCCGCGAGCGCCTCGACCCGGGACACATTAAAATCCACCAGGCCTCGCTCCCCAAATTGCGCAAGCGCCGCATCGAGAAGTTTGGATCGCGTTGAATCGGTTCGTTCCCGCTGGGTTCCAAACTTCTTCACGGTTGTTTTCATTGCGATAATCCATGTCGTCATAATTTTGTTTGCATCATAACAAGTTTTATTCCGCTAAACGACCCCTGCGCGGATTCATGTCGTGACGAAAGGCTGACGGTGCGTAGGGCCTGGTGATCAGGTGCTCGCCTTGGAGATGGCCACACCGACATGTTCGTCGAAGACAATACCGTTCCCGCCTCGGCCCAAAAGTGGGCGCGCATGCCGGGCGCGGTTCAATTGCAGCTTGAGCGGGCGATCTTCAGCCACATGCGAAAGCATGGCTCGCGCCACTACGACCTCTTGAGGGACGACCCGCAGTTCGCGCCCTGGATTGGAACTCACTTGGGACCGAGGGGTGAGAAGCGGCTCGACCGCCTGATCAACCGGCTCCGGAGCAACCAACCAATCAAGGTGCGGCAGAGCACCAATCCCTCTTTGCGAAACTCGCCTTCTGGGGCCCAGCAGCAGCCCGAAGTGCGTCCGGACCACTCGCCCGAGTGTGAAACCTATGTACTCACAGGAGCGACTGGCGCGTTGAGTTACGAAGAGATCGAACATCAACTCCGCAAGCTTGCCCGAAATCTCGAGGCGGTCATCAAGGGATGCTTCAACGAATACGGCGAAATGACCCGCCCCGATCTTTTTTTCAGATCCACCCGCGAATATCGCGCGATTCTGAAAGCCGGCGCTGACCTCGCCAAGTCATACAACGAACAGCTCAATTCGGACGTGTTTTTGAAGCCCTTGCTTGAGCGAATATCACAATTGAAAGCGGACGACCCGAAGCAGGCTGACAAGCTGGGCGAGGATATCCAAGAGCTGTTTCTCTACGCCGGCGGTATCGCAGCGACCAAGGCGGGCCAATCATGAGCCGCATGCCCCGCCGAGCAGATCCCCGGATAATCAAGCGTTGGAGGCAGGCTGCAGCAGAAATCAGTGCCCGGATGGAGATCGACCGCGGCCTCAGTCCGATTCCGAGCGACATGTCGTTTCGCCCATGGTGCGAGAGCCTCACACGCGAACGCATCGACCCGAAAACGGGTGAGAGGCGGCCCGTGTTGAAGGTCGACGGAAAGCCGTTCCGCCTCGACGACCGGCCGGCGATGGCGTGGATCTATGATCAGATCCCCGACACCCCCGAGGCGATGCTTGGGATGACTTTCACGGTGATGAAATGCGCCCAGGTGGGCTTCACCGTCCTGGAGATGCTCGTCGCGATCTACCTGGTCCTCAAGTTCGAACCGCTGAAGGTTGGCATGTTCCTGCCGGACATGAACCTGGCGCGAGGCAAATCCAAGAACCGGTTCCTACCCATCGTCCGCACGATCCCAGAAGCCCACGCGCGGCTTACGTCAGGGGATTCGCCCGGCGAGGGGAATGTCATGACCCGGGTGCTCGGCCAGAGCTTGGTCCATTTTCTTTGGACCAGCGGTAAGTCAACAACGGAGTCCTACCCGATGGACGCCGTGTTCTTCGACGAGGTCCAGGAGATGAAAATCGCGGCTATGGAGAAGGCTCGCGAGCGGCTCTCGGCGTCGACCTTCAAGTTCACTCTTATGGGCTCGACGGCCAATTGGCCGGATGCTGACATTCATCACTGGTACAGGAAGGGCACGCAGCACCGCTTCCATACCGCATGCCCCACCTGCGGCGAGATGAAGCCGCTCGACGATTATTTTCCGCAATGCATCAAGTTTGATCCAGAGATCCTCGACAGGGTCACCGGGGCTCCGGGCGACTACCGTTACGTTTGTCAGCAAGACCATTGGATAGACGATCCTCAGCGGGGGGAATGGATCGCAGATAACCCTGACGCCGCTGCGCGCAAGGCTGTGAGCATCCACTTCCACCAGATGCTGTCGCCTACCATCAGCCCGCGGGAAATGATCGAGGCGTACTTCAATGCTGAGGACTTGAAGAACTTCTACAACCGCAAGCTCGGCAAGCCGTACCAAGACCCCTCGCAGATCCCGGTTACGCTCGAGCACCTCAACGCCTGTGCAGCGGAAGGCGTCCGCGCGGGCCTGGTCTGGAAGACGCGGGCACGCCAAACGTACATGGGCATCGACCAGATGGGCGCCTTCAACGTGGTGATCATCAAGGAGCGGATGGAGGACGGCCGCCAGGCGGTGATCCACGTTGAAGAGATTTACGCCGCTGATCCTTTCACTCGCTGCGATGAGCTGATGGAGGCCTACGGCGTGCAAGTGTGCGTCGTGGAAACATTGCCAAACTACAATGATGCCCACCGGTTTGCTGGCCGCTTCCCGCGGCGTGTGTTCCTAGCGGGTTATGGCGACCTGCAGGATGATGCAATGCGCTGGGGCGACGGTCCGAAGCTCGATGCTAGCGACCGGCGAACAAGCGATGAGGAGCGCACGCGTTACACAGTGACGCTCGATCAGTTCAAGTGCATGAGCTTGAGCCTGGCGCGCCTGGTCCGCACCCAATGTCTGTTCCCGGATCCCAATGCCTTGGTGCAGGACATTCTCGAAAAGGGTGTGCGCCAGCCCATGGCGCTGCTTAAGGAACGCGTATTCCTGCACTTCCAGCGGACTGCGCTGGTCACTGATCGCCTTGACGAGGTCGAGCGGAAGTACCGACGATCGGTGAAAAAGGTCGGTATCGACCCGCATTTCTCGTACGCCAACATGCTTTGCGACGTCGCTTGGTCTCGTGCGCATGGGACCGCCACCTTCATGCTCCCAGCGCTGGACAACTTGCCCGACGAGCTGAGAGCACAGGCGCAGCGGATGGACTTGCACGGCGTGCCGTCGCCGATCCTGGAAAAGCTTATCCCCCTGCCCACCGGCGTGGTGTGCGGGCGATGTATCGAATGCCCAATCACTCAAAATGAGCCGCCAACGCGCTTCTTCTGCAAAGCGCGCCAGTTCAACACCCAGGCAAAGGACGTAGGCTGCCCCCTCTTCGTGCAAGCTTAGTTCAACAGCTCGTATGCGCTCAAGCATTGCCTCGGAGTCCGAGGAAGGGGGCTTGTGATGGAAAGGCCCAGTGTTTAGGTTCAACCTGGGTGTTCAAGAGATGACGGGGATATGGCCAACACCAGTATTGAGCGCGCCTATGAGCTAGCTGTGTCGGGCGAATGCGCCTCGGTCGCCCGCATTGTGGCTCTGCTGAAGGCTGAAGGTTTCCCCACAGTTTTAACCGATCTCAGAAGTAGGAACCTTCGACGAGAGTTGCATGAACTGTGTGTGACGGGTCCAAGGGCGGACACTTATGCCTGTAAAGCTGCTCAGGACGTCGAGAGCGACGCTTCACAGGGAGAGGCCCAGTCTAGCCCGTAGTGAAGGGCCCTTCGAGCGCCCAGCGTCCGCGCCGACCTCCTCGCGCAGCGAGGGCGGCCTGAGCTCTACTTTTCTTTCGGATGGGCAGCCTTTGCCTTCGCATCACCAAAAGTCTGTCTCAGTGCTTCTCGAGCGAAATTGATCCTAAGACCTGTTTCCGTACGCGAGCGGTTCAGGTTCGCCGACGCGGCGCTCGCAGCCATTGATCCAAGGTCGACTAGGCCAGTAGGATCCAGCGCACCAAGAATCATCGTCCCGACATCCGCACCCGAAAGCCCCCCGCGTTCGGCGTTCACCTGTACCGGGAAAGCTCCAGTTTGCGCTCCTGTGGACGTGTCGATAACGGCCACACGACCCTTCGCAATGTTGTCGTCGCCCACGATTATCGCTTTGAGAGGATTTTTGAAGTGCACACGGTCGAGGTCGATTCTCAAGGTGAGCGCGCGTCCGGAACCGCCATAGAGGATGGCTTCCTCCAGCACAGCTAAGCGAAGGCCTTCGCCGAACGCTGACGGGGCCTGCGCGTCATGTTGTACGACTTCGACGACGCTGACGTGGTGGACCTTATCGGCGTCGGCTACGCCATGCGCAGCCGTGGCGCAGCCTCCCAGAGCAAGCGCGCCGACAAGAGCGACATAGGTGAGTGAATTTCTTCGGGACATCGAGGACCTCTGACTGCCGGCCTGAAAGGCCTCGCTCTCGAGGTCACCAAACGCGCCTTACATGGCCAACGACGACGATCGCCGTTGTGCGCTTGGCAACCTAAGCAGCCGTCACTCCGCGCCCGCTGTCAACATTGATGGTTTCGATGTGGCGCAAACGACCGGATTGCGCGGCCGGCGCGGCGGTAGCCAGTTGCAAGCGGACGGTGAAGACGCCGCGCTGATGGCCGCGGGGCTCATGTTTGCATCCGGCTATACGGCCTGCGGCACGCCGGTGCGCATCTTCGGCGGAGCCGCTGACATCGTCGACAACCATCAGATGCACGGACGCGTCCTGGCGGGCTTGATGACGAGGGCGACCTACGAACATTGCCCAGGCTCGGTCATATGATCCAGCATTTTGCGCAGGACAAGATCGTCGAAGCCATCGAAGAACTGATGCTGCTGGGTGGGTCAGGTCGGAGAGATTCCGCCTTCAGCCGTATGCCGCAGGCGTCCAACGACACGCTGGCTTATGGGACCATGGCTTCAGTTCCAGCCTAGGTCGCGCCGAGCTGCGCCGCCTAGTTCATGTCTCATCAACGTCCGGCTCGTCATCGCCGCCGAGCATTTCGTTGAGCCCGTCGATGATCATATCGAGCTGGTCTGGCGTGATGGCGACGCTGAGAGTTTGACCGCCTTCAGCGCTCAGATGCAGCGCGTAGCCGTCGTCCGTTTCCTCGAACGTCAGTTCATGAAGCGCCTTAAGGTTTGTCATCGATATCTCCTGCTCAAACTTGTCAGTCGCTCCGGAGCGCGTTCACGTCTACGCGCACCCTACCGTGGAGCTTCGAAATAGGGGGCGCCACGGCTTAGGATGCTCGCAGGCGGCTCAAGCGGACGTCGTATCGCCCAGCAGGCTCGCGGGCTCAGATCTAAGCTGCGCGAGCGTGCACTGGTGCGGCGCCTTGTCCGGACGCCAACGCAGCAAGGTGGTCCCATGCCGGAAGCGGTCGCCGGTGACGTGGTCATAGCGGACCTCGACCACAAGCTCCGTCTTCAACGGCGTCCATTCAGCGCTTCTGCCGTTGCTCCAGCGACTGGGTCCGCCGGGCGCGTCGCCGGTGAAGCCCAGTCCGCCAGCCCTCGCTTCCAACATCTCGGTCAATGCGGGACGTTCCGCGTTGGAGATCGTCGAGGTGTAGCCGACGTGGTCAAGCTTTCCGGCCTCGTCGTAGAGCCCGAGCAGCAACGAGCCGACTTGCTTGCTGTCGCTCGCATAGCGGAAGCCTCCGACCACGCAGTCGGCGGTGCGTAGCCGCTTGATCTTCAGCATGGCGCGCTCCCCCGACGCATACGGTCCGTCGAGCCGCTTGGCGACTACGCCGTCCAGCGCCGCCCCTGTTTGGGCAAGCCATGCGGCGGCCTCGGTAAGATCATCGGTCCCTGGCGAGAGGCGGATGCGATCTGCGCCCTTGAAACGCTTGAAGACGCGCTGAAGCGCCTTCAGCCGTTCGGCCAGCGGGGTGTCGACCAAGCTTTCGCCGTCGGCGTCCATCAGGCAGTCGAAGAGCACCAGGACGGCGGGGGTTTCCGCCGCAAGCTTGCGCACCCGGCTCTCTGCGGGATGAAGGCGCGCCTGCAAGGCGTCGAAGGACAGCTCGCCGCCGACCGGGATGGTGAGTTCGCCGTCCAGGATAAAGCGCTCCACGGGCAGCGCTCGCAGCATCGCCTCGACTTCAGGGAAGTAGCGCGCCAGCGGCTTGCCCGATTTGGCCCGCAGATCGACCGAATCACCGCTGCGGAACGCCAGGCAGCGGAAGCCGTCCCACTTGGGCTCGAACCGCCAGCCCGGCTCAGCAGGCAGCGACTGGGCGAGCTTCGCCTCCATGGGCGCAAACTCGAGCGGCAGGGGCAGGCCGGGCAGGGTGCTCATCGGCGAGTCAATCCGCGCCAGGCTCCGCCGTTCCGCTCGGGGCTGACATGAGTGGGTCATTCGTCGCGCGAACGCAGAGATCCCGGCGGACGAACGCCGCCGGGATCTCTGGAATCGCGTCGATGGGTCGGTTGGCCTACTTGGCGGCGACTGCAGCGACTTCACGCCGCTTGGGCCGAACACACGCCATCCATCCTTATGGCGAATTACGGCGAGGGTCAGCGACGCACCTGAATCACGCCAGCGCGTCTCACCGCACCTCGCTGCATACGACGCGATCCCCGTCGCGCAGTTCAAAGGATCGGTGGTAGGCGCTTGCCATCAGTTCACGATGTGCGAGTTGGCACGCTCGCTCTACATCCGTGGCGATGAGAGCATCCCCGACCAGATCGCCTGGTCAGATGTGCGCCCGCAGGTGCGAGTCACGACAAATCCTTGTCGTCACGACCTTGCGATGTGCAGCCCGCTCGGACGAACTAGAGCGCCGCCAGCTTCCGAATTAGCCGGCGGCGGCGTGTCGCTGAGGCGATAGGCCCCCGGAAAGGCGAGAAACGCCCCAGCCCCCGCGAGCGCATATGTCACGACGTGCGAGCGTCCAGAACAGGAGGAGCGGTTCGTCAGGACAGGGAACTGGTGCTAGGGCGCCTTGACGAACAGCTGGTCGTGATGCTGCTCAGCAATCCCGGTGAGTATTCTCGAGCGGGCGGATCGAGCGTCGATACAGCGCACGGGCTCGGGCCGCGAGCGCCATACGTCACGGCGTGTGAGCGTCCAGCACAAGACGAGCTGCTCGTCGAGAATCCGGGACTGCGCAGGGGTTACCTTGACCAACACCTGGTCGTGACCCTGCTCGAACAGGCAATGCCGCTGGGCATCTCAACCGCTGGATCGAGCATGGATGCAGCGAACGAGCTCGGCGCCGCGA
Source organism: Phenylobacterium sp. (assembly GCF_030693805.1). GTDB lineage: Bacteria > Pseudomonadota > Alphaproteobacteria > Caulobacterales > Caulobacteraceae > Phenylobacterium. The sequence continues at coordinate 7,530 of NZ_JAUXZW010000107.1, forward strand.
GCGCTAGACGTCACGACGCGTGAGCGTCCAGCACAAGACGAGCTGCTCGTCGAGGATCTTGGGCTAGTGCTGTCGACCTTTGTCGGCAGAAAGATTCAGATGCAGGGAGGCAAGGGCAGGCAGGCGCTCGAGCGAGAAAGGACGAACATTGGGCGAGGCGCCGACTTCCGAGCCTGATAGCCGGCTGAGGATGCCACCGAAACGGCGATCGCGCGGTGACCGGATGTAAGTTCGGGATTCGGCCATTGCGTCTTGAAAATCGAAGACGGTAGAGCTCATGGCGCTTATGATTTGTCCGACATGGACCTTGTCTTGAGAGCGCGCTTCTTACGGGTTTTTTCCCATGCGTCCACGAATGCATCGCCCATGATTTCGCGAGCGGGACGGGCGCGCGCGAAATCCGCTTCCGTCAATTCCGGGTTGTCGTCCAAGTCGCGCGGTGGGGGTGGGCGCTTTTCAGCCATGTCCCGATAATAGTAGCTGCACCGGAGGCGTGCTATACTTGTGACCCCCTTTAGCTTCAAAACAGTACGCTGCCTAAGAGCAATCACATGCGGTTCTCGACCCAGCGTCCTTGCTTCGGCCGAAGCGTGGTTACTGTCGCGAGCTAGACGTAGCCGACGAGATTCGCGATGCCCGCCTTTAATTGCCAGCCATCGGTTCCAAAGTCGCCTCGGGTTGGCACGGCGACAGGACCCCTAGTGTCCGATAACATCCAATTGTCGAACCCTATCGGACCGATTGCACGTGGGGTTCTGTCCCGCGATCGGCTGACGCGCCTTCCTACTGCGAACGGCCACGAGGCTCAGAGCAGCAGTGGCCATGGTGACGAACAGCTAGGCGCATATCAGGCTCGTGCTCGTGCGCTCGTCCTGAACCAGCGCGAGCAGGGGTGCGAGCGCCATGAGGCTGGCACATAGCGTCACTGCGTGAAGTGGACGGAAAGCCTTTGGCCGCGCCACACGAAGTCGATCTCGCCCGGCTGGGCGAAGGGCGCAGAGTGCTGTTGAGCCGTTCCGGCCCGGTCCGCCGACGACGTCTCGAACGGGCGATCGGGGTCGTCTACTTGCCGCCTAACGAGCGCGAAGCCCACTACATCTCGGCGGATCTGCAGCGGCAGTTCGATGCCGTGGTCTTTGCCGCCAGGACCCAGGCGGTGACTCCGCTCATGCCGCGCATGGCGCCTTCGCCGGACATGCCGGCGGCCGCGCCAGGTTCGGTGGGGTAGCGGCTCTTCCGCCTCGCGCTCAGAAACTGAACTGCCAAACGCATTGCGTCTCTTGCGCGAGCCATGCTCCTTTGATCAGACAGGGAACGAGAGTTTGCGTCCCGAGGTGATGAAGGTCACCGGAGCGATCGTATGAACAACCGGCTGCTGGTGGTTCTCACCGCCGTGCTCCTCTGCGCGATGTTCGGCTTCGTGCTCTGGGCCTTCTACGCCATGTGGGGGTTGAGCCCGGCGAAGCTGTCGATCCACGGCTGGATCGCGATGGGCTTGGCGTTCGTCTGCGTCGGCGGGCTTACCGGCGGGCTGATGTGGCTGGCGTTCTACTCGGCTCGCAAGGGTTACGATGACCGGCTCTGATGGTCGACGCGCGCCGTTCGGGACGGCGAGCCCTTGCGCCGGACCCGCTTCGGCGCGTGGAACGTTCGAGGCCGCATTCGATTTCCAAGACGTCTGCAGCGTTCTGCGAGGGGGACGGCTATGATCCTGAAGGCCATCTGCGCACGTGCTGCTGGGATCGCTGTGCAGCACTGTGCTGCTCCTAAGCACCGCAGCTGTAATGAATAAGGTTGAAGCAATGAATAAGATTGAATGGGCAGCTTCATGAGCGCCGCCTATTCGTCCATCAGCGTGCTAAAGGCGCGCGCTGCTGCGCATCTCCTTTAAACCATGGAGGCGCGAGCCGCATAGTTTCCCGTTTCCGGTGATCGCTACAGTCGCCTGGCTTTGCCGCCAACTGGCGTGGCCTGATTAGCGCCGGTGTTACCGCTCTACCCGCAATCCGATGCGGAGAATCCGTGGGGCTGCGTGGCCCACGACGCCATCCACGGTTCGCGCGGCCTCCACCTCGGCGTCCAGCAGATTGTCCGCCGTCAGATAGGCACTGACGTGGGGGGAGATGCGCCAGTCGGCGCGCAGGCCGAGGCGCAGCGCCGCGCCAAGGGTCCGGCTGTTGAGATCGTCCTCGAAACGCTGGCCCTCGTAGGCGAGGTCCGCATGCAGGTCGAAGCCGTCGACCGGCGTCACCGACACGCCGAGCATGCCACTCCAGATCGGCGCCTGCGCCGGCCGCTTGCCGGTCAACTGTGCGGCCGCCGCACCTCCGTCGACGCGGGCGTCGGTGACGGCGACGGCGAAGGAGAGGTCCACAGGGCCAAGCGTCTGTTCAGCCCGGCCTTCCAGTCCGACGGCGTCGACGAATCCGACGTTTCGGCGTTCGCGAAGGACGCCGCCTGCTGGAACGAATCCCGCGCGCACGAACGTCGCCGGCCCTTCGCCGATCGTGACGTTGGTGATCGGATCGCCTAGGCGGTTCCAGAACGCAGTGACCTCGATCATTCCGCCGTCCGATCGATGGGCGACGCCGGTCTCCATGCCGAAGAGGCGTTCGGGCTGCAGGCTTGCATTGGCCTCGGTGACGTCGTTGCCGACGCGGAACGGCCGGTGCAACTCGTTCAAGGTCGCGGGGCGAAAACCAGAGTAGGCGGCGGCGCGTATCGACAGGGTCTGTGAGATTTCGTGCTTCATCCCGAACCGCGCGCTGAACAGATCCGCCCCACGGTCCGTGGGGCGCTCATCCAGGGTCACAACGCCGGTGGCGACGTCCCTTTCGATCCGAACGCCGTGACTGTTGCGCCAGCGGTCTACGCGAGCGCCCCCTGCGACCAGCCAGTCGCCGTGTGACCAGGCGCCGTCGAGATACAGGCCGACGACCGACGTCTCACCGCCGGCGATTCGCGTGCGCGTGTAGGCTCCGGTCAGGTAGCGGAAGCGCTCGTGTTCTTCCCCCTCATTGATGCGGGCGTCGGCGCCGACCTCCCACTCGAGCGGGCCTGTCTGCCGGCGAACCGCGGCGCCGAATCCGGTTCCGCTGGCGGGTGTGGCGTCCTGGCTATTGGCGGGCGTCGTTATCGCGCGATCGGCCGCCACCGAAACCGAACTGTTGAACAGATCGCTGGTGCGCCGCCAGGCCTGCAGCCGCCACCCAAAGTTTTCCTTGGTCGGCGCCTTGGCGATCGTGACGCTGACGATGTCGCCCCTGGCGTGCGCTCGCGCGCGCCCCAGTCCCGCGCCGCGTTGCTCGTCATACACGCCGCCGCGAAGCGACAGCGGCCCCAGAGGCGTCGCGTAGTCGATGCGGCCCGCGAGGCTCCAGCTCTCGAGGTCGGTCGCGACGTCGGCCGCGCCGCGACGGGCGCCGCGCACGGGGACGTAGCCCTGCGAAGTCTCATGCTGGGCGGTGGCGAACACGCCGATTGCGCCTACGCTCGATGCAACAGCAACCGCCGCGCGTCCAGAGCCTAGTCCGCCGGCCGAGACCTCGGCGACCACGCCGCTGGAGCGTTCGCGCAGATTGATCGTGCCGGTCAGGGCGCCTGCGCCGTAGGGCCCGGCACCGGCGCCGCGCACGATGTCGGCGCCTTCGATCGATTCCGGGGCCAGCTGAGACCAGATCACCCAGCCGCCGAACGGGTCGTTCAGCGGTGTGCGGTCCAGCGTCACCAGGGCGCGGCCGGCGCCGGACGGCGCGATGGCCCGCAGGCTCACCCCCTGGGTTGTCGGGTTCGCCGAGAAGCTTGAGGTGCGCCGGAACAACGAGATGCCGGGAGCCCTGAGGATCGCTTCGTCGACCCGCTGCGCCGAGCGCAGGGCGCCCGCATCCAGGCGCTGGATCGAGAACACCGCGTCCGAGGTCAGCGGCGGCAGCCGAGCCGCCGTGACAACCACATGTTCGACGGCGGGCGCCTGGTCCAAAGCTTTGTCCTGAAGAGGTATGGCTACGGTTAGCTGTCCAACACGAGATGCCTTTGTCGCATGCGTTGTTGCCAGCCGACAGTTTGCCTCCTGTCGATCAAGGCGCACCTTTTCTCCCGATGGCGTTCAGCCTCGCGGAGGCTGTCCCATGAAACACCTTCTCATCGCCAGCGCCTCGCTGCTGGCTCTTTTGTCGACGTCGTCAGCGGTCGCTCAGCAGGGCGATGGAACCCGCGTCCCGGTCCGTACAAGCATCTTCAAGCCCGACAATGTCGAGGCGACGCCTGCTAGATTCGGCGTGCTGAGGGTGCCCGCAGGCTTCAAGGTGTCAGCCTTTGCGACGGGCCTGAAGAACGCCCGGATCCTGGCGGTGTCGCCTGATGGCCTGGTCTTTCTCCGCGGGCGTCATCAAGGCGGTGTGCTTCTGTTGAAGGACAACGACCGGGACGGGCGCGCCGATGGCGAACCTGTCGTCGTCGCCAACCGCGCTGGAGTGCACGGTCTCGCCGTGAAGGACGGAAAGCTCTAGTTGGCCACAGTCAAAGAGGTTTTCGTCGCAGATATCCTCCCTGATGGACGCCTGTCTCCGCTGGAGCTGTTGATCGATGACTTACCCGATGCGGGACAGCATCCCAACCGCACCATCGCCTTCGGGCCCGGCGGGATGCTCTACATCAGCGTCGGCTCGACCTGTAACGCCTGCAACGAATCCAATCCCGAGAACGCCACGCTGCTGCGCGCCTCGCCGGACGGCAAGAGTCGGGTCATCGTCGACACCGGCCTGCGCAACACGCTTGGCCTTGCTTGGCAGCCTGCGACTGGCGAGCTGTGGGGTGTGGACCACGGTATCCACCTTACGACGGATTCGCTGCCGGTCATCGCGGTCTCCGACAGATGCCTCGCAGCTCGAGACGAACCAGCTTATGACGAGTGTCCACTCAAGGAGCGACGCCCCGTGGATGAGAACGAACTGGTCAGTTTGACCGCCCATATTGTTAGTGCCTACGTCGAGAATAATAAGTTGCCGATGGCCGAGCTGCCGGCGCTGATCGCGAGCGTCCATTCGGCTGTGAGAGGCGTCGAGACGCTCGAAGTGGCGGTTGACATCGAAATCAAGAAACTGACCCCCGCGCAAATCAAGCGATCCATTCAGCCAGAGGGTCTGATCAGTTTTGAAGACGGCAAGACCTACAAGTCGTTGAAACGCAATCTCTCGACCAAAGGGCTGACGCCAGACCAGTACCGGGCAAAATGGGGCCTCCCTAAGGACTACCCCATGGTCTCTCCTGCCTATTCGGCGGCCCGCTCCGCGCTCGCTAAAGAGATGGGTTTGGGGCTGGGCGGCCGAAAGCCCACCCCTGCTGCAGCGACGCGATCGAGTAAGCCACGGACGAAGATCGCTGAGGCATCTGAAGACGTCTCGTCCAACTAACCGCTTGGCCGGCCTCTAAGTGAACTGCGACGCCGGCGTTCTCGCCTGCGGCCAGGCTTCGGGCAGGAGGATCATCAAAATCGTCGCCACGCCGTCGCGGCAAAAAAACCTTCGCTAGGTTATCGACCATAGTAATCTCGCTGTCGGTCAGGGCCTTCGATACAAACTGCGGGTTGTTTCGGGCGGACAGCTCAGTGATGTCTCGTCGACCACAGGTTACGTATTGCTGAGCGATCCTTCGCCATGTGTCCGACGAAATGGCGCGAGGCTGCCGGTGTCTGTGTTGTGGCGCAGTTCCGTTAGTAATTAGGCATGTCGAACGAGTGTAAATTGTGACGACGGTGGTTGATCTTATTGAAGCTACGGTGAAAGTTGAGCAACCGCTCGGCAATGGCCAAAGCACGATTGGCACCGGATTCATCGTGACTGGAACTGCACCAGACGGAGCGCCGCGAACGATTCTGATAACGGCTAATCATGTGCTCGCTACAATGCCACATCAGCAGGCTACGGTGGGGCTTCGTATGCGCGATGAGTTCGGGTCTTGGCGATACTCCCCGCTTAGTGTGCAGATTCGTGCAGCTGATGGCCGTCCTCATTGGACAAATCATCCGACCCAGGACGTCGCGGTGCTTGAGCTGCCTGCGACCATCATCCATGGCGCAGTGCCCTCCACCGAACTTCCAGGCGAAAGGGCACTTGAAACGCTTGGCGTGCAGCCTGGCGACGAAATGATGGTTCTAGGATATCCACGTGGTCTTTCTGCGAACCCGCAAGGTTTCCCCATTTTGAGTGCGGGCAGGGTCGCCTCTTATCCCCTGTCGCCTGCAGATAAATATCCGACCTATCTAGTGAACATGAATGTCCATGCTGGCAATTCCGGCAGCCCCGTATATCTGGTCCTGCCGCGCCCCGCCGAAGGAGCGTCGGCTCGTGTGGTTGTCACTGGCCTACTTACACAGCAGATAAAATACAATGGTGATCGCCTAGCGATAGGAAATGTGACGCAGGCCGACTTCATATCTGAGACGATTTCCCTCATGGATTCGACAAGTGTCGTCGGAAAATCTTCGGAGCGAGTTGATGCTTTGAAGGAGCACGCAGTGTCGGTGGTTCACCAACAATTCACCTGGCGAGCATGGTGGTCAACGGTGCTAGACGAGTTGCGTATTTTCGCCCTACGTATCTGGATTTCGCTGCGAGATCGCTTCAACAACTGGATAACGCCCGACGCCACACCGTCTACGTACCTGAACCACGAGCGTTAGCGTAGCACAGGTGGCGGCGCTAAGAGGCTGTTTGGAAAAGGCGTGAGCGGTGATTCCGCTTCATCGTGGTCTGTGATTCAAGCTCGGGATGTGGACCGAGCAGAGCCGTGGCCGGATGGCCAAGATCGCGAAGAAGACCAAGCGATATCCATCTGATCTG
>NZ_JAUXZW010000110.1 GCF_030693805.1 Phenylobacterium sp.
TCGAGCTCGTCGATGATGGGTTGCTGGGCCTGGATGTCGCCACGTGCCACGGCCGAGCGCAGCAGGCTGATCTGGATCTTCAGAAAAGCCAGCGACTGCGCGATGGAGTCGTGCAGCTCGCGCGCGAGCATGGTGCGCTCCTCGCTCACGGCCGCCTCGCGCACCAGCGCGTCGGTGCGCAGGTTCTCGATGGCGTTGGCCAGGTGGCCGGCCAGGGCATCGTACAAGGCGCGGTCGTCCTCGCGCAGCGTGGTTTCGTGGCGGTAGAACAGGTCGATCTCGCCCAGGATGCGGTTCTGCAGGCGGATGGGCACGCTCACCAGCGCGCTGTAGCCGGCCTTCACGCAGTTGCCCAGCAGGCGGTCGTCGGAGGGGATGATGGGGATCACACGCGTGCGCGCCGTGGCCTGCGGCTGGCCACAGGCGCACAGGCCGGCCTCCAGGCAGCGTTCCTCGGCCACCAGTTCTTCGGGCAGGCAGTCGCTGGCCAGCATCAGGTAGCGCTGGGTGGCTTCGTCGGACCAGCGCACCGCCACCGCATCGGCGCCGCTGAGCCGCCGCACCTTTTGCGCAAAGCCCTTGGCCAGTTCCTCCAGCGTGTGGGCCTCCACCAGAAAGGTGCTGACCTCGTACAGCGCCGCCAGGCGCGCGCGTTTGGCCTCCAGGTCGCGTGTCTTGGCCAGCACCTGTCCCTCCAGGTCGTGGTAAAGCGACTGCAGGGTTTGTGTCATGTGGTTGAAGCCGGCCGCGAGCTCACCAAATTCATCGGGGGCGTCCACCGCCACACGGGTGGAAAAATCGCCCGCCTCCACACGCTGCAAGGCCTGGCGCAAGCGTTGCAGCGGGTGGATGACGAACAGGTAGCCGATGTAGATGGACAAGACGGCGGCGGCCACCGCCAGCGCCATCATCACGAACTGGAACAGGTTGAGCACGGCGGTCAGCCGGGCCATGGTGTTTTCGATGGTGCTGACCAGGTTGTCCACTTTGGGCACAAAGGCCTCGATCTGGGCAACCAGCGCGGTGGCATCGGTCTGAACGGGTGTTGCCCAGGCCGGCTGCAGGCGCAGCCAAGCCTGTTGCAAGGCGTCGAACTGCTCGCGCGAAGCCTCGTTCCAGGGCACGAACAGCGGGCGCTGCGGATCGCCGTCGCGCAACAGCGCCAGGCTGGCCTCGAACTCGGCCACGC
>NZ_JAUXZW010000111.1 GCF_030693805.1 Phenylobacterium sp.
CGGGAGCGACACCGTGATCAGCTTCCTGGACGGGTCGTCGATCCGGCTGGCGAACTACGCCTACGAGGACTTCGTCGGCGCCTGACGAGGACGGGGCGAGCGTTCAGCTCGCCCCTGGCCCACGACCCCGTCAGAACGGCAGGATGTTGCGCTGACGGCTGTAGGCCAGATAGCCGATGTTGGCGCCCAGGCGCAGGCCGACGCCGGCGCGGATGGGGGCGAGCGTGATCTCGTCGGCGCGCTGGTAGTTCACGCCCATGCCGCCCAGCAGATAGGCCGAGCCCTCGACGCCCGGGAAACGCTGGAAGATCGCGTCCGGGAACTGGAGGTTGTAGCAGAGGGTGAAGACGCGGCTGGCGTTGCCGCCGATGTCCCAGCCGATCGACGGGCCCTGCCAGAACAGCTCCTGGGTGGGTCGGTTTTTCATGTACAGCAGACCGCGGCCGTAGCGTGCGCCGACGGTGATGGCGCCGGAGGCTTCCTCGCCGGCGATGTAGGCGGTGGGCCGGCCGTATTCGCCGAACACCCGCTCGATCACGCCGCCGGCCGTTTCCGCGGTGACGCCCAGGAAATCCGAGACGTTGGTGACGATCTCTTCGCGCGAATAGGTCTCTGCGACCTGAGTGTTCGGGTCGGCGGGCTGCGAGCGCGGCGGCCTCGGGCTCGACACCGGTCCAAGGCCTGGGCCCTGGTTGTACGGATCACGCGGCCGCGCCGTGGCGCACCCGGCGGAGCCCAGGACGGCGATGCCTGAAATGATCAGCTTGCGGCGATCCATGGACGCGTCTCTCCTAAAGGTATGAGCCAGCCTCCCATCCCCTGGCGTTCTGAATGCGGCGGCGTGGATTAAGACGCGGTTAAGCATGACGACCGCCGCGCGGACGCGCACTCGCACGCCCGCCCGAATGTGCTAGACGCTGGCGCCATGACGACCCCGCTCGAACGCATCCGCAACTTTTCCATCGTGGCCCACATCGACCACGGCAAGTCTACGCTGTCCGACCGGCTGATCCAGGAGACCGGCGGGCTGACCGCGCGCGAGATGAAGGAGCAGGTGCTCGACTCCATGGAGATCGAGCGCGAGCGCGGCATCACCATCAAGGCCCAGACGGTGCGGCTGAACTACCGCGCCAAGGACGGCCTGGACTACGTCCTGAACCTGATGGACACGCCCGGCCACGTCGACTTCGCCTACGAGGTCAGCCGCAGCCTGGCCGCGTGCGAGGGCTCGATCCTGGTGGTGGACGCGAGCCAGGGGGTCGAGGCTCAGACGCTGGCCAACGTCTATCAGGCGATCGACAACAACCACGAGATCGTGCCCGTGCTGAACAAGATCGACCTGCCGGCTGCGGAGCCCGAGCGGGTGCGCCAGCAGATCGAGGACGTGATCGGCATCGACGCCTCGGAGGCTGTGCTGGCCTCCGCCAAAAGCGGCGTCGGCATCGTCGACGTGCTGGAGGCGGTGGTCGCCCGCCTGCCCGCGCCCAAGGGTGACCGTGACGCGCCGCTGAAGGCCCTGCTGGTCGACGCCTGGTACGACGCCTACCTGGGCGTTGTGGTGCTGGTGCGGGTGTTCGACGGCACGCTGCGCTCGGGCCAGAAGGTGCGGATGATGAACGCCGGCGCCACCTACCAGGTGGATCGCATCGGCGTGTTCCTGCCCAAGCAGACCGAGCTCGAGGAGCTGGGCCCGGGCGAGATCGGCTTCATCACCGCCCAGATCAAGCAGGTGGCCGACGCGGCCGTGGGCGACACCATCACCGACGAGCGGCGCCAGACCGAGAAGGCGCTGACCGGTTTCCGCGAAGTGCAGCCGGTCGTGTTCTGCGGCCTGTTCCCGGTGGACGCCGCCGACTTCGAGGACCTGCGCGCGGCGATCGGGCGCCTGCGCCTGAACGACGCCTCGTTCACCTACGAGATGGAGACCAGCGCGGCGCTGGGCTTCGGCTTCCGCTGCGGGTTCCTGGGCCTCCTTCACCTGGAGATCATCCAGGAGCGGCTCTCCCGCGAATTCGACCTGGACCTGATCGCGACCGCGCCCAGCGTGGTCTACAAGATCGGCATGACCGACGGCTCGGTCGTCGACCTGCATAACCCGGCCGACCTGCCCGATCCGGTGAAGATCGCCTCGATCGCCGAGCCGTGGATCAAGGCCACCATCCTGACCCCGGACGAGTACCTGGGCGCGGTGATCAAGCTGTGCCAGGACCGCCGCGGCGAGCAGCGGGAGCTGTCCTATGTCGGCAGCCGCGCCATGGCGGTCTACGACCTGCCGCTGAACGAGGTGGTGTTCGATTTCTACGACCGGCTGAAGAGCATCTCCAAGGGCTACGCCTCGTTCGACTATCAGATCGAGGGATACCGCGACGGCGACCTGGTGAAGATGTCGATCCTGGTCAATTCCGAGCCGGTGGATGCGCTGTCCATGCTGGTCCACCGCGACCGCGCCGAGGCGCGCGGCCGTTCGATGGTCGAGCGGATGAAGGACCTGATCCCGCCGCACATGTTCCAGATCCCGCTGCAGGCGGCGATCGGCGGGCGGATCGTGGCGCGCGAGACGATCCGGGCGCTGCGCAAGGACGTGACCGCCAAGTGCTACGGCGGCGACGCCAGCCGCAAGCGCAAGCTGCTGGACAAGCAGAAGGCCGGCAAGAAGCGCATGCGCCAGTTCGGCAAGGTGGAGATCCCACAGGAGGCGTTCATCGCCGCCCTGAAGATGGACGCCGACTAGGTCGTGGTGCTGCAGCGGTCAGCGGATTGATCGCAACGCGGCCTTCAGGCTAAGAGTCATCAAGCTTCACCATTGAGTCGATCTGGAGATGACTTCGATGCGCCTTGTGATCCTCGCCGCCGCTTTCGGCGCAGCCCTGCTGGTCAGCGCTTGCAACACCGTTTCCGGCGTCGGAGAGGACGTCCAGGCGGCCGGCAAGGCCGTGACCACCACAGCGGAAGACGCCAAGCGCTGACGCGTACGGGCCTCGCGGCTCAGGTCTTGAGGTTCGGGACTCACGTTCATTGAGCGCCCCTGCGGCGTCGCGCCACCTACCGGGCAGGGCTTCGCGGAGTCATATGGACGTTCATGTCCCGTCGTCCTTCCTTGTTGCAGGCTATAGCGCGTGGCGTGCGTGGGCGCTGTCCTGCGTGTGGGGACGGCCCGCTGTTCTGGCGCTACCTGAAGGTCACGCCGCGTTGCGAGGCCTGCGGCCATGAGCTCGGTCGCCACCCCGCCGACGATGGCCCCGCCTATCTGACAATCCTGATCGTCGGTCACCTAGTCGTGGCGCCGCTGCTGTTCTTCCCGATCATCTGGCAGGCGTCGCCGGCGATCGTGCTGCCAGCAACCCTGATACCCCTGGCCGCCGTGACGCTTGCATTGTTGCCACGTGTCAAGGGCGGCTTCATCGGCGTGCTCTACGTCCTTGGGGTCAAGGATACCGACGCCCACCTCCACACCGCCGACCCCGCCAGTCGCTGCTGAACCTTCGCCGCCGCGCGTGGGCGGAACCTCTGCTGTTCGAACCCGTTTGCGACTCCCGACGGGGACAACGGCTGAGGAGAAGACGACGATGTCTTTGGGCACCATCCTACTGATCATCCTGATCATCGCTTTGATCGGCGCGCTGCCCAGCTGGGGCTATAGCCGTAACTGGGGTTATTTTCCGAGCGGCGGCTTGGGACTTTTGCTTGTGATTATCATTATCTTGATCCTGATGGGTCGAATATAGACTTCGCAAGCCTGATCGAGTTCCAGGAGGCGGTCGCGCGGAACGCGTGACCGCCTCCTGGCTACTTCCGGCGCCGGCGCCCCGTTGACGCCTTCACGCGACATCAAATCTCGCTAGCATTGCGCCGAACGGGTCGGGGGACGTGCATGGCGGCGACGGAGACGGCGGCTGACGCCCAAGCGCCAAGGGACGTGGCGATGGGGACCGGGTCCTGGGCGCGCGCCAAGGCGATCCTCGGCGGTTCCGCCGGCAATCTGGTCGAGTGGTACGACTGGTTCGCCTACTCGTCCTTCGCCCTCTATTTCGCACCGCATTTCTTCCCCAAGGGCGATCAGACCGCCCAGCTTCTGCAGGCTGCGGCGGTGTTCGCCGTGGGATTTCTGGCGCGCCCCGTCGGCGCCTGGGCGATGGGGCTCTACGCCGATCGCGCCGGGCGGCGAACCGCACTGATGGTCGCCGTCTTGATGATGTGCGTCGGCTCCCTGGTGATCGCACTGATGCCCACCTACGCCCAGATCGGCGCGTTCGCACCGGCCGGACTGTTGCTCGCGCGTGTGCTGCAGGGGTTGTCGGTGGGCGGAGAGTACGGCGCCAGCGCCACCTACATGTCCGAGGTGGCCGGCAAGACCCGGCGCGGTTTCTGGTCCAGCTTCCAGTTCGTGACCATGATCATGGGCCAGCTGGTGGCCATCGCCATCCTGCTGCTGCTGCAGGCGACGCTGTCGCCGGAAGACCTCGACACCTGGGGCTGGCGCATACCGTTCCTGATCGGCGGGGTGATGGCGGTGGTGGTGTTCTGGATCCGCCGCGGCCTGAAGGAGACCGCGTCCTACACCGCCTCCAAGGAAGCCGGGCACGAGCGCGCCCACACCATGATGCTGTTCCGCGATCATCCACGCGAGACGGCGATCACCTTCGGCCTGACGGCCGGCGGCTCCTTGGCCTTCTACGCCTACACGACCTACATGCAGAAGTTCCTGGTCAACACGACCGGCTTCGCCAAGACCACCGCCACGGCGATCATCGCGGCGGGCCTCGTCACCTTCATGCTCGCCTTGCCTCTGATCGGCTGGCTATCCGACAAGTTCAGCCGCAAGGCGACATTGATCTTCTGCTTCGGCTGCGGGGCTGCGTTCACCTACCCGCTGATGTCGGCGATCAGCCGCGTCGACAACGCCTTCTCGGCCTATCTGATGGTCACCGCCCTGATGATCATCATCTCAGGCTATTCGGCGGTGAGCGCAGCGGTGAAGTCCGAACTTTTTCCCGCCAATGTCCGGGCGCTGGGCGTCGCCCTGCCCTACGCCACCGCGAACGCTGTGTTCGGCGGCACAGCGGAGTACGCCGCGCTATGGTTCAAGCAGCAGAACCACGAGAGCTATTTCTACATCTACGTCTCGGTGATGATGGCGGTGTCGCTGGCGATCGGCCTGCGGCTGCGCAACACCAACCGCACGAGCTTGATCCTTGAGGATTGACGTCTTCGGACCTGGGAACCTGGCCGCGCTCGGCGTCTTCGCGGTCTGCTGGCTGGGCTATCAGCCGCTGCAGCGGCTGCTGCTGCGCCGGCGCAACACGCTGCACACCGACATGACGGTGATCCGTGGGGCGTGGATGCGCAACATGGCGCTGCGCGACAACCGGTTCATGGACGGCCAATTGCTGGCCCAGACGCTGAACTCGGCCAGCTTCTTCGCCTCGTCGAACCTGCTGCTGATCGCCGCCGCCGCCGGCGTACTGTTCGGCGGCGAGGCCACCTTCCGCAGCGCGTCCAGCCTGCTGGTGATCAAGACCTCCAGCCGCCTGCTGTTCGAGGCGCAACTGGCCCTGGTGATCGTCGCGCTGGCCCGCGGCCTGCTCGATTTCATCTGGTCGATCCGCCAGATGAACTACTGCCTGGCGGTGATGGGAGCAGCGCCGCTCGCCTCGACGGCCGAGGAGGCGGAACAGTACGGCGCGGTGGCCGCGCGGCTGATCAATCCGGCGCTGTCGAGCTTCAACTCCGGCGTCAGGGGCTACTACTTCGCCCTGGCCGCCGCGGCCTGGCTGTTCGGGCCGATCGCCCTGGGCGTCGCCAGCGTGGGGGCCCTGGTGCTGCTGGTGTGGCGTCAGCGCCGATCGCCGGCCGCCAACGCCATCGCCGACCTGCGCAGGCTGTTGGACGGCTAGCCGAGGCCGAGGCCGCGGCGCACGGCGCGGGTCAGCTTCGTAGCGACCAGGACGTGGGCGTTGCGCAGCAGGTCGCGCGCTTCATCCACGTCCAGCGCCGCCAGGTCATCGAAGCGCACCCATTTCGCCCGCGCGAGATAGGGCGCCGGACGCGCCTGCCCGTCCTGCGTCAACGCCTCGTAGGCGATGTCGCTGACCTTGATCGACAGCCCCCCGCCCGAACCCGCGACGGCGAACATCTTGCCGCCGATCTTGTAGACGTGATCGCCGCCCCACTGGACGTCCATGGTGACGGCGGCGAGCGCGCGGCAGGCGGCGTCGAGCGCCGCAGGCGTCACGCCCCGACGCCGGTCCCGATCGGGCAGACGACGCCCGTGCCGCCGACGCCGCAATAGCCGTTGGGGTTCTTGGCCAGGTACTGCTGGTGATGGTCCTCGGCGAAATAGAACGGGCCAGCCGGCGCGATCTCCGTGCTCACCTGGCCGTAGCCGCGCGAGCTCAACGCCGGCTGGTAGGCGAGCTTGGAGGCCTCAGCCGCCTGCAGTTGAGCATCGTCAGCGGCATAGATCCCGGAGCGGTACTGGGTGCCCACGTCGTTGCCCTGGCGCATGCCCTGGGTCGGATCGTGGCCCTCCCAGAACACTTTCAGCAGTTGCGGGTAGGTGATCACCTTGGGATCGTAGACCACAAGCACACCCTCGGTGTGGCCGGTGCGGCCGCTGCAGACCTCCTCGTAGGTGGGATTGGGCGTGGAGCCGCCCACGTAGCCGACGGCGGTCACCCAGACCCCTGGCAGGTTCCAGAACATTCGCTCGACACCCCAGAAGCAGCCCATGGCGAACACCGCGGTCTGGGAGCCTTCAGGATACGGCCCCTTCAGCGGGTGGCCGTTGATGAAATGGATCTCGGCGGTGGGAAGCGGGTGCGCGCGACCGGGCAGCGCAGTGTCGGCGGTGGGAAGCTCAAGCGTCTTCTTGAGGAAGAACATGGGGGGCGTCCTCGGCTGGCGTGAAGCTCCAACATAGGCGCCGCGCACGCCGATTGCACCCGCCCGCGCGAGCGCGAACGCCTGACGGCTTCTAACCCTTGCCGCGCCGGGGCTCATGAGTATATTGCGCGCCTCCCGGCGGGACGCCCTGGCGGCGCGGGGTGAGGTGGCCGAGTGGTTGAAGGCGCACGCTTGGAAAGCGTGTTTAGGTGAAAGCCTAACGTGGGTTCGAATCCCACTCTCACCGCCAACCACCCCTGGAAGTGTTCTCTAAGATCCCTGATCTGGCATAAGGGGCGGAACACCCGCGCCTATTTGGCCCCAAGCCGCCGGCAGGCAGGGCTCTTGCGCCGCCATTCCCCGCGCAATCGAGCCAATTGCCGCGCCCGTCTCTGGCCGTCCGCGATCCGGTGGAGTTTCCCTGATACCGGTATTAACAGCGAATATCTGAAAAAATCGCTATCCGTTTCGAGACCAGGATGTGAGGTCGAACCTACGGTTTTGGCCGACTAATCAGGCACTTACCGGCAGACACAGCGGCGTGTACCCCGCGAAATAACAGGGATCTTTTTTGCGGATTACAGGGAAAATATTCCTGCGGAACAGGGACCGACCACGACGGCAACAGGGATCATTTTTCTAGCAGACCCAAGCGCTCCCGTTGCGCGGCCCACGACGTCGGAAACGCCACGTGGACCAGCATTTCGAGGTTTGTCCCGATCGGTTGACGGCCCTCTAGGATCAGGCGCTGTATTTCGGGCGCGAGGAAGGCGAGCCGGCTGAGCTTGCGGTCATAGGCGCTTTTCGGAGCCCGCGCGCCGTGGAGGTCAATGGTTCCGTCGGAGCACCGCCACCCCATGGCGGCCGCCAGCCGATGGGCCTGTCTCAAGCCGCGGATCAGCACAGGATCGCGCCGGCGCTTGCGCTGGGATTCCGATCCCGCCGGCGGAACGATCCGGGTTCGCCCTCCCCTAATGCGGCACCGGATAGGCAGGGTCAGCATCACCCGCGCCGGATCGTCATGAACCGGGTCGCAGCCGGCGAGCGCCGACCGGCCCACCTTGGAGCGCATCAGGATCACCCGCACAGCCTCCGCTTCAATCTCAATTCGTGAAACCGACGCCAGCAGATCGTTCAGGCTGGCGTCTACGGCCGCGCCCAGCGGCGCGATCAACTGGTCGCGCAGCAAGGCTTCGATCTCCGAGGCGGGCACGCGATGGATCGCATTGGCGTTCGGTTTGACCGGGCGCCCGCACTGCAGGGGCGAGGAGACATAGTAGCGGTAGATCTGTCCGTTCCGACCGCGCGTGAAGCTCGGGCTCATCGGCGCGCCTTCCGCGTCAAACAGCAGCCCCCTCAAGCACATGGTCGCAGCTTTCAGCGGTCGCTCGCGCCATTGAGCGCGATGCTCGCCGAGCTTGGCTTGTACCGCGTCAAAGAGCGCCGCCTCGATGATGGCGGGATGGCGCCCCGGATAGGACTTTTCACGATGTGGGATTTCACCGAGGTAGGTCCGGTTCTTCAGAAGATAGAAGAGCGCGCCGCGCGATAGTCGGGCGCCACCCACGTCGCGGCCATTCTTCGCCGTCCACAGCTTGGACCGAATGCCTTCCGCGTCGAGCCAAGCCTCCAGCGCGTGCACCGATCCCAGCGCCAGATAGGTTTGGAAGATCATGCGCACGGTCACCGCTTCGATTGGATCGACCACCAGCGCGCGGGATTGCGTGTCTATCGGTGCGGCATAACCGAGCGGCAGGTTACCGCCCATCCACATGCCCTTGGCCTTGGAGGCGGCGATCTTGTCGCGAATTCGCTCGCCGGTGACTTCTCGCTCGAACTGAGCGAACGACAGTAGGACGTTCAAGGTCAGTCGACCCATGGAGGTGGTGGTGTTGAACGCCTGAGTTACCGAGACGAAGGAAGCGCCCGCGGCATCCAGCCGATCAACGATCTTGGCGAAGTCGCTGAGTGAACGGGTCAGGCGATCGACCTTGTAGACGACGACCGTATCGATCCGGCGGCGATCGACGTCGGCCAAGAGTTTATCTAGCCCGGGACGGGTCATGGTCCCGCCGGAAAAACCGCCATCATCGTAGACCATGGGCAGGACCCGCCAGCCCTCGGCGACCTGACTCTTGATGTAGGCCTCACAAGCCTCCCGCTGAGCGTGAAGGCTGTTGAAGGCCTGGTCGAGCCCCTCCTCCGAACTTTTGCGGGTGTAGATCGCGCATCGAACTACCTTCGTGGCGGGAGCGGCCTTGCTCATCCCGCGGCCGCCTCCCCTCGCAATCCGAAGAACCTTGGCCCGTTCCAACGAACGCCGGTGATATGCCGAGCCACCTCGGAAAGGCTGCGATAGTGATCACCCTGATAAAGAAACTCGCCCTCGCTCGTAACGATCACCTCATGTGCGATCCCGTCCCACTCTCTCACCAAGCGGGTTCCAGCCGTGGGCGCCGGCGCGGTCCTGACGCCCGCCGGGCGGCGAAGCGCACGGCGGAGGTCCACGTCCAGACCGCCTTGATCGTCGGCCTGGATGCGCCAGGCCAGCACTAGGGCCAAAAGCTCCGGCGAGCGCAGCGCTGGCGCGGCCCCATAGCGGCTTCGCCAGCGATCTCGCAGTTCCTCAAGACTCAGGCCTTCGAATTCCACATCGCGAGGGATCATCCCTCCGGCCCCGCGGCGTCGGTGACTGAGTAGCGGGTGACGCCGTTGGAGCGGACCGCAGTCAGGGTCAGGTCTGAGCGCTTCTTCAGCGTACCGGCGATCAATCCGCGGATTGAGTGGACCTGCCAGCCAACAGCAGCGGCAAGGTCGGCAGCCGTTGCGCCGCCATTCGTCCGCATCAGCGCAATCAACGCATCGGTACGGGTTACCCGACGCTCGGGGGCTGGCTCGACAATAGTGGGGTCTTCTATGGGCGCCGCGGCTTTGGCGCGGCCGCGTCCTGGTTGCTTGGCCATGATGGTGATCGTCCTTTGCTCGCCTGGGACCGGGCTGGCCCCACCGAGCAGAGCCCGGACTGGGCCGGGCTGGACGCGAACAGCAATGCTCGCCCGACGGGCGGTGTCCAGTCTTCAGTGGGGGGTCAGCCCCCCTTCCCCTAAAATTCGGTTGGGGGGCCAGTCCCCTTATGTATACCTCGTAGCACTCCTCGCATTCTAATCAGATTATACCCACCGTTGATCCAGGATTAATCAGTGGTTAATTGATGTTTTGCCCTGCAAAATGGACTATGTTTTCGATACGAATTGCAGATGCTCAGAATCGTGCTAGCCATTCGGCATGAAACACACTGATTCACTTACCATCGAGCACATCCCGCCAGGATCGCTAAAGCCCTATTCGCGCAACGCACGGCGGCACACCGCAAAGCAGATCAAACAAATCGCTGACAGCATCCAACGCTTTGGGTTCACCAATCCCGTGCTGATCAGCGACGAAGGTGAGATCATCTGCGGCCACGGACGCGTAGCGGCCGCCAAGCAGTTGGGTCTGGAGGGCGTTCCGACCCTTAAACTCTCCAATCTCAGCGAGACGGAGCGTCGCGCCTATGTGATCGCAGATAATAAGCTCGCGCTGAATGCTGGTTGGGACGAGGAACTTCTGGCCATCGAACTGCAGGCGCTTGTCGATCTGGATTTCGATCTCACCCTCACCGGCTTCTCGCTCGCGGAGGTCGACTTTCGCATAGACGCCGCCCATGACGCCGATCCGAGGGCAACGAGGGGACCTGAAGACGACATCCCGCCCACGGCGGAACACGCCGTTACTCGTCGCGGTGAGATCTGGACGCTGGGTCGCCATCGGTTGATCTGCGGAGACGCGCGCGAGATGGACGATTACCGGCGCCTCCTCGACGACAAGCGCGCCGATCTGATCTTCACCGATCCACCGTACAATGTGCCGATCGACGGCCATGTGACTGGCCTCGGGCGCATTCGGCATCGCGAATTCGCCATGGGCGCCGGGGAAATGTCGATGGACGCCTTCACCGACTTCCTCACGGGCACGCTGGGGCCGATGGCTCAGTTCAGCCGTGACGGTGCAATCGCCTTCGTGTGCATGGACTGGCGTCACATGGGGGAATTGCTGGCGGCGGGCGCTGCGGTGTTCAGCGAGCTCAAGAACGTGGTGGTCTGGAACAAGACCAACGGCGGCATGGGAACCTTCTACCGCTCGAAGCATGAGCTGGTGTTCGTTTTCAAGGCTGGAACGGCGCCGCATACCAACAACTTCGGCCTAGGCGACGGCGGTCGCTACCGAACCAACGTCTGGGACTATCCAGGTGTCAGCAGCATGGGCGCCGAACGAGGCGAGGCGCTGGCGATGCATCCGACCGTGAAGCCTACAGCATTGGTCGTCGACGCCATCAAGGATTGCTCCAGGCGCGGCGACCTTGTGCTGGACGCCTTCGCGGGATCCGGCACGACGTTGATCGCAGCCGAAAAATGCGGGCGCTCAGCCCGATTGATCGAGTTTGACCCACTCTATTGCGACACCATTTTGCGTCGCTTTGAGCGCGTCACCGGCAAGCCCGCCCTGCTCACAGACGGGGGGGCCACTTTTGAGAACGTCGAAGCCATGCGTCGCAAGGAGGCCGCGGAATGAGTGGATCTAAGGATGACGATGCGCCTGAGCCGGCCAAGGCTGGCTACGGCCAACCGCCCCGTGAGCATCAATTTCAGAAGGGCAAATCAGGCAATCCGCGGGGTCGGCCGCGGAAGAACCGCTCACCTGAGCCTTTCGATCCGATCATCGACGCTAGTATGGAGAGTTACGTTCTAAGCGAAGCTCTCAGGTCTGTGCAGATCAAAGAGAATGGCAAGATTATTCAACTGCCGGCAATCCAGGCCGTTCTCCGCAGTATGACCGTGTCGGCGCTCAAGGGTGATCATAAGGCGCAGATGGCGATAACAACTTTGGTAAAAACCACATACGACGACCTATTCGAAGCACGCGCAGACACCTATGAAAAAGCCACTAAGTACAAGGCTGAATGCAAGGAAATATTTGAAGAGCACGACCGTGCAGGTAAAACGCGGCCTGTAATGATCCCTGATCCAGCGGATATCGCCATCAATGAGAACACGCTTAAGGTTCTGTACAATGGGCCTGGAAGTGAAGACGAAGCGGCGCTGTGGGCCACACAGCGCGCCATTGCAGTGGAGGCGGAGCAGGACCTCGCATTCTACAAGGACCTGAAGGACCGGAAGGGTACGGATTCCGGAATTGAGTCGGAGCTCAAGCACGCACAAATGAGATTGGACGCTGCCAATGGTCTATTTCCCGACGAGGCCACGCGGCGCAAGCCGGGATTTGATTTACAGAAATGGCGCAGTACGCATCCGGGCTTGCAGGCGATCTTAGCGCGGGCGCTTGAACGAGAACGACGAGGAGAGGTCGGCCTCGCGAAATTCAAACCAGGCGTCCAGATCGACCCAAAGTGACCGCTTCCGCCATTCCCCGGGCGTGGCAGGCCGGGTTAGACGCCGCTACGCGGCCTCGGCCAGAATCAGCAAGGGTTGCACAGCCGCGACGATGTCCTGGTGTTCCGCCTCGCGCACCGCACGCCCAACGTTCAGGCGCAGGTATAGGCGGCTCGAGGGCCGCCTTAGCAGCACGGCCGCCGAGGCCGCCCTGACCTCGAGGAGGCTTCGCGCGATGCCGCAGCAGACGACCTCATCCGGGCTGAACTCCGAACTGATCCACACGAAGTTGCCGGCCTGCGCCGGCAATTCGCTCAGGTCCTCGCAGAGCCTAAAGCGATAGACGGCGCCCGATGCGCCCACCAGTTCGCGAAAGCGGTTCATGCCGCCACCTTAGCCACGCCTACGAGTCGCGGCCAGGGTGCCAAACGACGCGGCGAGGTGGGCCAGCGGTCCTCTGCCAAGCCCTCGCGCCAGCCGCGGCCGCCTCGTCGAACAGCCTGAGAATCTCCTCCTGCTGGTTCATGGCCTTAGGGTTGGCCGAGAGTTCCGACCCGATCGTGATCAGGCGGCGCGGTTCATCGCCGTCGGCAAAATCTTCGTCCTGGGCTGAGGAGGCGGCCATGGGTTCACCACCGCTCCGTTCAGCGGCGACGTCCACGGCCAGCTTTTCGCCGCTAAGCCAAGGGCCCGCGTCCTAGGAGCGCGCGAGGATCTTCGCCTTCATCTCCTGGAACTCAGAGTCGCTGACCGCGCCCTGATCGAAGAGCACCTTGGCCTTGGCGATTTCGTCGGCCATCTCCCCGCCGCCTCGTTCGCCGCCGGAGCCCGTGTTGACGATCACGCCTCCAGACGCCGCACGCACCTCTTCGATTGCGCGGACGCGACGCTTTTCTTCCCAGGCCTGCTCTTCAGACTGCGCCGCGGCGTACATTTTCGAGGCCGGGTCGCTGGGTATGCCGTCCACCGAGATCGCCGGCAGCGAGCGGTTCAAATGGGTGAACTTCAAATTCGAGCCGAAGAGGCCGCTGAGGATGTTCTCGTCGATGGTGACGTCGAGCAGATCCTTCCACTGGATGTCGGCCATCTTGAAGCCACCCAACAGGCCACGCTTGATGAGGATGGTGCGACTAGTCGTGATCACCACCGCGTCGCGGCGATGAAAGAACGCGAACGCGCGGTGCTGCAGGGATTGGCCGATGACGGTTTCGTCGCCCATCAACACCTTGGCGACGATCGCCTTGGACTTCTCGGCTCGTCCGCCGGCGCCTACGAAAACGCAAAGCAGCCACAGCCCCAGTAGCGGAATCCCAAAGATCGAGGCGACGAGCGCGCCTGCGACGATCAAGAACCCGAGAATTTGAAATAGCCCCTTCATGGATCAACGCCCCTTCTTGACGGGGAACGTCGCGCCATTGGCTCACACCCCGCCTGGTGATCGGGGAGTTGGAAAGCCTCCGCTAGGAGAGCCGCGACAGTCTTTAGGCTTGCACCCTGGACATACACTGCCGCCTCCCCGACCGCATGGTCGAGGAGTGCTGGTAACGGCTGCACACGAGCCGCTAGCGGAGGGGTTTCCACGCCCCAGGGAGCCATTTGGCTCACCCGCGCGCACCATGGCTCGGAAGAGGCGTGGGCTCAAGTCGAGGTCGACCTAAGCGCGAGTGCGCTAGCGTGTGTGCTGTAAGGAGCCCAACAGACGGCGGCGCTCGATGGGCCTAAGCTTAACGTAAGGGCATGCGCTTCCTTGGCTGCCCTGCAGGCCTGGACGTGTCCGAAAAGGAGGGGCAGATGAAGACCATCTCGATCAAAGCGGCGGCGCAAGGGTGGATGCTGCGTAGCGACGCCATCGCGACCGAACAGTTCTTCAGCAGCGGCGCGTCCGCGGAGAGCGCCGCAATCCGGCTGGCGCAGGGCCTGGCGGACGCAGGCGAGAACAGCAGCATCGAAATACATCTGCGTGACGGCTCACTCGGCAGGCGCTTCGTAGTCCCGGCGCTGCCCGCGCGGCCAAGCGTTACGAACTGATCTCCGAGTTGGGTGTTAGGCGAGAGATCGCGCCCACCTCAAGAGCGGAGATGATGTTATGGAGCCGATGACGCCTATGGCTCCGATGCAGCCCATGAAGCCGATGGAGCCGCTCAAGTTCGATCCGCCGTGGTGGCCGACCGAGCTTGGACAACCCTCCTCCAGTGGCGCTCAAAACGGCATGCGCTACGCGTTCTTTCCCGCGAAGCGCAGGCTGCTTGTGGAGCGCGACGGAAAGAAGACCGTGTACGACAGCGGCGAGCACCATATCTCCGGTGTTGCTCAGCAGTCCGGCTCCTCGTCGGCGCTGGTGTTTACGAGCCAGGCTGGACCAGTTGCGCTTGAGACGTTGCGCCGTGCTGAGAGCGGTTAGACGCTCTCCCCTCGCCTTTCCCGTCTAGGGGCGGATTATGCGGCAAGCAGCCGAGATCCTTTGCTTTGAGACCCGCGGTCGCGGATTGATCGACATCACCGATCGCGTCGCTCCCTGGGTCGCAGCCGCGATGAAGTCATCCGCTGTTAACGGACCCGCCTAAGGACACGATCAAGGCCTCGGCGGCTGGGTGACCGATCATCCGTACCGATGCCTGGCGTTAGGATTCCAGACGACTGCAGAATGTCCTTGAACTTCAGTGCTTGCGGTCGATCTCTTTCTCGATCGCGTCCGCCTTAGCGTCGGCCGCGTCCTCGACCGCATCCGCCTGCCTATTCAGCGCGTCCTTCTGCACAGCGCTCGGCGCGGCGTCGGCTTGACGCTCCAGCGCGTCGGCCTGCGCTTCGCCTTGCGCTTCAACGGCATCGGCTTGGCGATGCCCAGCGTCTTCCTCTGGACCGCTGCAAGCCGCGGCAAGGGTGAGCGTGCCAGCAAGCGCGGCAAGGGCGAGGATACGGGTCATAGCGCCTCCGGTGTTTCCATCCTGGCCAGAACGCAAGAGTTCGGTTTTGGTCCCCGCGGTTACGCATTCCAGATGATGACGATCCTCGCGATGCGACTGGTGGAACGTCCACTCTGCGCCCGCCGGGCATGGCGGCTAAACGCCGACGGGTGTTGTCTGTGTCATTGAGGCAAGTTCGACTGAACTCATCGAGCGGACAGCCCCACCTGTGATACCTGCGGCGACCTGAACGGTCGAAAGGCACCTGTAGACGATAGCGCTTCCCAGGCCGGAATAATGGTGTTCCAGAACGTTTGTTTCTGAGAGGCTGTTTGGAAAAGGCGTGAGCGGTGATTCCGCTTCATCGTGGTCTGTGATTCAAGCTCGGGATGTGGACCGAGCAGAGCCGTGGCCGGATGGCCAAGATCGCGAAGAAGACCAAGCGATATCCATCTGATCTG
>NZ_JAUXZW010000117.1 GCF_030693805.1 Phenylobacterium sp.
AGATCTCCAATCGGCGCGGCGAGCCTCTCTTGATCGTGCAGCAGGGGCCCTGGACTGCGGCCGTTCCGCGCCAGCCGGCCGCGCGCCAGAGCGCCGCGCAAGGCCTGAAGCTCGCGCCGATGGCGCGCGAGCTCGCGACGCAGGGTCCGAGCTTCAGCCCGTCGACGTCGGAGGGCTCGCTCAGCACCAGGTCCTCAACGGCCGCCAGTTGAACGGTCAACTGGTCCAGACGCAGATCCAGCAACTCGGTGTAGTGATCGACAAGCGCCGCGGCGGCGTCCGCGGGCCGTTCCAGTCGCAGGCCCTGCTCAGCCTCGCGCCGAACATCATCGACCACCCTCAAGGCGTGCACGCGCGCGGTGATCATCAGCCGATCGTCGAGCGCGAAGAACAGTCGCCCCGCGCCGCGCGGCTCGCCGGCCAGATCGCGTTCCAGGTCAGGCAACACCCCATAGGCCCAGGCGCCATCGCCCGCGAACTGCAGCCGCTGGTCGTCGCTCTCGATCAGCTCTTGGAAACCGGCGGGCAGGGATTGCATCCGGGCGATGAAGGTCCGGGCACGAACGTCGCCCAGCGGGAAGTGAGCCCAGGTCCAGGCGTCCGGCGCCGATGGTGCGGCGTCCGGGTCACCTTCGTCGCCGGGGTGGGCGCGGCCGTCCCGAAAGGCCAGCGCCCAGAGCATGCCGCCCGCCTGCGCGCCAAGGTCGTCGAGGAGCGCCGGCACGCGCCTAGTAGAGGTCCGGAACGTACATCTGAGGCGGCGGCGGACGGCGCAGGTAGTCGTCGTGCCGCACGCGGTCGGGCAGGGTGACCGGCGCCTTTGGCGTGTCGCCATAGGGAATCTGCGACAGCAGGTGGGCGATGCAGTTCAGCCGCGCCTTCTTCTTGTCCACGGCCTCGACCAGCCACCAGGGCGCCTCGTCAATATGGGTGCGCTCCAGCATCGCTTCCTTGGCGCGGGTATAGTCCTCCCAGCGGCGACGCGACTCCACGTCCATCGGGCTGAGCTTCCACTGCTTCAGCGGATCGTGGATGCGCATGTTGAAGCGAAACTGCTGTTCCTCATCGGTGATGGAGAACCAGTACTTCACCAGCACGATGCCGGAGCGCACCAGCATGCGTTCGAACGCCGGGACGGTGCGGAAGAACTCCTCGCACTCTTCCTCGGTGCAGAAGCCCATCACGCGCTCAACGCCGGCGCGATTGTACCAACTGCGGTCAAACAGCACGATCTCGCCAGCCGCCGGGAGGTGGGCGACATAGCGCTGGAAGTACCACTGTGTGCGTTCGCGTTCATTAGGTGCGGGCAGGGCGGCGACCCGGCAAACGCGTGGGTTCAGTCGCTGGGTGATCCGCTTGATCGCCCCGCCCTTGCCGGCCGAGTCGCGGCCTTCGAAGATCACCACGACCTTCAGGCCCTGGTGCTGCACCCAGTCCTGCAGGCGCACCAGCTCATGCTGCAGGCGGAACAGTTCGCGGAAATAGGCCCGGCGATCGATCTGGGCGCGGCCGGGGGTCTCTGACATGTCGCCGAGCAGGCTCTCCAGCCGGCTCTCATCGATCTCCATCTCCAGCTCTTCGTCGAAGCTGTCGGCGATCTCCCGCTTGATGCGGTCCATCTCGGCGAGCACGCCGTCGTCGAGTTCGCTGGCCATGACCATTCCCGGATGCAGGGAGGTCTGTTCTGCCGCGCAGCCACGACAGTCCGATGACAGCGTGCCCGCCGCCAGTCAGATGAAGCGCCAGGATTCCTCGGCGGCTCGGCGCAGAGCGCGAGCCTTCTGCAGGGTCTCGTCGTACTCGGCGTCCGGGTCGGAGTCGGCGACCACGCCGCCGCCCGCCTGGATGTACATGGTCCCGTCCTTGAAGCAGGCGGTGCGCAGGACGATGCAGGTGTCGATCGAGCCGTCGCAGCCGAAGTAGCCGACGGCCCCGGCGTAAGCGATGCCGCGCTTCTCGACCTCCAGCTCGTCGATGATCTCCATGGCCCGCACCTTCGGCGCGCCCGACAGGGTGCCGGCGGGCAGGGCGGCCATGAGCACGTCCACCGGGTCCGGGTCGTGCGGCGCATCGGCCTCGACGTTGGAGACAAGATGCATCACGTGGCTGTAGCGTTCGACGAAGAAGCTGTTGGTGACGCGCACATGCGGGCCCGATGAAGCGCCGTCCTTCGGCGCGTTGCGGCCGTCCTGCCCCAGCATGGCGACGCGGCCGGCGTCGTTGCGGCCGAGGTCCAGCAGCATCAGGTGTTCGGCGCGCTCCTTGGGGTCGGCGAGCAGCTCCTGTTCGAGCGCCAGATCCTCAGCCGGGGTCGCGCCGCGAGGACGGGTGCCGGCCAGCGGGCGGATGGTGATCTTGCCGTCGCGCAACCGCACCAGGATCTCGGGCGAGGAGCCGGCCATCTGGAAGTCGCCGAAGTTCAGATAGAACAGGAACGGCGAAGGGTTCATCCGCCGCAGCGACCGGTAGAGCGCAAACGGATCTTGCGCGAAGGGCGCGCGGAAACGGTGGCTGGGCACCACCTGGAAGATGTCGCCAGCGCCGATGTAGCCCTTGGCCTTCTCGACGATGCCACGATAGCGCTCGCGGTCGATCGGCGTGGTGAAGGCGTCAGGTTCAGGCGTCGCCGTGCCGGTGAGACGGGGCGTTGGCCTGCGCAGGTCCTCGACGATGCCGGCGAGCCGGGCCTTGGCGGCGGCGAAGGCCTGGGTCGCAGCGGTCGAGTTCGGCCGGGCCGTGGTGACGAGGATGATCTCCTGGGCGATGGCGTCGAAGATCGCCACCACGGAGGGCCGCGTCATCAGGCCGTCCGGCAGGTTCAACGGATCGGGCAGGCCGCCGGGCAGTCGGTGCTCCACCAGCCGGATCATGTCGTAGCCCAGCGCGCCGAAGACGCCCGCCGACATCGGCGGCAGACCCGCGGGTAGGTCGATACGCGAGGCGGCGAGCAGATCGCGCAGGGAATCAAGCGCGCCGCCCGGCTGGCGCGTGAAGGTCTCGGTGGCGATGTCCTCGCCCTCGGCGACCTCCGCCTGGTCGCCACGACAGCGCCAAACCAGGTCGGGGTTCAGAGCGATCACGGAATAGCGACCGCGCCAGGCGCCGCCCTCGACGGATTCGAACAGGAAAGCGTAGGGCCGGCCGTGGCCGATCTTCAGATAGGCCGAGACCGGGGTCTCCAGGTCGTCGATCAGCCGGGTCCAGACGAGTTGCGGCGCGCCGCTGGCGTAAAGGTGCTCGAAGGTCTCGAAGGCTGGCTCGACGTTCATTTCGCCTTTTCTCCCTTGGCCGCGCCCTTGGCGACCACCGGTTCCAGCCCGATCGCCGCGCGGGCGGCGGCCGTGTTGACCTTGACCTTGAGCTGTTCGCGGGCCGCGCGGCGCGCGCTGGCGCCGATGTCTCGGAACAGCACCATGGTCATCTGAGGGCGAGCCTCCTCGGTCATCCGCGCCATCTGCGCGTCGGGCCTGGCGCGGACGGCCTCCAGCTTGGCGACCACCAGTCCGGGCGTCGCGCCGGAGGCGGTGAACACATCGCCGGGCTTGGCGGAGAACGCCCTGCCGAGCGCTTCGCCGGACAACGCCTTGTTCTGCGCCGCGGTGGCGCGGTCCAGCGCCAGGGCCCGGGACGGCTTGGCCCCGGCCGCGCTCGCCACCGCTTCCAGGCTCTCGCCCTTGCGCAGGCGTTCGGCGAACTGGTCGGCGCGCGCCTGCAGGCGCTTCACCGTCTCCTCGATCATCCAGACGCGGGTCAGTTGCGGCTTGATCTCGGCGAGCGGCGGCATGGCGGCCGGCAGGATCTTCTCGACCCGCACCGCATAGTACGCGCCGTCGCCGGTCTCCTGCACTTCGCTCTCGCCGCCGGCGGGCAGGCCGAAGGCGGTGTCCAGCAGCTTGGGCGGCATGCCTTGGAGTTGCTGGCCTTCCAGATTGCGGCCGTCCTTGGCGATCGCCGGCAGGGTCACGGCCGGAACGCCGGCCTTCTGGGCGGCTTCCGTCAGGCTCGCGCCGCCCGCGTGGGCGTCATCATAGGCCTGGGTCAGGGCGTAGACCTTCTCGGCGGCGGCGTCCTTGCGCAGCTCGGCCTCGAGCTGGGGGCGGATCTCTTCCAGTGAGACGGTGCGTCCAGGCGTCGCCTTCAGCACCTTGACCACGGCCAGGCCCAGGTCGCCCTGGATCGCGCCGCTGACCTGGCCAGGCGTGAGAGCGAACGCGGCGTCCGCGACCTTGCGGTCGGGGATCGCGGTCTTGGGTTTGTCGGCGTAGCTGATCGCCTGGGCGCCGACCGACCTGGCGACGGCGGTCGGATCCTCGCCTTTGCCCAGTCGCGCGGCGACGAGCGCTGCGGCGGCGGCGTCCTTCACCGGGATTTGCACCAGCGAGCGGGTCTCGGGCTGCGACAGCGTGTCCTTGCGGAAATTGTAGCGCTCCATCAGCGCCTTCTCGTCGATCGGCAGGTTGGCCGCGACATTGGCCGGACTGAAGCTGACCACAGTCAGGATGCGCAGCTCGGGGCGCGTGAGTTCTGCCGTGTGCAGCTTCATGAACGCGGTGAGCTGGGCGTCGGTCGGCAGGGGCGGGGCGGGTACGCTGGACGGCTCGATGGTGAAATAGCCGATGTCGCGGGTCTCGAGCCCGTAGGCCGCGGCCAGGGCGGTGTAGGCCCGCGGCGCGCGCATCCCGCTCACCAGACCCTTGGCGAGCTGGTTCTCCGACAGCTCGTCGCGGACGATCTGTTCGAACTTCTCGCGTGTGAGGTCGTTCTGGCCAAGCTCTTGCTGGTACATCTTCTCGTCGAAGCGCCCGGTCATCTGGTCGAAGAAGTCGGGGATTTTGCGAATCTCCGAGACCACCAGGCTGTCGGGCGCGATGACGCCGACGCGGCGCATCAACTCGCCGAACGCGGCGCGGTTCGCCAGTTCCTGCAGGAGGCGCGCGTCGAGGCCGTTGGCCACGGCCAGCTCCGTCGAGAGCGGCTGGCCGGCCTGCTGCTCGGCGTTGCGCTTGAAGCTGTCGAATTCCCGGCGGAACTCGGCGCCGGTGACCTGGCGCTTTCCGGCCACGATCACCGCATTCGAGGTCTGTTGCTTGTTGAAGATGTCGCTGATCCCGAAAACGGCGAAGCTGACGATCAGCAGGCCGATGAGGACCGCGGCGACCCAGGATTTCGCGAAGCTGCGGATGGCGGAGAGCATGGAACCCCTTCCCGGGCGCGAGGACGTGCGGGGGGTATAGTGGAGGCCGCTCGCTCCCGGCAAGCGCGTGACAGCGACGACGACATGGCTTAACCGCGCGGCAAAGCTGCTGAGGATCTCCCAAATGACCACACCCACGCCGCTGATCGCCGGCAACTGGAAGATGAACGGGCTGGAGAACGACCTCGCCGAGGCCGCCGCGGTCGCCGCCGGCGTGGGCGCCACGGCGACGCGCGTCGCGATCTGTCCTCCGGCGACCTTGATCGAACGTATGGCGCGCGCGCTGGCCGGATCGAAGGTCGATGTCGGGGGACAGGACTGTCGCGCCCAGGCGTCGGGAGCCTTCACCGGCGACGTCTCCGCCGAGATGCTGGCGCAGGCCGGGGCGCGCCTGGTGATCCTCGGACACTCGGAGCGGCGCGCCGGATATGGCGAGACCGACGCGCTGGTGGCGGCCAAGGCCCTGGCGGCGCTGCGCGGCGGCCTGGAGCCCATCGTCTGCGTCGGCGAGACGCTCGAGGAACGCAAGGCGGGCAGGACGCTGGAGGTTGTCACCGGCCAAGTGCGCGGCTCGTTGCCGGCGGAGCTCGCGGGCCGGGCGTTCAGCGTCGCCTATGAGCCGGTCTGGGCGATCGGCACCGGCTTGACCCCCAGCGTCGCCGAGATCGAGGAGGTGCATCGGGCGATTCGGGCGACCTTGCGCGAAGAGCTGGGCGAAGCCTCCAACCGCGCGCCGATCCTCTACGGCGGCTCGGTGAAGCCATCGAACGCCGCTGAGATCCTGCATGCGGCCGAGGTCGGCGGCGCATTGGTCGGCGGCGCCTCGCTGAAAGCCCAGGACTTCCTGGCGATCATCGGCGCGCTCTGAGCAGCGCTACAGGGTCAGGGAATAGAGCCGGCCGTCGCGGCGTTCGCCGTCGCGTTCGACCTGACCGCGCAGCACGCCGACCTCGCTGAAGCCCAGGGCCTCGATCAGCGTCTCGGCGGCGCGGGCGCCCAGCGGGGCGCAGGCCTGCAGGCGGCGGATCCCACGGGTCGCGGCGTAGACCACCACGGCCTGCAACGCCTCCAGGCCGTGGCCCTGGTTTTTGGCGGCCGGGCCCAACAGGAAGCCCAGTTCGGCGCGGCGCAGCTTGCGGTCGATGCCGGTCAGGTCGCAGCAACCGGTCAGCGTATCGTTGGCGAGGCTGCGTATGGTCCAGTGCAGGGCGCGCCCGGTGCGCGCTTCCGCGGCCTGACCCGAGACGATCTCCACAGCGCGTTCCGGATCCTCGACCTGCGCCCAACCCCAGATGCCGACGCTGGCCGGATCGCGCAGAATCGGGAACAGCGCATCGGCGTCGTCCACGGTCTGGGGCTCCAGCCGCAGGCGGGCGGTCTCCAGGATCGGCGCTCGGTCGGTCGGAAATCCCATGCCCTTGTCCGCAGCCCGTGACGCCCTAGCTATGGCCTTACGCCAAGCCGAGTGGTAGAGCGCGCGCTTCTTTTGAGCGCGGTGTGACCGCTCGAACCCACCGGACTCGCTTCATGTTGCTCGGCATTCTGCTCACCCTCAATATCATCGTCTGCGTCGGGCTCGTCGCCGTGGTGCTGCTGCAGCGCTCGGAAGGCGGGGCGCTGGGCATGGGCGGCGGGCCGTCGGGATTTATGACCGCGCGCGGCGCCGGCAACCTGCTGACCCAGGTGACCTGGGGTCTGGGTGCGGCGTTCTTCGTGCTCAGCCTGGCGCTGACCCTGCTCACTGGACGCGAGCGCGCCGATTCGTCGGTCGTCGACAGGGTGAAGGTGGATGCGATCGATCCGTCCGGGCTTGGACAGCCCACGGTTCCGGCCCCGGCCGATCCGTCGGCGCCGCAGGCGCCCGCACCTCAGCCGCAGGCGCCGACGCCCAGCGTCAATAACCCGTTCCTCGGCGGCTCGCCGGCCCAGGAAGCGCCGAAGCCCTGACGCGGCGGGCGCAAGCCGGCCGACCCGCACGCCCGATCATCGGCGCGACGATGCGCTCGCTTTTCGAATCAATGGGGCGTCTTGGCCTCGAATCGCTGCTAACCTGAACGCCCATGACCCGGTACATTTTCATCACCGGCGGCGTGGTCTCCTCCTTGGGCAAAGGTCTGGCGTCCGCCGCGCTCGGTGCGCTGCTGCAGGCGCGTGGCTACAAGGTGCGGCTGCGCAAGCTGGATCCCTATCTCAACGTCGATCCGGGCACGATGAGCCCGTACCAACACGGCGAGGTCTTCGTCACCGACGACGGAGCCGAGACGGATCTCGACCTCGGTCACTACGAG
>NZ_JAUXZW010000118.1 GCF_030693805.1 Phenylobacterium sp.
GCTGTCGTCCTTGCGGCCCTGTCCCATCAACTGCCGGACGCCGTCGGGGCCCAGCCGTTCGAGCTTGTCGATGGCGCGCAGCACTACGAGGCGGCGGCCCGCGTTCTCCTCGCCGGCAAGGCCGATCGACTGCATCACGCCGTCGAGCACCTTGCGGCTGTTGATCTTGATGACGTAATCGCCGCGGGCGATCCCTAAGCGCTCCATGGCGTCCGCGGCCATCATGCAGATCTCGGCGTCGGCGGCCGGCGAGGCGGAGCCGACGGTGTCGGCGTCGAACTGCATGAACTGCCGAAAGCGCCCCGGCCCCGGCTTCTCGTTCCGGTAGACATGGCCGACGCGATAGGAGCGATAGGGCTTGGGCAGACGATCGAAATTCTGCGCGACGAAACGCGCCAGCGGCGCGGTCAGATCGTAGCGCAGCGACAGCCACTGCTCGTCGTCGTCCTGAAAGGAGAAGACGCCCTCATTGGGGCGATCCTGATCCGGCAGGAACTTGCCGAGCGCGTCGGTGTATTCGATCGCCGGCGTCTCGAGAGCCTCGAAGCCATAGAGCTCATAGACCTCGCGGATGACATCGAGCATCCGGGCGGTGGCGGCGAGTTCGCCGGCCTCGCGGTCGGCGAGGCCGCGCGGCGTGCGCGCTTCAACTTTGGTTTTGATTTCGTCTTTGGACATAAGCCTGATTGGCCGCAGGATTGGTGGCCCGCGCCTCTAGCGAGAGTTCGGCCGCTCTCTGCGACTCGCTCTTAGGTAAAACGTGCCGCCTTCCTAGCATTTTCCCACCGGGAAGGAAGGGCCGCGCCTTGCGGCCAGAATCGCAAATGCGCAGCGCAGCGGCGGCAATCCGAACTGCCGAAGCCGGCGACCGGGATTGGCAGATCGGCAAGCGCGGCGTTGAGCGCGCATTCGTCGCCCTGTTCCTCGACAAAGGCGCCGATCAGGCTCGCCCCAGCGGTGAGCTGGTCAATATGCCAGTGGGCCCGCTTGTGCGGTCGCATGTGTCGCGCCAATCGCGCCCGCAATCCGCCGGAGCCCCGCGCCGAACCGCAATAGAGATAATCGCCGGCTTGAAGCGTCGCCGAGTTTTTCCCGATACGAACGTCCAGCGGCGCGCCCAGACGCAAGGCCAGCGCATAGGCCCCAGGCGTCGACGGCGCATCGGCGGCGGAGGCGACGAAAATCATCAGCATGCTCGATCAAAATCCCAGACGCCAAACCTCTCGCACAGGGAGAGGGTGGCTGCGGAGCAGCCGGGTGAGGGGGTTGGCTCTGGCTATTCTATTCGCGTCGAAGAGAATTTCGTCGGGCGGACGCTCGC
>NZ_JAUXZW010000122.1 GCF_030693805.1 Phenylobacterium sp.
AAGATCAACCCCGACACCCAACGCATCTCGCTGGGCATGAAGCAGCTCCAGTCCGACCCGTGGGACGGTGTGGAAGCCAAGTATCCGGTGGGCGCGAAGTTCACCGGCCGGATCACCAACATCACCGACTACGGCGCCTTCGTGGAGCTGGAAGCCGGCGTCGAGGGCTTGGTCCACGTGTCCGAAATGTCCTGGACCAAGAAGAACGTGCATCCGGGCAAGATCGTCTCCACCAGCCAGGAAGTCGAAGTCGTCGTCCTGGACGTCGATCCGTCCAAGCGTCGCGTGTCCCTCGGCCTCAAGCAGGCGATGGCCAATCCGTGGGAGGCCTTCATCGAGGCCCACCCCGTCGGTTCGACCGTCGAAGGCGAAGTCAAGAACGCCACCGAGTTCGGCCTGTTCATCGGTCTCGACAACGACATCGACGGCATGGTGCACCTGTCGGACCTCGACTGGGCCGCGGCCGGCGAAGAAGCCATCGCCAAGTACAACAAGGGCGATGTGGTCAAGGCCAAGGTGCTCGACGTCGACGTCGAGAAGGAACGCATCAGCCTGGGCGTCAAGCAACTGGCCGGCGATCCGATGTCGGGCGACACCTACCGCAAGGGCCAGACGGTGACCGTCACGGTGACCGAGGTGACCACGGGCGGCATTGAAGTGCGCTTCGGCGAGGACGCGGCTCAGATGAGTTCGTTCATCCGCAAGTCCGACCTGTCGCGCGACCGGGCCGACCAACGCCCGGAACGCTTCGCCGTCGGCGACCGCGTGGACGCTCAGATCGCCAACTGGGACAAGGCCGCTCGCCGCGTCTCGCTGTCGATCAAGGCGCTGGAAATGGCCGAGGAAAAGACCGCCATCGAGCAGTTCGGGTCCTCGGACTCCGGCGCTTCGCTGGGCGACATCCTGGGGGC
The DNA here is from genome assembly GCF_030693805.1 of Phenylobacterium sp. GTDB lineage: Bacteria > Pseudomonadota > Alphaproteobacteria > Caulobacterales > Caulobacteraceae > Phenylobacterium. Next base: position 912 of record NZ_JAUXZW010000122.1, read on the forward strand.
CGCCCTGCGCGAGAAGGCTCAGAAGGAATAGAGCTTTCTGCGCGGGACAAGTCCGCTTGAACTGAAGTCGGCCCCGTCAGGTTCGCGCCTGGCGGGGCCTTTTCGTTGCCCGATCGCCCGGAGTTTCGCCGCCGCTGGGCGTCCCGCCACAACCGCTGCTTTGCGCCTTGAACTGGCGGCGCGGTTCGACCATGGTCCGTCGCTCCACAACCGCCAGGGCCGCATGATAAAATCGGAACTCATCGCTCGCCTCGCCGAGGAGAATCCGCACCTTACCCAGCGCGACATCGAGCGCGTGGTCGGCGTGATCCTCGAGCGCATGATCCATGCCCTCGAAGACGGAGGCCGCGTCGAACTGCGCGGGTTCGGGGCGTTGTCGGTACGTTCGCGCGATGCGCGCGCCGGGCGCAATCCGCGCACCGGCGAGCCGGTCGAGGTGCGCGCCAAACACGTCCCGTTCTTCAAGAGCGGCAAGGAGCTGCGCGAGCGCCTGAACGCCGACGAGTGAGAGTGAGCGCATGAGCATTTTCAGCGAATTCCGCGAGTTCATCGCCCGCGGAAACGTCATCGACCTTGCGGTCGGCGTGATCATCGGCGCGGCGTTCAACTCGATCGTCAAAAGCCTGGTGGAACAGGTGGTCATGCCGCCGATCGGCCTGCTCACCGGCGGCGTCGATTTCTCGCACAAGGAATGGATCCTCAAGGTCGACAACCCGGCGACGCCAGCGATCGATCCGGTGGCGATCCAGTACGGCGCCTTCATCAACACGGTGATCCAGTTTTTGATCGTCGCCTGGGCGGTGTTCCTGCTGGTCAAGCTGGTCAATGTCATTCGCCGCGCAGACGCAGCCAGCGCCGAGGAGACGCCGGGCCCGACGCCGACCGAGGCGCTGCTGATCGAGATCCGCGATGAACTGCGCGGCATCGCGCCCGCGCCCACCGTCGCAGCGCCTTCTCCGGCGGTCGTCGCCAAGCCGGCGGCGCGGAAACCTGCGCCGCGCAAGCCCAAAGCCTGACCCGTGCGAACGACCGCCCGTCGACGTTCCTATTATTATAAATGAATGGTCATTCTCCTATTGATTGACCGAGGAGTTGACCTCGGCCCTTGTCCCCGGGCGGCGGAAACCCCTAATCCCCGGCCATGAGCGATGCGCGCATCCAGTCGAAGATCTGCGGCCTTTCCACGCCCGACGGCGTGCGCGCTGCGCTGGACGGCGGCGCGGCCTACATCGGGCTGAACTTCTTTCCCGCCAGTCCCCGCTACGTGACGGTGGATGCGGCGGTGCGGCTCGCGGCGCCGGTGCGCGGCAGAGCGCGGATCGTCGCGGTGCTGGTCGATCCTTCCGACGCGCTGCTGGACGAGGTGGCCCGCGACCTGAAACCTGATTTCATCCAGCTTCATGGACCCGAGACGCCGTCCCGCGCGCTTGAGGCTGGGCGTCGCACGGGTGCCGGCGTCATCAAGGCCATGCCGATCTCGGACTCCGCCGACGTCGCGCGCGCCCAGACCTATGAGGACGCGGTGGACCATCTGATGTTCGACACCAAACCGCCGAAGGACGCCGTGCTGCCGGGCGGCACCGGCGCGCGGTTCGACTGGACCCTGCTGGCCGGGCGCCGATTCGCCAGGCCGTGGTTCCTGGCTGGCGGCCTCGATCCCTGGAATGTCGGAGAGGCGATCTCCGCGTCCGGCGCGCCCATCGTCGACGTTTCCTCTGGCGTGGAGCGTGGTCCCGGACTAAAGGACCCGGCCTTGATCATGGCCTTTCTTGACGCTGTCCGTCGCGCCTGAGGTTCTTTTGAACGCGCCTTTGACCCCCAACGACTACACCGCCTATCCGGACGCCGCTGGTCGGTTCGGGGACTATGGCGGGCGCTATGTGCCCGAGACCCTGATGCCGCTCGTCCACGACCTTGACGCGGCCTATTCGGCGGCCAAGGTCGACCCGGCCTTCCAGGGTGAGCTGAAGAGCTTCCTCAAGCACTATGTGGGACGCCCCAGCCCGCTCTATTTCGCCGAGCGGATGACCGCGCATCTGGGCGGTGCCAAGGT
>NZ_JAUXZW010000125.1 GCF_030693805.1 Phenylobacterium sp.
CCGAGCGGCTGATCCAGGTCTGCGCCCGCGATGACGCCGAGGCGCTGGGGGTGATGGAGGACGCGCTGGCTTCCACTGGGGTCGCGGTGGTGCTGGGCGAGGTGGGGGCGGTGGACTTGACGGCGGGCCGGAGGCTGCAGCTGGCCTGCGAGAAGGCGGCGGCCACCGGACTGGTGATCCGCCGCAATCCGTTCGGGGCGGGGAGCGGCGGCAAGGCCCACGGCTCGGCCGCGGTCGCCCGCTGGCGGGTCGCGGCGGCGCCGAGCGCGCCCGAAGCCAACCTTTATGGCGAGGTCGTCGGCCTGGGCGCGCCGCGCTGGCGGGTGGAGCTGGAGTACTGCCGCGGCGGCCGGCCCGGGGCCTGGCTGTTCGAGCGACGGCCGTTTGAGGAAGACATCGATGGGACGCATCCTTTGCGCCTGGTCGCCGAACTGGGCGATCGACAACTGGCGCCGCCGCAACCCGTCCGCGCCGCAGGATAGGCCGTTCGCCCTGGTGGAGACCGCCCGGGGCGTGCGTCGGCTGGCGGCGGTGGACGAGGCCGCCCGCGCGCTGGGTCTATTCGCCGGTCAGAAGGCCGCCGACGCCGCGGCCCTGGTCCCCGAACTCGACAGCGCCGAGGACGAGCCCGCCGCCGACCTGGCCGCCCTGGAGGCGCTGGCCGACTGGTGCGTGCGATTCTCCCCGGCCGTGGCCCCCGATGCGCCGGACGGCCTGTTCCTCGACGTGGAGGGCGTGTCGCACCTGTGGGGCGGGGAGGGCGCGCTGATGGCCGACTTCCGCCACAGGCTGGGGCAGGGCGGGATCGGCGTCAGGTTGGCGCTCGCCGACACCCCTGGCGCGGCCTGGGCGCTGGCGCACCATGGCGTGGATGGGACGATCGCGGCTGAGGACGGACAGGCGCCGCTGCTGGTCCCGCTGCCGCCGGCGGCGCTGCGCCTGGAGCCGCAGGCCGCCGCCCAGATCGAGCGGCTGGGGCTGAAGCGCCTTGGTCAGTTGATGAAGATTCCCCGCGCGCCTCTGGGCCGTCGGTTTGGGGCCGCCACCCTGATGCGCCTGGATCAGGCGCTGGGCCGCGCGCGCGAGGCGCTGGCCTTCCGCCGCCCGGCGACCCCCTGGTTCCCGCGGCTGGCTTTCGCCGAGCCGATCAGCGCTCCGGAGGACATGGGACGGGTCAGCCGCGACATCCTGGAGGCGCTTTGCGCACGCCTGGACGACGCCGGCCAGGGCGCGCGGCGCTTCGAGATGGCCTTCCACCGGGTTGACGGACAGGCGCCTTCCTTAAGCGTCGGCCTGGCGTTTCCCGGGCGCGACGCGAGGCGCCTCGCACGCCTGTTCGCGCCGAAGCTGGAGACGGTCGACCCCGGCTTCGGGATCGAGGTGGTGACCCTGAGCGCCCTGGACGTGGAGCCGCTGGCGGGTCGGCAAAGATCTCTCAAGCCGTCATCCTCGGGCTCGTCCCGAGGACCCATGCACACGCAAGAGGCGGGAGAGGTTCCCTTCTCCCCATGCGGGAGAAGGTGGCCTGCGGATGCAGGCCGGATGAGGGGTCGAAAGCCCTCTCCGGTCAGGCTGCTGAACATCGAAGCTGAGGGTTCTGAGAGACCCCTCATCCGACCGCTTCGCGGCCACCTTCTCCCGCAAGGGGAGAAGGAGCCCGTTACGCCCACCTGGGACGACGGGTTCGACGAGGCGGAGCTGGCGCCGCTGGTCGACCGGCTGGCCAACCGGCTGGGCGAGGCGCGGGTGTGGAAATCGGCGGCCTTCGAAAGCCACGTGCCGGAACTGGCGTCGATACGCGTCCCGCCGCTGGCCGGCGCACCCCACGGCGGCTGGGACCCTGACCTGCCCAGGCCGCTTCGGCTGTTCCGCCGTCCCGAGGCGATCGAGGTCACCGCGCCGGTGCCCGACGACCCGCCGATCCAGTTCCGCTGGCGAGGCCGGGTGCACCGGGTGAGCCGTTCGGAAGGGCCGGAGCGGATCGCCGAGGAATGGTGGAAGGCCGCGCTCTCCGCCGCCTCTCCCGCCCATGTGCGCGACTACTACCGGGTGGAGGACCAGGAAGGCGGCCGCTTCTGGGTGTTCCGCGCCGGACTCTACGAAGCCGGCCAGCCCGCCCGCTGGTGGCTGCACGGCCTGTTCGGATAGGAGCTCAAATGAAACCCAAGATCAGCCTCATCACCTTCGGCGCGCACGACCTGGAACGGATGCTCGCCTTCTATCGGGACGGCCTGGGCTTCCCGCTGCACAACTATTCACCCGGCGATGACATGGTCATGTTTCGACTGGAGGGGACCTGGCTGGGGCTCTATCCGCGCGAAGCACTGGCGCAGGACGCCACCATACCGACCGAAGGCGCTGGATTCAGCGGTGTGGTGCTCGCCCACAACGCGCCTTCCAAGATTGATGTCGATCGCGTTTTCGCCCAGGCGCTCGCCGCCGGAGCGACCGCGGTCAAGATTCCCCAGGACGTCTTCTGGGGCGGCTATTCCAGCTATTTCGCCGATCCCGAGGGAAACCTCTGGGAGGTCGCCTTCAATCCGTTCACCGACCTGACCTGATCCATGGCCGCCTACGCCGAACTGCAGGCCGCCACCAACTTCTCGTTCCTGAGGGGGGCCTCGCATCCGTGGGAGCTGGTGACCACCGCCGAGGCGCTGGGGATCTCGGCCATCGGGATCACCGACCGCAACAGCCTGGCGGGCGTGGTGCGCGCCTGGTCGGCGATGAACGACCTGCGCGCCGGCGGGGCCAAGGTGCGGGCGCTGACCGGCTGCCGGTTGGACTTCGCCGACGGATCGCCCAGCCTGCTCTGCTATCCGTCCGACCGCGAGGCCTACGGGCGGCTGACCCGGCTGCTGACCCTGGGCCAGCGGCGGGCGAAGAAGGGCGGGTGTGAGCTCGCCTGGACCGATTTCCTGGACCACGCCGAGGGGCAGCTCTGCCTGGTGATTCCGCCCGCCCGATTGGACCAGGACTTCGAGGCGGGACTGGCGCGCATCGCCGGCGAGTTGAACGGGAACGTCTGGCTGGCGGCGGCGCGGGGCTATGGCGCGCGCGACGTGCAACGGCTGTCGCGGCTGGCGGGACTGGCGGCCTCCAGCGGCGCGCCGATGGCGGCGACCGGGGACGTGCTCTACCACGCCGCCGATCGGCGGCCGCTGCAGGACGTGCTGACCTGCATCCGCGAGAACTGCACGATCACCGAGGCCGGGCTGCGGCTGCAGGCCAACGCCGAACGGCGCCTGAAGCCTCCGCAGGAGATGGCGCGGCTGTTCGCGCGGTTCCCGGGCGCGCTGGAGCGCGGGCTGGAGATCGTCGAGCGCATCGGCTTCGACCTGTCGCAGCTCTCCTACGAATATCCCGACGAACCCGTCCCGCCCGGCAAGACCGCCATCCAGCACCTGCACGACCTGGCCTGGGAGGGCGCGGGCTGGCGCTATCCGAACGGCCCGCCTGGCAAGGTCCGAGACCTGCTGAACAAGGAACTGGCGCTGATCGAGAAGTTGGATTTCCCCAACTATTTCCTGACCGTCCACGACATCGTCCGCTGGGCGCGCAAGCAGGACATCCTGTGCCAGGGCCGGGGGTCGGCGGCCAACTCCTGCGTCTGCTTCTGCCTAGGGATCACCTCGGTGGACCCGACCAAGGAGGACCAGGACCTGCTGTTCTCGCGGTTCATCTCGGAGAAGCGGGGCGAGCCGCCGGACATCGACGTCGACTTCGAGCACGAGCGGCGCGAGGAGGTGATGCAGTATGTGTTCGACCGCTATGGGCGCCATCGCGCGGCGATCGTCGCCACCGTGATCCATTACCGTCCCCGCATGGCGATCCGCCAGGTGGGCAAGGCGCTGGGGCTGACCGAAGACGTCACCGCGGCGCTAGCGGGCACGGTGTGGGGCAGCTATGGCGACAGCGTGCCGGACGGCCATATCCGCCAAGCCGGGCTCGACCCCGACAACGAACAGATCCGCCGCGCCTGCACACTCGCCCAGGAGCTGCTGGGTTTCCCCCGCCATCTGTCGCAACACGTCGGCGGTTTCGTGCTGACCCAGCGGCGGCTGGACGAGACCGTGCCGATCGGCAATGCGGCGATGGCCGACCGAACCTTCATCGAGTGGGACAAGGACGACATCGACGCGCTGGGCCTGATGAAGGTCGACGTGCTGGCGCTGGGCATGCTGAGCGCGCTGAAGCGCAGCTTCGCCATGCTGCCGCCGCTGGACGACGGAACGCAGATCAGGGAGATCGCCGACGTCCCGCAGATGGTCCCGCAGGTCTACGATATGCTCTGCCACGCGGACTCGGTGGGCGTCTTCCAGGTGGAGAGCCGGGCGCAGATGTCGATGCTGCCCAGGCTGAAGCCCGCCAAGTTCTACGACTTGGTGATCGAGGTGGCGATCGTGCGGCCAGGCCCGATCCAGGGCGACATGGTGCACCCCTACCTGCGCCGCCGCGAAGGCAAGGAGCCGGTGGATTATCCACGGCCGGCGGCGGAATTCCCCCAGGACGAGCTGGAAGGCATCCTCAAGAAGACCCTGGGCGTGCCGCTGTTCCAGGAGCAGGCGATGCGCATCGCCATCGAGGCGGCGCAGTTTTCGGACAACGACGCCGATGGCCTGCGCCGCTCCATGGCCACCTTCCGCCACCTGGGCACGGTGGGTGAATACGGGGTGAGGTTCGTCAAGGGGATGGTCGCGCGCGGCTACGATCCCGAGTTCGCGGACCGCTGCTTCAAGCAGATCGAGGGGTTCGGCTCTTATGGCTTCCCCGAGAGCCACGCGATCAGCTTCGCCCTGCTGGTCTATGCCTCGGCCTGGGTGAAGTGGCGCTGGCCGGACGCCTTCTGCGCGGCGCTGCTGAACAGCCAGCCGATGGGTTTCTACCAGCCGGCGCAACTGGTGCGCGATGCGCGCGAGCATGGGGTGGAGGTGCGCGGGCCCGATGTGCTGGCCAGCGACTGGGACTGCACGCTGGAGCCGCCGACGCATGCGCATGAGAAGGGCTGGCGTGCGGTGCGGCTGGGCCTGCGGCAGATCAAGGGACTGAACCAGGAGGAGGCCAAGGCCCTGGTGAGCGCGCGCGAAGAGGGCGTGCGCGACCTCAACGCCCTGGCCCGGCGCGCCAAGCTGTCCAAACGTGCGCTGGAGCTCCTGGCCGAGGCCGATGCGTTCCGCTCCCTGGGGCTGGACCGGCGTCAGGCGCTGTGGGCGGTGAAGGGCATGGCGGGCGAGGCGCGGATCGAGAGCGACGCCCCCCTGCTGGCCGCCATGGGGGTGTCGGAAGAGGCGGTGGCGCTGCCGCTGATGAGCCTGCCGCAGCATGTGGCCGAGGACTACCGCACCACCAGCCTGTCGCTGCAGGCCCATCCTTGCAGCTTCTTCCGCGAGGACCTTGTGCGCATGGGGGCGGTCCCGGCCCAGGCGCTGAAGACGCTCAAGGACCGCCGCAGGATCACCGTCGGCGGGCTGGTGCTGGTGCGCCAGCGGCCGGGTACGGCCAAGGGCGTGGTGTTCCTGACCCTGGAAGACGAGACGGGCGTGGCCAACATCGTCGTGTGGCGCGACGCCTTCGAGCGGCATCGCCGGCTGGTGATGACCTCGGCCTTCCTGGTGGTGCACGGCCGGCTGCAGCGCGAGGGCGAGGTGGTCCACCTGGTCGCCGAACGCTTCGAGGACCTGTCGCAGCGGCTGAGTGAACTGCGCCGCGAGGACGACGCTGCCCCGGTGGCGGTGCGTTCCAAGGGCAGCGGCCGCCTGATCCGCAGCCGCGATTTCCATTGATTGGCGCCCGCTTCGCTCCTCCCCCGCTTTACGGGGGAGGAGCTTGAACGGTGTTAGAACCGCAGGGTGCGGGCTTCCTTGACGTGGGGGAGGCCCTGGATGCGGGAGAGCAGGTCCTCGCTGGGTTCCTGGTCGACGCCGACCAAGGCGATGGCGTCTTCTCCGGCGGAAACGCGACCCAGGTTGAAGGTGGCGATATTGACGCCGGCGTCGGCCAGGATGGCGCCCAGGTTGCCGATGAAGCCCGGCTTATCCAGGTTGTTGACGTAGAGCATGGTCGGGCCGAACGGCGCGTCCAGGTCCATGTCCTTGACCTCGACCACCCGCGGCGTGCCGGCCAGCACCGAACCGGCGAAGGAGCGGCGGCCCTTCTCGGTGGTCACCGTGATGCGCATCAGGCTCTCGTAGATCGGCGACTCGTCCTGGGTGGATTCCGAGACGGTGATGCCGCGTTCCTTGGCCACCGCCGGCGCGGAAACCATGTTGATCTCGGCCAGCATCGGTCGCATCACGCCGGCCAGCGACGCGGCGGTCAGCGGCTTGGTGTTGAGCTTGGCGATCTCGCCCTCGTAGGCGATGTCGATGGACTTGACGCCGAAGTCGACCATCTGGCCGGCGAAGGCGCCGAGCTTTTCGGCGAGCGCGATGAAGGGGGCCAGGCGCGGGGCTTCCTCGGCCGTGACCGAGGGGCTGTTCAGCGCGTTGGAGACCGCGCCGGTGAGCAGGTAGTCACTCATCTGCTCGGCGACCTGCAGGGCGACGTTCTCCTGGGCCTCGTTGGTGGAGGCGCCCAGGTGCGGGGTGGCGATGAAGTTCTCGGCCCCGAACAGCACATTGTCCTTGGCCGGTTCCTCAACGAACACGTCGAAGGCCGCGCCGCCCACATGGCCGCTGTCGAGCAGGGCGCGCAGGGCCTTTTCGTCGACCAGACCGCCGCGGGCGCAGTTGATGATCATCACGCCCTTCTTGGTCTTGCCCAGGTTCTCGGCCGACAGGATGTTGCGGGTCTTGTCGGTGAGCGGGGTGTGCAGGGTGATGGCGTCGGCGCGAGCCAGCAGCTGGTCCAGCTCGACCTTCTCGACGCCGATCTCCACCGCGCGGTCGGGGGAGAGGAACGGGTCGTAGGCGACGACGCGCATCTTCAGGCCCAGCGCGCGGTCGGCGACGATGGAGCCGATGTTGCCGGCGCCGATCAGGCCCAGCGTCTTGCCGAACAGCTCCACGCCCATGAAACGGTTCTTCTCCCACTTGCCGGCTTGGGTGGAGACGTCCGCGGCGGGGAGCTGGCGGGCGAGGGCGAACAGCAGGGCGATGGCGTGCTCGGCGGTGGTGATCGAGTTGCCGAACGGGGTGTTCATGACCACCACGCCGGCGGCGGTGGCGGCGGGGATGTCGACGTTGTCGACGCCGATGCCGGCGCGGCCGACGACCTTGAGGTTCTTGGCGGCGGCCAGCACGTCCTTGTCGGCCTTGGTCGCCGAACGCACGGCCAGACCATCATAATCGCCGATGATCTTGAGCAGCTCGTCCTTGGTCAGGCCGGTCTTCACGTCGGCGTCGACGCCACGTTGCTTGAAGATGTCGACGGCGGCGGGGGACAGTTTGTCGGCGATGAGTACGCGGGGCATGGGAATCTCCATTGGGAGAGACCCTCCCCGCGCGGCGGCGGAGAGGGGTTGTTCAAAGAGGGAAGGCCTTGAGCGGGCGGCGGTGACGCCGGACGCGCGTCAGGCGGCTTGGAACTGGTCCTGGGCGAGGCTCGCGAAAGCCCAGTCGAGCCAGGGCGTCAGCGCCACGATGTCGGCGGTCTCTACGGTCGCGCCGCACCAGATGCGCAGGCCGGGAGGCGCATCGCGGTAACCGCCCACGTCGAGGGCGGCGCCTTCCTTTTCCAGCACCGCGGCCAGCTTCTTGGCGAAGTCGGCCTGGGCGTCGGCGGAAAGGCCGGTGACGCGCGGATCGACGACCTTCAGGCACACCGAGGTGTTGGACCGGGTCGCCGGATCGGCGGCTAGGAACTCCACCCAGGCAGTCTTGTCGACCCAGGCGGCGAGGGCGCCGAGATTGGCGTCGGCCCGGCGGCGCATCTCCGGCAGGCCGCCGATCGAGGCGGCCCAGCCCATGGAATCCAGTGCGTCCTCGACGCAGAGCATCGACGGCGTGTTGATGGTCGCGCCTTCGAACAGATCGAGGGTGACCTTGCCGCCTTTGGTCATGCGGAACAGCTTGGGCATCGGCCAGGCGGGCGTGTAGCTCTCCAGCCGTTCGACGGCGCGGGGACCCAGGATCAGCACGCCGTGCGCGCCTTCTCCGCCCAGCGCCTTCTGCCAGGAGAAGGTGACCACATCGAGCTTGGCCCAGTCGAGCGCCTGGGCGAAGGCCGCGCTGGTGGCGTCGCAGATGACGATGCCTTCGCGGTCGGCGGCGATGAAGTCGGCGTTCGGCACGCGCACGCCGGAGGTGGTGCCGTTCCAGGTGAACACCAGGTCGGCGTCCTTGCGGACCTTGGTGAGGTCGGGGAGCTCGCCGTACGGCGCTTCCAACGGCTCGGCCGGAAGCTTCAGTTGCTTGACGACGTCCGTCACCCAGTCCTTGCCGAAGCTCTCGAAGGCCAGGAGCTGCACCGGGCGCGGGCCCAGCATCGACCACATGGCCATCTCGACCGCGCCGGTGTCGGAGCCGGGCACGATGCCGATCAGGTGGGTGTCGGGAACCTGAAGCAGTTCGCGCGTCGCCTGGATGGCGGCCTGCAGGCGACCTTTTCCGAGCTTGGAGCGATGCGAGCGCCCCAGGACCGCGTTCTTAAGATTTTCAGGGGTCCATCCGGGGCGCTTGGCGCACGGGCCGGAGGAAAATTCGGGTCTCAACGGCCGTGTGGCCGGCTTTGCAAGAGTCGTCATAGCGATGTCTCCCATCCTTGCAGATGAGCGGCGCCCCGTTGGGAGGGCGTGGCCCGGCGCGCAGAAGCCTGCATTCGCCCCGTCATGCAAGGAAAAACTGCGTGGAGCCCGCGCCGGCGAGCGGTCAGTGCGCGGAGGCGCCCGAGGCGCCGAGGACCGGTACGATAGACTTCTTGTGATGGCGCCAGGCGACCAGGGTGCCAGCTAGAATGCAGGCGATGATGCCGGCGGTATTGGCGTTGTTGACCACCGCGAAGAAGCGATCGTGGGGCTTGGTCGCCACCAGATAGAAGGCGTGCAGACTGAATTGCACGGCCTGGAGCATCATCGAGCCGCCCAGCCACAGGCTGCCGTAGCGCAGGGCGACCAGCAGGAAGCCCACGGCCAGGAAAGCGTCATTGCACAGGTGGGCCACCTGCTCGTGCGCATCGGGGAGGATGAGGTCGATCGCCTGGCCAATCAGGGCGACGCCCAGGACCAAGCCGGCGCCCACCCGCTCAGGCGGGCCGCCACGTAGAAAGGCCAGGCCGCACACCACCAGGGTGACCACCATGCCCACGTACGGAAGGAAGGGACTAAACATGCATTGCGCCTCTAACTCGCATTAGAGGCGCAACACCGTTAAGTTATCGCAACTAAAACCGAAGTGGGTTTAGCCGACGTCGCGAAGGGTGGCCGGAGCCTGAACGTCGCGCAGGGCCAGACCCTTGTCGGTGTCCCAGCCGTCCATCTTCGTGCGGATGCCGAGGCGGAGCTTCACTTCGGCGAGTTCGTTGTGCACGCCGACCATGGCGGTGCGGGCTTCGCCCAACGCCTTGATCGCATCGACCAGCTTCGCGGTCGCTTCGTCGCCCAGAACGAGCGAAACGTGAACGTCTTTACGCGCCTTGAGCATTTCGCTCATGAATTCAGCGGCTTCAGCCAGGGCGCCATCAACAGCATTCTCAGTCGCGAACAGCTTGTTCGCCACGCGCTGAGCAACAAACACCTTTTCCATACGCAGACCCCTATTCGTTAACACAATATAGAGGAAGGTAAACGACTAGTTAAGGTTAGTCTATGGTTAACGGGCGAGAAAAGTGCGACATGTACGCGCACAGGTTGATCTGTGTCAAAATGGCAACGGGCATGGAAGCGAAGCGTTAGTACAAACAGCGGTATGCGGAGCGCTTGAGTGGGGAAAAGGCGCCCATGAGCGATACTCCGACCGCGCGCGGTTCGGCCCATCACGCCACCTTCCATGCGCGCGTCGCTGGGGTCGGGCTGATCACCACCATGGTGGTGCTGATCGCCGCTTGCCTGACCTTCATGGTCCAGCAGTGGGCGGTGGCGCGTGAGCAGAGCCATATCGGCGCCCAGTCCCTGGCCCAGATCGCCGCCGCGGCGGCCGCGCCCGCCGTACTCGCCAACGACCACCAAGCCGCGCGCACCCCGCTGACGGCGCTGGGCGCCTCTCACAACGTGGTTTCGGTGCGTCTGCTCGACGTCAACGGCAAGACCATCGCCTCCTACCTTCGCCCCGACGCCAATGTCGCCGGCAAGGACACGGACGTCGTGCGCGCGCCCGTGCGCATGGGCGCTGACAATCTGGGCGAGATCGTCGTCACTTCCCGCGCGCCGGAACTGGGCGCGATGCTGCCGCAGTTCATGGCGCTGACCGCGGCGCTGTTCTTCGGCGGCGTGGGTGTCGCCCTGTTCCTCGCCCGCGGCATGGCGCATCGGGTGATCGCACCCGTGGAGCGGCTGTCGGACGCCATGCGCCAAGTCGCCGCCGACGGCAGCTTCGAGCCGGTGGACGTCAAGGCCCAGGACCAGCTGTTCCGCAGTCTGACGGCCAGCTTCAACCACCTTCTGGGCAAGCTCGGAGAGCGCGAGCAGGACCTGAAGGCGGCGATGCAGGACCTGACCGAGGCGCGCGACGCCGCCAACGCCGCCAACGTGCTGAAGACCCAATTCCTGGCCAACATGAGCCACGAGATCCGCACCCCGCTGAACGGCGTGCTGGCCATGGCCGAAGTCATGTCGATGAGTGAGCTTGCGCCCATTCAGCGCGAGCGCCTGGACGTGATCCGCCAATCCGGCAGCCTGTTGCTGGCCGTCCTGAACGACGTGCTCGACCTGTCGAAGATCGAGGCCGGCAAGCTGACCCTGCTGGTCGACGACTTCGAGCTGGACCGTGCGCTCACCCCCACCCGCGGCGCGTTCGGCGCCATGGCCAACGCCAAGGGGCTGGATTTCAGCGTCACCGTGGCGCCCGAGGCTCAGGGGTGGTGGCGTGGCGACGCCGACCGCTTGCGCCAGATCGCCGGCAACCTGCTGTCCAACGCGGTCAAGTTCACCTCGCATGGTTCGGTCTCGGGCCTGTTCGACCTCAACCCGCAGACCGGCGGCCTACGCTTCACCGTGCGCGACACCGGCGTCGGCATCTCCGGCGACAAGCAGTCGGGGCTGTTCGAGAAGTTCACCCAGGCCGACAACTCGGCGACGCGCCGCTTCGGCGGCACGGGCCTGGGCCTGGCCATCTGCCGCGAGCTGACCCAGATGATGGGCGGCACGATTACGGTCGAAAGCGCCGAGGGCAAGGGTTCGGTGTTCGTCGTCGAGCTGCCGCTGGAACGCGGCGAGGCGGTCGAGGACGCGGTGATCGAGAACGTCTCGACATCCGACGACGGCGCGCTGCGCCTGCTCGCCGCCGAGGACAACGCCACGAACCAGCAGGTGCTGGCCGCGGTGATGGGTTCCCTGGGCATCGAGATCGACATCGTCGCCGATGGCCAGCAGGCTGTGGAGGCCTGGCGGGTCGGAACCTACGACCTGATCCTCATGGACATCCAGATGCCGGTGATGGACGGCATCGACGCGGCGCGCGCGATCCGCACCATCGAGCGCACATCGAAGCGCAAGCGCACCCCGATCGTGGCGCTGACCGCCAATGCGCTGAGCCACCAGGTCGAGGAATACCTCGCCGCCGGCATGGACGGCCACGTGCCAAAACCCATCGAGATCGCCAAGCTGTACGAAGCGATCAGCCGCGCCCTGAACGACGCAGCCACCGGCGCCGCCAACGCGGCCTAGAGCTGTCGCCGCCCATCCGCCAACCTGAACGGCGCACAACGAGCGGCTCAGGATGGTGTCATCCTGAACATGGTCTTCTTCCCATCAACGCGGCCGATAGTGGCTGCGCAGCGCAAAGCTTGGCCAGAACCAAGCCCCGCGCCAACGGGTTTGATGGACGTCTCAAGGCTCTTTCGAAGAGCGGGGACGGCCGAAGAAGAGGACAGGACCAATGAAAAAGCTGATGTCTTTTGGCCTGGTCGCGGTCTCGGCGCTGACGCTGAGCGCGACGGCGGCCAGCGCCCAACCGTACGGCGGCCGCTACGACAACGACCGCGGCTATGACCAACGGCTTTCGTATGGGGAGCGCTGGGACGGTGACCGCGGCTGGCGCGACGACCGTGGCGGCTGGATGAACATCAACGCCCGCCAGGCGCAGCTCGACAACCGCATCGATCGCGGCGTGCGCCAGGGGCGTCTGACCCGCGCCGAAGCCCAGCGCCTGCGCGCCGAGTTCTATCAGATCGCCCGTCTGGAGAACCGCTATCGCGCCGGCGGGCTGTCGAACTGGGAACGCGCCGATCTGGATCGCCGGTTCGACCGGCTGAGCGCCCAGATCCGCTACGAAGGCCGCGATAACGACTACGGCCATGGCTACGGTCGCGACTACCGCCGCTAAGGCCTGATCTGAGCAACGAACGGGGGCGGTCCGATGAGGGCCGCCCCTTTTTCATCATGGTCGAGACAGGGCCGATCAGGGTCCAATGCGCAGGCGGCTATCGAGGACGGTGAACGCCCCGCCGCGCAGCAGCACGCGCTCGCCGCGATGCTCGCACAGCAGGTCGCCGCCGCGCCCGGGATAGGCCTGGTGGAATCTGAGCGACGGGCGCCCAAGCTTGTCCGCATAGAGCGGCGCCAGGATGCAGTGGAGCGACCCTGTGGCGGGGTCCTCGGCGATGCCCGAACCTGGCGCGAAGAAGCGGCTGACCACGTCGTAGGGCGCGCCGGCGTCCGGCAGGGCGCAAACGCCGACATTGCCGCGGCCCTGGGTGGCGGCCGACGATATGACCTTCAAGCGCGCGCCATCGGGGTTGAGGGCTCGCACCTCAGCCTCGTTGGCCATCACCGCGACCAGGAACTGCGCGGCCCAGACCTCCTGCGGCTCCGCGCCTAACGCTTCGGCGAGGCCTTGGGGCGGATCAATGCGCCTGGGGGCCATGGCCGGGAAATCCATCTCGTAGAGCTCTCCCAGTTCGCGCGCCTGGCGCACGCTCAGCGGGCCGGAGAGGGTGTCGAAGGTGACGGTTTCAGTTTCCAGCGCCAGTTCGCTCAGCAGCACGTGGGCGCTGGCCAGCGTCGCGTGTCCGCACAGCGGCACCTCGAGCGCCGGGGTGAACCAGCGCAGCTTGAATCGCGCAGGATCATCGGTCTTCAGCAGGAAGGCGGTCTCGGCCTGGTTGTTCTCGGCGGCCAGGCGCTGCATCCAGGCGTCGGTGGGCCACTTCAGCATCGGCTCGACCACGCAGGCGGGATTGCCGCGGAACGGGGCGGCGGCGAAGGCGTCGACGGTCCACTGGCGCATCGGAGATCTCCTTGCAGGGTCAGTCGGTGACCCGGGCTTCGGGCCAGCGGGCGATGACGCTCGCGGCCGTACGCGCGAAGCCGTTGGTCGCGCGCGTCGGATTGGGACGCAGGCGAAGGGCGAACAGGTCCTCCAGGCCGAAGGGGGCCAGGATGGTCAGGGTGTCGTCGTGCTCCAACCGTGCGCCGACCGCGAACGCGGTGGTGGTGAAGCGCGTCAACGCATGCGCGCTGTCATGGAGGGGGGCGTAGGGCTCGGCGAACTTGCCCTCGAACCACTGGTGCACGCGGGCTTGGTTGCGGACCTCGACCAGCTCGCGCAGCGGTGGCGCGAAGGCCTCCGCGACCCGGCGGATCACCGCATCCTCGGCTTCGTATGAGGTGTCAGGGTCGAAGTAGCCGAGGTCGTAGTCCTTGACCCCATAGTCGGGGGCGCGGCCGGTCAGGTGGTTGAACACCGGCTGGTAGATCGCGCCGGAGAACACCAGCCAGTCCGGCAGGGCGAGATCACGGGCGGTCCGCAACACCTGCATCAGCCCCGGCGTGGCGCGCAGGATAGCCTCCAGCCTGGCGGTCAGGGGATCGCTCATCGCCGGTCCCGCAGCGGCCAGCCGTGATCCAGCGGCCCGTGCCCTGCGCCAAGGCCTGGTGCGCGAACGATCGCCTCCTGAACGTAACCCCAGGCGCGCGCGACCGCCTCGACCAGGGGCAGGCCCTGGGCGAGACCCGTCGCGCAGGCCGAGGCCAGCGTGCAGCCGGTGCCGTGGGTGTGGCGGGTGTCGATACGTTCGACTTCAAAGGCGGTCTCGCCCTGCGGCGTCAACAGGAGATCGACGACCTGATCGCCGGGGACGTGCCCACCCTTCATCAGCACGGCGCGGGCGCCCAGGCCCAGCAGCGCCTCACCGGCGCGGCGCATGTCGTCGAGAGTCTCGACTCCGATCCCCGTCAGGGCGGCGGCCTCCGGCGCATTGGGGGTCAGCAGGGCGGCGCGGGGGATCATCAGGCTCCGCACAGCGCCGATCGCGGCGTCCGCCAGCAGCGACGCGCCGCCCTTGGCGATCATCACCGGATCGACCACGGCGGGAGCCGCGGCGTAGTCGAGGATGGCGGCCACGGCCTCGACAGTGGCCGCGTCGCCCAGCATGCCGGTCTTCAGCGCGTCGGCGCCGATGTCGTCCAGCACCGCGCGGGCCTGGGCGTCGATGACCGCCAGCGGGATCGGGTGCACGCCGCTGACGCCCAGGGTGTTCTGCACGGTGATCGCGGTGATCGCGGTCGCCGCATAGCCGCCCAGCATGGTGACGGCCTTGATGTCGGCCTGCACGCCCGCCCCGCCGCCGGAGTCGGAGCCGGCGATGATCAGGACGCGGCCAAGGGAGTTCGCCATCAATGGCGATTAGCGCGCCGCCACGCATGCGCCAAGCGCAGGCTTTCAGTCCAGCCGCGCATCCTCGATCGCCTGCCAGACCGCCAGCGCCTGAACCGTCTCGGCGACGTCGTGGACGCGGACGGCGGCGACGCCGGCCGCAGCGCCAGCCAGCGCGGTGGCGATCGAGCCCCCCAGCCGCTTGTCGGGTGACGCGCCGGCCGGGTCGATGGCGGCGATGAAGCGCTTGCGGCTGGCGCCCAGCAGCACCGGGAAGCCCAGCGCGACGAGTCGGTCGAGGCCGGCCAGCAGCGGCAGGTTGTGCCGCGTGGTGTGTTTGCCGAAGCCTACGCCGGGGTCGAGCCAGATGCGTTCGCGGGCGACGCCAGCGGCCATCGCCGCCTCGGCGCGGGCCGCCAGCATGGCGGCCACCTCGACGGCGACATCGTCATATTGCGGGTCCTGCTGCATCGTGCGCGGGTTTCCCTGCATGTGCATCAACACCACCTCGCAGCCGAGGTCTGCGGCGAGGGAGAGGCTCTCGCTGTCGTAGCCCAGGGCCGAGACGTCGTTCCAGATGTGCGCGCCGGCGGCGGTCGCGGCGCGGGCGATGGCGGGCTTCATGGTGTCGATGCTGATCGCTATCGGGCTTTCGGCGCGGATCGCCGCAATCAGCGGGACGACGCGGTCGATCTCCTGGGCGGCCTCGACCGGCGCCGCGCCGGGGCGGGTGGACTCGCCGCCGATGTCGAGGATGTCGGCCCCATCGGCGATAAGCCGCCGGGCGTGGGCCAGGGCGTCAGCCGGCGTGAAATGCCGGCCGCCGTCGGAGAAGCTGTCGGGCGTCACATTGACGACGCCCATCACCTTCACGCGGCGGGTCTCGGAGCTCAGCGTCAAGCGTCTGGAGTCAGGCCGGTTCGGGATCGGGTCGGGGCGAGATCGGCACGGCGACCGCGGGGCCGGTCGGGCGCTTGGTCTCGGCCTCGGTGCGGATCGGCTGCACGCCCTTCATGACGCCGATGATCTCGTCGCCAGACAGGGTCTCGTACTCAAGCAGCGCCTTGGCCACCGCGTGCAGGTCGTCGATCCGCTCGGTGATGATCCGGCGCGCCTCGTCCATGCCGCCCTGGACCAGGCGCCGGACCTCGACGTCGATCTTCTGGGCGGTGTCTTCCGACACGTTCTGGGTGCGCGCCACCGAGTGGCCGAGGAACACCTCTTCCTGGTTGTCGCCATAGGAGATCGGGCCCAGCACGTCGGAGAAGCCCCAGCGGGTGACCATGTTGCGGGCCAGGCCCGTGGCGGCCTGGATGTCGCTGGACGCGCCGGAGGTCACCTTGTCCTTGCCGAAGATCAGCTCCTCGGCGACGCGGCCGGCCATCATGATCGCCAGGCGCGAGATCATCTGCTGGTAGTCCATGGAGTAGCGGTCGCCTTCGGGCAGCTGCATCACCATGCCCAGCGCGCGGCCGCGCGGGATGATCGTCGCCTTGTGCACCGGGTCGGCCGAGGGCACCGACAGCGCCACCAGGGCGTGGCCGCCCTCGTGGTAGGCGGTGTTGCGCTTCTCGTCCTCGCTCATGGCCATGGACTTGCGCTCGGCGCCCATCATGACCTTGTCCTTGGCGTCCTCGAAGTCGCGCATCATCACCATGCGGCGGTTCTTGCGCGCGGCCATCAGGGCGGCCTCGTTGACCAGGTTGGCGAGGTCGGCGCCGGAGAAGCCGGGCGTGCCGCGGGCGATGGTCTTGACCTCGACGTCGGCGGCCAGCGGCACGTTCTTCATGTGCACGCGCAGGATCCGTTCGCGGCCGTTCACGTCGGGATTCGGCACCACGACCTGGCGGTCGAAGCGGCCCGGGCGCAACAGCGCGGGGTCCAGAACGTCGGGACGGTTGGTGGCGGCGATCAGGATGATGCCTTCGTTGGCCTCGAAGCCGTCCATCTCGACGAGAAGCTGGTTCAGCGTCTGCTCGCGCTCGTCGTTGCCGCCGCCCAGGCCCGCGCCGCGGTGACGGCCGACGGCGTCGATTTCATCGATGAAGATGATGCAGGGCGCGTTCTTCTTGGCCTGCTCGAACATGTCGCGCACGCGGCTGGCGGCGACGCCCACGAACATCTCCACGAAGTCGGAGCCGGAGATGGTGAAGAACGGCACGCCGGCCTCGCCCGCGATGGCGCGGGCCAGCAGCGTCTTGCCGGTGCCGGGAGGGCCGATCAGCAGCGCGCCTTTCGGGATCTTGCCGCCCAGGCGCTGGAATTTCTGCGGGTCCTTCAGGAAGTCGACGATCTCGGTCAGCTCTTCCTTGGCCTCGTCGACCCCGGCCACGTCGTCGAAGGTGACGCGGTTCTTGTCCTCGGTGAGCAGGCGGGCCTTGGACTTGCCGAAGCCCATGGCGCCGCGGGCGCCGCCCTGCATCTGGCGCATGAAGAAGATCCACACCCCGACCAGCAGCAGGATCGGCAGGCTGTTCAGCAGGAAGCCCAGCAGGCCGCCATTGCTCGGCGGCTTCACATGGATGTCCGCGCCCTGGCTCTCCAGGCGCTTGACCAGCTCTTCCTGATTGTTCGGCGTAATGGCGGTGTAGGCCTTGTTGGCCTGGTCGTGGACCTCGACGGTGGAGCCGCGGATCACCGCGGTCTTCACCTCGCCGGAGTTCACCCGCGTCATCAGCTGCGAATAGCTGATCTCGCTCGCGCCAGCCGCGTGGCCGCCGCCGGTCATCATGCTGTAGAGGCCGATCAGGACGACGACGATGACGCCCCAGATGACGAGATTGCGCAGGTTCATGATCGTTCGAGATCCGTCTCGATAAGGTCCGCAGGCCACAAGATAGGGGACCGCACGCCCTTTCACCAGCAAGCCGCATGCCTGCGCAACGGAAGATCGCGCCAGAGTGCGGCGAACGCGGGGCCAAAAACGCGAAAAAGCCGAGCGGTCGCCCGCCCGGCCTTTCGTGCAGTCCGCGACTGGAAGCCCTGGCCTAGCGGCCGACGGGTTTCTTCGGCGCGGGGATCAGGCCTTCGCGCTGAGCGCGCTTGCGGGCCAGCTTGCGCGCCCGGCGCACGGCTTCAGCCTTCTGGCGAGCGCGCTTCTCGGACGGCTTTTCGTAATGGACGTGGCGCTTCATCTCGCGGAACGAGCCTTCGCGCTGCATCTTCTTCTTCAGCGCCTTCAAGGCTTGGTCGACGTTGTTGTCGCGCACGAAAATCTGAACCAGGACCCGCTCTCCTATTCGTCGCCCACGCTCGACCCTGAGACGGTGAGCAGCAGAATTGTGTTGGCCGAAGGAACACGCCTCCGGATGCAAGCCGCGGCAGATAACAGAACGACCCGCCCATGTCCACGGCGACGGCCGGCTCTGCACGCTTTAGGATGAACCGATGAGCGAGACCCTGGATGCGGCGCCGCAAGGTGCGGAGGATTGGGCGGCAGGCGCCGAGCGCCGAGTCCTGGACGCGGCCTTGACCCTCGCGCCGACAAGCGGCTGGAGCCAGGCGACGTTGCTGGCGGCCGGGCGCGCGGCGGGGCTGAGCGAGGCCGATGTGGGCCTGCTGATGCCCCGGGGGCCGGCGGATCTCGCCGCCCTGCTGTCGCGCCGCCACGACGCGGCGGGCCTGGCGGCGCTGGCCGACATCGACCCTCTGGCCTTGAAGATCCGCGAGCGTATTGCGCGGGCGGTGGAGGCGCGCATCGATGCGGCGTTCGCTGACGAGGCGGCGTTGCGCCGCTGGGCCGGGTTCCTGGCGCTGCCGGGCCATGCCGCGCTGGGGTTGCGACTGGGCTGGGAGAGCGCCGACGCGCTGTGGCGCTGGGCGGGCGACGTCGCCGCAGACGAGAACCACTATTCGAAGCGCGCGATCCTGGCCTCGATCCTCACCGGCGCGCTGGCGGTGCGCCTGCAGAGCGGTCGCGAGGCGGCCGAGGCGTTCGTCGCGCGGCGCATCGATAACGTCATGGCCTTCGAGAAGTGGAAGGCGACGACGCGGTTCCGGCCCAGCGCGGCGCTGGACAGCGCGGCGCGGCTGCTGGGACGGCTGCGCTACCGATAGGCGCGCACCCTTCAGCGGAACTGGCCGGTCTCCTCATAGGCCAGCAGCATGTCGATGCGTCGCTGGTGGCGCGGGGCCTGGCTCCAGGGCGTCGTCAGGAAGGCCTCGAGGATTGCGACGGCCTCGCCTGCGCTGTGCATGCGTGCGCCCACGGCGACGACGTTGGCGTTGTTGTGCTGACGCGCGAGCGCGGCCGTCTCTACGCTCCAGGCCAGAGCCGCGCGGGCGCCTCTGACCTTGTTGGCGGCGATCTGCTCGCCGTTGCCCGAGCCGCCGATCACGATCGCCAGCGATTCCGGCTCGGCCACCGCCGCGGCCGCTGCGGCGGCGCAGAACGGCGGGTAGTCATCCTCGGCGTCGTAGGCGTAGGCGCCATGGTCCACCGGCTCGTACCCGTTGGCCGACAGCCAGGCGACGAGGTGGGTCTTGAGCTCGAAGCCGGCGTGGTCGGCGGCGACGTGCACACGCATGGCGGCGGCTACTTGCCCTGCCAGACGGGCTTGCGCTTCTGGAGGAAGGCCGCGACCGCCTCGCCGTGGTCGGCGGTGTTGCTCAGCATCACCTGCTGGCGGTCCTCGATGGCCATGGCGGCCTCGATGCCCGAGGCGTCGATGTTGAGGTTGAGCGCATCCTTGGTGAGCCGCAGGCCCATGGGCGCGGCCAGCAGCATGTCGTCGGCTAGCGCAAGGCCGGCGTCCAGCAGCGCGTCGGGCTCGACGATATCGCTGATCAGCCCGACCTTGAGCGCGCGCTCGGCCTGGATGAAGCGACCCGACAGCAGCAGTTCGGAGGCCACGGAATGGCCGACCAACCGGGGCAGGAAGTAGCTGGAGCCCATGTCGGCGCCGCCCAGGCCGATGCGGATGAAGGCGGCGTTCATGCGCATGTCCGGGGTCGCATAGCGGACGTCGGCGGCGAGCGCGAGCGACATGCCGCCCCCCGCCGCGGCCCCTTGCACCAGGCAGATCACCGGTTGCGGACAGGTGCGCATCATCCGCATGATCCGGCCGATCCGCCGCTGCATATAGAGGGCGTTGGCGACGGAAGGCTCGGACGAGAAATCGCCCCAGCCTTTCAGGTCTAGGCCGGCGCAGAAGGCGCGGCCGGCGGCGCGCAGCACGACGACGCGGATGTCGTTGTTCTCCTGCAGGCCTTGCCAGTAGGCGAGCAGCGCCTCGACCAGGTCAGGGTTCAGGGCGTTCAGCGCATCGGGGCGGTTGAGGGTGACGATCTCGACGTCGCCACGACGTTCGACCTGCAAAACGTCTGATCCCGACATCGCCCGCGCCCTTGTTCCTGGTGTCGTTGAAGTGGGCTCAAGCACCATGGAACCGCAGGCCGATCAAGCGGGGCTCAGCGCTCAAGTCGCCCGTCGCTGAGCGCAGCGATCTCGAACGGGAAGAGGACGTCGGGATCGGGGGCGTCGAGCTCCTTGCCGATCGAGGCCGGCGCGAGGGTGCGCACCAGGTGGCGGATGATGTTCAGCCGCGCGGTCTTCTTGTGGTCCGAGCGGACGCAGATCCACGGCGCGGCGGCGGTGTGGGTGCGCTTCAGCATCTCGTCGCGGGCGCCGGTGTAGGCGTCCCAGCGGCTCTGCGCCGCCTCGTCGAGGGGGCTCGACTTCAGCGCCTTCAACGGCTCGTCCTTGCGTTCGGCCAGCCGTTTGGCCTGTTCCTTCTTGGACACGTCCAGCCACAGCTTGACCAGCTTCAGGCCGTCGCCGACCAGCAGCGCCTCATGGTGCGGAATGTCGCGGAGGAAGGCCTCGTGCTGCTCGGGTGTGCAGAAGCCCATCACCGGTTCGACGCCGCCGCGGTTGTACCAGGAGCGGTGGAAGATCACCGTCTCGCCGGCCGCCGGCAGGTGGGGGATGTAGCGCTGCAAGTACCACTGGCCCTGCTCGCGCTCGGTGGGCTTGGCCAGCGCGATCACCCGGGTGTTGCGCACCGACAGGTGCTCGGTGACCGCGCGGATGGTGCCGTCCTTGCCGGCCGCGTCGCGGCCCTCGAGGATGATCAGCGCCCGTTCACCCTGCGCCATGGCGTGCTGCTGATAGTGCACCAGGGCGAGCTGGTGGCGTTCGAGTTCGCGCTGGTCGTCGTCCGAATTCTTGCTCATGGGACGAGCCTAGGCCGCCGGGGCGCCGCGCGCCAAGCAAACGCTGCGCCGGCTTGCAGGCGCGCGCAGCGTCTGGGACGCTGGCGCGATGATCCGACTGTTCGTGCAAGACCCCCTCTCGGCCGGCGCCGCCCTGGCGTTGGGGCCGGAGCAGAGCCGCTATCTCTCCTCGGTCATGCGGCGCGGCGTCGGCGACCAGGTGGTGCTGTTCAACGGCCGCGACGGGGAATGGCTGGCGGCGCTGGCCGAGGTCGGCAAGCGCGGGGTCAAGCTGGAGGTGCTGTCGCTGGCGCGGCCCCAGGCGAGCGGTCCCGACCTCGATCTGGTGGTGGCGCTGGTCAAGCGGCCGCGCCTGGAGGTGATCGTCGAGAAGGCGGCAGAGCTGGGCGCACGGCGCGTGCGGCTGGCGCTCACCGAACGGACCAACGCCGACCGCGCCAACGTCGGGCGGTTGCAGGCGATCGCCGCCGAGGCCGCGGAACAGACCGGCCGACTGGACGTGCCGCAGGTGTGCGAGCCGCTGCGGCTCGACAAGCTGCTGGACGGCTGGGAGGCGGGGCGCAGGCTGCTTTTCTGCGACGAGGCCGGCGACGCCAGGCCGGTGCTGGAGGCGTTGCGCCAGACCGCTGACGAGGGTCCCTGGGCGATCCTGATCGGACCGGAAGGCGGCTTCTCGCCATCTGAGCACGACCGGCTGCGGGCGCTGCCGTATGCGACGCCGGCCAGCCTGGGGCCGCGCATCCTGCGGGCCGACACCGCGGCGATCAGCGCGCTGACGCTCTGGCAGGCGGCGCGCGGTGATTGGCGGACCTGAGCGCGCCGGGATTGCCACCACCCGAGCGAAGAGCATAAATGCCCGCGCCGCGGGAGGCCTCGCCCGGGACGGTGTTGCGAAACGGGTGGGGAGTTATACGCATGGGCGAAGTCGTCTGCGACGATCGGCCTTTGGTCTTTGAGGACCTCGTCCGCTGGTTCGAGGTCGGCTCCAAGCCCGCCGCCCAGTGGCGCGTCGGCGCCGAGCACGAGAAGTTCCCGTTCCGACTCCAGAGCCACGATGCAGTGGCTTACGAGGGCGCGGGCATCAAGGCGTTGATGGAAGGCCTGCAGCGCTTCGGCTGGACCGGCGTCTTCGAGGCGTCGGACGCCGGGCCGGTGTTGATCGGCCTGGAGCGGGACGGCGCCAACGTCAGCCTGGAGCCCGGCGGCCAGTTCGAACTCTCCGGCGCGCCGCTGCAGACGATGCACGAGATCCGCCGCGAGACCGAAGGCCATCTCGACGAGGCCAAGACCGTGGCCGCAGAGCTCGGGATCGGCTTCCTGGCGCTCGGCTTCACGCCGCTGTGGCGTCGCGACCAAGTCCCGGTGATGCCCAAGGGCCGATACGCGATCATGCGCGCCTACATGCCCAAGGTCGGCGGCAAGGGCCTGGACATGATGTTCCGCACCTGCACCGTGCAGGCCAATCTGGATTTCGGCTCCGAAGCCGACATGGTGGCCAAGTTCCGCACCAGCCTGGCGCTGCAGCCAATCGCCACCGCCCTGTTCGCCAATTCGCCGTTCAAGGAAGGCCGGCCGACCGGCCTGCTGTCCAGCCGCGCCGACGTATGGACAGACACCGACCCTGACCGCACCGGCATGCTGGACTTCGTGTTCCAGGACGGCTTCGGCTTCGAGAGCTACGCCCGCTACGCGCTGGACGTGCCGATGTACTTCGCCAAGCGCAAGGACCGTTATGTGGACCTGTCGGGGCGTTCGTTCCGCAAGTTCATGGATGGCGACTTGGCCGAGTTACCGGGCGAGCGCCCGACGCTGAAGGACTGGGCCGACCACACCACCACCATCTTTCCCGAGGTGCGGCTGAAGCAGTACCTGGAGATGCGGGGCGCCGACAGCGGCCCGGCGCCGATGCTGCATGCGCTGCCGGCGCTGTGGACCGGGATCTTCTACGATTCGGCGGCGCTGGCCGCGGCCTGGGACCTCTGTAAGGGTTGGACGACGGAGCAGCACAACGCCCTGCGCGCCGACGTGGCCCGGCGCGGGATGAAGGCCGAGATCGCCGGTCGCACGGTGCAGGCGGTGGCGAAGGACCTGCTGGCTATCGCGCGCGAAGGTCTGGCCCGCCGCGCCCGCCTGGAGGCCGGCGTCGATGAGACGATCTACTTGGCTCCCCTTGACGAGATCGCCGACAGCGGCCTGACCCAGGCCGACCGTCAGCTCGAGCTGTTCCACGGCGCCTGGAATGGCGATGCGTCCAAGGCCTTCGACGACTGGCGCTACTAAGGATAGCGAGCGCCGCTCCTCCCCCGCTGCGCAGGGGAGGAGCGAGGCGCGTCCTCGATGACCTGGAGGCCGCTCACACCCCTTCGGGTCGGGAGACGTCGTCCTTGGGCGTCCAGTGTTCGCGCTGGCTGTGGCCGTCGCCGGCGTCGGTGTGCTGGACCACGGCGTCGACGTCGACGCCCGCCGCGCGAGGGTTCACCTGAGCCTCTTCGACCGCATAGACTTCGACCTTGTCCGGATAGAAGGCCAGCCGCTCGCGGATGGACTCCATGGCTGGGAAGGGCTCTTCGTAGGTCCACACGGCGTTCTCGCCGAAATGGCCGTCCATCAGCACGGTGTAGTACGACGCGTCACCCTTGTAGGGGCAGTGGGTGCTGCGGTCGGTGCGCGACATGTAGGCCATGTCGACGTCGGCCCGGGGGAAGTAGACGACCGGCGGGTAGCTCGCCTCCTTGAGGATCAGGGCGTCGCCGGTGTCGGCGATCACATGCCCTTGGAACCGGGCGCGCCATCGCTTGCCCGCAGGGGTGATGGTGATCGGGTGGTCGGGGCCGGGGGTCAGCATGGGCTCAAGTCCTCCTGAGGGGCTAACGCGTCATTCGAGCTAACGTTCTGGCGAGCTAACGTTCCGGGCGGGGCTTCGGGCGAAGCGCCGCCCTGAGGCTCGCTTGTGCTTGTTTCGGACGCATGGTCTTCTCCGCCGCTGCGGGGCCGGGGCGCCACGCGGACAGTTCGGGATCGCCAATGCTCATCGTCATCCTCGGGATCGTCATCACCCTGGCGACCGGCATCCCGGTGCTCCTGCAACTGCTGAAGAACCATCCGCGCGGACTGATCATACTGTTCTTCGCCGAGATGTGGGAGCGCTTCTCCTACTATGGCATGCGCGGCATCCTGATCTTCTACCTGACCCAGCATCTGCTGTTCGACGACGCCACAGCCAATGCGCAGTACGGGTCGTATACCTCGCTGGTCTATCTGCTGCCGCTGCTCGGCGGGGTGCTGGCCGACCGCTACCTCGGCACCCGCAAGGCGGTGGCGTTCGGCGCCCTGTTGCTGGTCGCCGGCCACCTGACCATGGCCTATGAGGGCCGCCCGGCCGACCAGACCCTGCGCTACGAAGGCCAGAGCTACGCGATCGCCGCCGAAGGCCGCATGGATGCGCGCGACGTCCACCTGATCGTGGGCGGCCAGCCCTATGCGTTCTCCGCGGCCGAGGGCGGCGGGCTGGAGATCGAGGGATTGCCGGCTGACGCGGCGCTGCCCGCGGTGCTGCCGGCCGGCTCCTACACGATGGGCAAGACCGTCGACCGCAACGGGGTCAACGCCTTCTATCTGGCGGTGTCGCTGATCATCATGGGCGTGGGCTTCCTGAAGCCCAACATCTCGACGATCGTCGGCCAGCTCTATCCGCAGGGCGATCCCCGGCGGGATTCCGGCTTCACCCTCTATTACTACGGCATCAACCTGGGGGCCTTCTGGGCCTCGATACTGTGCGGGGCGCTGGGCCAGTACGTCGGCTGGTGGGCCGGCTTCGGACTGGCCGGCGTCGGCATGCTGGCCGGGTTCATCGTCTTTGTGCTCGGCAAGAAGCACCTGGAAGGCCACGGCGAGCCTCCGCATCCGGAGCTGCTGGCCAAGCCCGTCCTGGGGCCGGTCAATCGCGAATGGCTGATCTACCTCGCGGGTCTCGCCGGCGTCGGCGGGGTGTGGCTGCTGGTGCAGCGTAACGACCTGGTGGGCATCGGCCTGATCGCCAGCACGCTAATCTCGCTGGCGTTCGTCATCGGCTTCCTGATCTTCAAGTGCGACCGCATCGAGCGTGAGCGGATGATGCTGGCCATGGTGCTGATCTTCGGCGCGGTGGTGTTCTTCACCCTGTTCGAGCAGGCCGGCACCTCGCTCAACCTGTTCGCGGCGCGCAACGTCGATCTGGGCGGGATGACGGCGTCCCAGACCCAGTCGTTCAACGCCGGCTTCATCCTGATCTTCGCGCCGGTGTTCGCCGCGGCCTGGGCCTGGCTGGGCCAGCGCGGACGCGACCCCGACCCGGTGCTGAAGTTCGGCCTGGCGCTGATCCAGGTCGGCCTGGGCTTCATGGTGGTGGTGTGGGGCGCTGGCATGGCCGACAGCGACTACCGCGTGCCGCTGGTTCTGCTGGGCTTGCTCTATCTGCTGCACACCACCGGTGAGCTGTTCCTGTCGCCGGTGGGCCTGTCGCAGATCACCAAGCTGTCCGTGGCCTCGCTGGTCTCGTTCATGATGGCGATCTGGTTCCTGTCGTCGTCCATCGCGCAATATGTCGGCGGGCTGATCGCCGGCATGGCCGGAGCCGAGACGGTCGGCGGCCAGGTGCTGGACCCCGCCGCGGCGCTGGCCTCGTCGGTCAAGGTGTTCGCCATGCTGGGCTGGTGGGGCATGGGCTTCGGCGTCGCCTTCATCGTGCTCAGCTTCTTCATCAAGGGCTGGTCGCACGGCGCCAACGACACCCACGGCGGCGCCCAGCCCGAGCCGATCGCCCCGGTGCTGGACGGCGAGCGTCAGGCCGTGAGTCCCGCCGCGATCCGCGCCGACCGCGAGGGGTAACCCCCGCGGCTAGAGGCTGGTGCCGCCGACGGTCAGGCCGGTGATCTTCAGCGACGGCTGGCCGACGCCGACCGGCACGCTCTGGCCGCCCTTGCCGCAGACGCCGATGCCGGGGTCGAAACCGAAGTCGTCGCCGATCATCGTCACCCGCGTCAGACAGGACGGGCCGTCGCCGATCAGGGTCGCGCCCTTGACCGGCGTGGTCACCTTGCCGTCCTCGATCAGGTAGGCCTCTGTGCACTGGAAGACAAACTTGCCGTTGGTGATGTCCACCTGACCGCCGCCGAAGTTGGCGCAGTAGAGGCCACGCTTGGTGGAGGCGATCATCTCCTCGCGCGGTGTGTCGCCGCCGAGCATGCCGGTGTTGGTCATCCGCGGCATGGGCATGTGGGCGTAGGATTGGCGCCGCGCGTTGCCGGTGGGCTGCAGGCCCAT
>NZ_JAUXZW010000128.1 GCF_030693805.1 Phenylobacterium sp.
GGCTGAAAAGGTTGATGAGCTGATAAAATGCGGGGCAAATATTATTGGAGGATGCTGCGGAACCAATCCAAAACACATTGAAGCTATTGCACATAAAGTTAAAAATAGAAATAAGTAATTGTCAGACAAAACTTGTTACCACATCATTTAAAGACCGGTGTATTATGAAAAACAGATTCGTTTTATTCTTCTTTTTGTTTTTGGGTTCTATTCTTTACTCACAAAACTTCACTCTTAAACTTTGGGAAAAAGATTTACCCAATCATATTCAAAGTGATGAGAAAGAAATTATAGATACAACAGATATTTTGGGTGTCAGAAATATCCAAACACCAACAATTTCAGTTTATCTGCCATCAAAAAGAAGCGCCAACGGAAAAGCTGTTGTTATTTGTCCGGGAGGCGGCTACAGAGTATTAGCATACGATTGGGAAGGCGATGATGTTGCAAAGTGGCTTAACTCAAACGGAATTGCCGCAATTGTACTTAAGTATCGGCTGCCTATTTCAAAAAGTGTAATTAACAAAGAAATAACTCCGTTCCTTGATGTTCAGCGTGCAATGAGACTAACAAGATATAACGCAAAAAAATGGAACATTAAAGAAAACATGATTGGAGTTATGGGATTTTCCGCCGGCGGTCATCTGGCTTCTACAATAGGAACAAAATTTGGGACTAAACTTATTACACCGATTGACTCTATTGATATGATGAATGATAGACCAGATTTTATGATCCTGGCTTATCCGGTAATAACATTTAAGAAGCCACTAACACATATGGGATCAAGAACAGCTTTAATAGGAGAGAATGCAGATACATTAAAGATTATTGAATATTCAAATGAGTTACAAGTAAAAGCAAACACACCGCCAACATTTATTTTTCATGCAGAAGATGATAAGCCCGTTCCGGTAGAAAACAGTTTGCTTTTTTATCAAGCCCTGAAAGAAAAAAGTATACAACCAGAAATGCATATTTATACCAAAGGCGGGCATGTGTTTTCGATTTCAACTAAAGATAATTACTTGCATGATTGGACTAACAGATGTATAGCTTGGTTGAAAGAGTATGTAAAATAATATAACTCAACAAATTGACAAGCTGGTTGCTTCGTTCCGGATGCGGGACGCAAAGTCATTCTTTTATCTGAGCGATGGGCGGAGAAAACCAAGTATTCTATAACCAAAAATATTTAGTGGTGGCTAAAGTTAATTTCATTTATGTTTTACCTGGTAATTAATGAGTGACAGTTTACTGCATGAGTAAAGTTATTTACAAGCGTAATCAAAACTTCCAGCCGGATTTCCAAAATATAATCGAAGTATTACAACGAAAGAAACCCAACCGCCCAACTCTTTTCGAATTTGCAATTAATGATAAATTAGCGCAAAAACTTTCCGGAATGGAAAGCGTTGATATACTTAACCGCTTAGGTCAGTTCAAGAATATTATTTCTGCTTTTGCAAATGCCGGGTACGAT
>NZ_JAUXZW010000130.1 GCF_030693805.1 Phenylobacterium sp.
TCGAGCGCTACTTCTGCAGCCTCAAGCAGTTCCGACGGGTCGCCACACGCTTCGAAAAGACCGCCAGGAACTTCCTCGCAGCCGTTGCACTCGCCTCAGCAAGGCTCTGGCTGCGAGCTATTGAGTCCACGCCCTAGGCGCCTGGCGCTCGGCTGCTCGGGGGCTCAACTGCGGGCCAGCGCGCGAACGCGAACACCCAAAGCCCGAACCAACCAACGAACGGAATGAGAAAAAGGACCGTCCACCAGGGACTCAGTCCAACCCTCTTCAGCACCCGTCCAATGGGAATGACCGTGCTCAGCGCAATCAAGACGACAGCCCAGTGCCAGATTGAGACTGTACCCATAACCCTCGCCCCTCCCAGGGACGTGACCAAGCTGGCTCGCGACTCGCGGCTTTCGGACCTGCAGGCGGAACTGCCCTCTGGGCCGGTCCAGTATCACAATACGATTCGACTCAAACACCATATGTTCTCGTTTTGTTCTTGACCATCTTCGCTGAGTGTGGCATCATTTTGAGTGTCGCTCTCGTGCTTGGTACAGGCGCCGATCGACCTAAAGCCACATGCCTAGGCTAGGGGGAGAAGGGATGGCTGAGACCTTGCGCGACCGCTTGCGTGATCTGGAGAACGAGAAGAACCGTTGGTTCCGAGAGCGAAACGAACAGGTCGCACGTCTCAAACAGGATGTGGAGGTCGCCGGCCGGGAGGCTTGGAATGCCGCCACCCGGGCGGGTGTTAATTTACTCGCGCGCACGCCTCAAGAACTTCAATACCTAAGCTCTCGCGTTCTCGATACAGCGAAGCGTGGGAATTCGAATAAACAACAACGGGTTGGACCAGCGAAGAACGCCGGCGGATCGGGGCCGTCGCCAAGTCAGGCGCCGATCGCGCCGCCGAAGCCCGCGCGCGTTCGATCTCCGCGTGACCTGCCTGAAGCTGTGATGCAGGCCGATGCGGCAGTTCGCGGAGCAGCAAACATGTTGACCTTCGGCGGAATGGATCACCTCGCTGCGGGTCTCGATGCTCTCATTCAGCCGGGCGGTCTGGACGGATGGCGGCAGCGCTATGACGCGAACATGGCTCTGGAAACAGCCCGCAACCACTACGATGCTTCGAACCGCGCTCTCGCTTTACGCGCTGGTCAGGTTGGCGGCGTGGCGAGCGGTCTTGGCCTAATCGGACCCATGCAAGGGGCGCTCGCCGCAGCGCCGCGTATTTTGGGCGCGGCTGCCCTGAGCGGTAGGGAAGCGATGGCGCTCGCCGGCGCCGGCGCCGGCATGGGGCTCGGCATACAGATGTCGTCAGACTTATTGGCTGGCGGCCGTCGCTCGTCGTGGGGCGACAATTTGGGAGCGGCGGTCGGAGGGGCGGCAGGAGCCGCGGCTTTCCCATTGGGACCGGCGCGCGCAGGCGCGGTGGGAGCGTCCGTCACGTCGGTTTCGCAAGACCTCTTCAATCGCCGGCCGATCTCGTTGGAAAGAGGGGGGAAGAGCGCACTTGCCGGCAACTTTGTCGGTGGCTTGGCCGGAGTCGGGGGCAGGGCGGTTTCAAACGCGTTGCCGACCGCAGCCAAAGGGCGGCTCGGCGAAACGCTCGGAGACGTCAGGAGCCGCGTGAACTTCCAGCCGAGGGAATGGAAGCCAAAATCCCGCGATCCCCTCCTGGAGGGCTACTGGTATCCGGACGGCAGGAGCGGCCGGGTACGGTTTGAAGACAAATTCGGGATTGGCGTGGAGCTGACACCTAATCAGCTCCGGGCGCAGGCCGAGCTAGGACCGGATTTCCAACTCTATCACTTCACTCCAGCGGACATAGGCAGTCTCATTGGCGCCCCGGCGGCGGCCACCGCTCCGCACCTAGTGGAGCGGCAACAGCAGCGGTGAACGGCGGTTCGTCGGGGCGCGCTCGACGCATCGCCCCGACAAGAGATGTCGTCAGCCACTCATTTTCTTGCGTAACTAACGTAAACGATACTAATTATATTGTAAAATCAGTCAACTAGAAGAATTGAGCGTGAGTAAAAACCTACTTCCCACGAGGAGTGCGGGTTCGAGCCCCGCCGTCCGCACCAGCGCCGGCATGGCGGCAGTGCGCCTGCCCACACCTAGCTTCGCGCAGCGGCTTGCCGGCCGGGCCGCTGGCGCGCTAATTCTCAGACACCGGGCCGACGCGGGTCGCCCGGCGTAGATGGTCCGCCGTCCAAGATCCGCTCCCATGCCCCGCCGCGTGAGCGGGCGCGAGGAGCATCATGGACGACATCCCCCCACAAAGCCCCGTTCGCCGTCCCGGCGTTTCCCTCGCAGAGGCGACGAAGGTCTGGGCTCGTGTGGCTGCGCTCAGCTTCGGCGGACCCGCCGGGCAGATCGCGGTGATGCACCGCATCCTCGTGGAGGAGAAGCGCTGGATCGGCGAACGTCGGTTCCTGCATGCGCTCAACTACTGCATGCTGCTGCCGGGCCCCGAGGCGCAGCAGCTCGCGATCTATATCGGCTGGCTGATGAACCGCACGGCGGGCGGGCTCGTGGCGGGCCTGCTGTTCGTCGCGCCCGGGTTCGTCGCCATCATGGCGCTGAGCCTGCTCTATGCCGCCTACGGGAGCGTCGGCCCGGTCAGCGCGATGTTCTTCGGCCTCAAGGCCGCGGTGCTGGTCATCGTCTTCGAGGCGGTGGTCCGCGTCGGCAGGCGTGCGCTCAAGAACCGCGTGATGGTGACGCTCGCGGCCTTGGCCTTCATCGGCATCTTCGTGTTCGGCGCGCCGTTCCCGCTGATCATCCTGGGGGCGGGGCTGATCGGGTACTTGGGCGGCAGGGCGGGCGTGGCGGCGTTCGACGTCGCGGACGGCCACGCTGCGAACGTCCCCGACGCCTATTCCGACGCGGCGTCCATCCTGGGCGAGGAGACCCCGGACCACGCCAAGCCAAACCTGCGCTGGTCGCTCACGGTCAGCATCATCCTGCTGGTGCTGTGGCTGGCCCCCGTCGTCGCCCTGGGCGTGACGCTCGGCTGGGCCAACACCTTCACCCAGATCGCCGTCTTCTTCAGCAAGATGGCGGTGGTCACCTTCGGCGGCGCCTACGCGGTCCTGGCCTATGTGGCGCAGGAGGCCGTGCGCACCTTCGGCTGGCTGCGACCTGGGGAGATGCTGGACGGCCTGGGGATGGCGGAGACCACGCCCGGTCCGCTGATCATCGTCACCCAGTTCGTGGGCTTCATGGGCGCGCTGCGTGGCGCCACCGGCCTTCCGCCGCTGCTCGCCGGGGCGCTGGGCGGCATCTTGACCACCTGGGTCACCTTCACGCCCTGCTTCCTCTGGATCTTCCTTGGCGCGCCCTTCGTGGAGGCGCTGCGTGGCGCGCGCGCGATCAATGCGGCGCTGTCGGCGATCACCGCAGCGGTCGTCGGGGTGATCCTGAACCTCGCGGTGTGGTTCGCCCTGCATGTACTGTTTCGCGAAGTGCGACCCGCCGCTGCTGCGGGCCTCGCCCTCGAAACCCCGGTCCTCTCTTCGCTGAACGTCGCCAGCCTCGTCCTGACGCTCGCGGCCGCCGTTGCTGTGTTTCGCTTCAAGGTCGGCGTCATATGCGTGCTGCTGGCGTGCGCCGCAGCCAGCGTCCTCTACCACCTGGCCATCGCCACGGCCTCGGGCGTCTGACCACGCCCGGCGGCTCCTACGTCAACTGCGCCAGACCCTGCGGCTTGGTCTTCAGCTCGCGCAGCAGGCCGTCGAAATATTCGATGGTCTTGCCCAGGCCCTCGCGAAGCTGGGCGGTCGGCGTCCAGTCCAGCACCTCCTGGGCGCGGGTGATGTCGGGCTTGCGCTGCTTGGGGTCGTCGACCGGCAGGGGCTCGAAGATCAGCTCGGAGGAACTGCCGGTCAGCTCCTTCACCATC
>NZ_JAUXZW010000131.1 GCF_030693805.1 Phenylobacterium sp.
GCGCGTGGGCCTCGGCCCGGACGTCGTCGTGCAGCCGCGCCCGCCAGGTGGCCGACGCGAGGTAGAGCACCGCGCGACCCGGGAAGCGCTCGATCGCGCCGTCGATCGTCTGGAGGGCCTCGTGGTACCAGCCG
This sequence comes from Phenylobacterium sp., assembly GCF_030693805.1. Classification (GTDB taxonomy): domain Bacteria; phylum Pseudomonadota; class Alphaproteobacteria; order Caulobacterales; family Caulobacteraceae; genus Phenylobacterium. The sequence goes on from NZ_JAUXZW010000131.1 coordinate 135, forward strand.
AGCCGCCGCAGCATCTCGAAGCGCAGGGCGTACGCGGCGAGGGTCGTGTCCGCCGGGCCCGTCGCGAGGAGGGGATCGATCGCGGCGAGCGCCGCGCGGTGGTCGCCCCGCTGGAACGCCTCGAGCGCCGCCGCGAGCGGCCTGGAGACCGGCTCGCGCGCGCACTCTCCCAGCAGCCCGAGGAACCTCGTGAGCCCGCCCCCTGGCGTCACCCGCCCTCCGGAGAGGCGCCCGGGTCCGTCGGGGGTGGGAGCAGCGCGAGGAGGTCGCGCTCGCGCGCCGCGAAGGCCAGCAGCGTGGCGCGGTAGCGCTCCTGTACCGCGAGCTGGGCGGCGACCTCCTCGACGCGCAGGTAGGAGTACGCGAGGGCCTCGCCCGCCACGAAGGTCGGATCTCCGGGGTGGAAGCGGCGCACATCGAAGGCGTGTCGACGGCCCGCCGCGTCCTGGAAATGCACGATGAAGCCGTCGAACCAGATGTTCACCGAGACCGCGTGACGCCACCCCTCCGGCAGCAGCGACGTCAGCAGCGACGTCAGCTCCGGGGTCGTCGGGTACTTGTCCCCGCGCGGAACCGTCGGGAGCGCCGGGACCGGATCCGGTCCAGCGGCCTCCAGCAGCGGGAGGAACTCTCGCTCATGCGCGGCGAGGGCCGTGAGCGCCGCGCGGTAGTCCTCCAACAGGGCGAGCGAGGTGGCCGTGTCGTCGACGCGCAGGTAGGAGTACGCGAGGGCCTCGCCCGCCACGAAGGCCGCGACGTCGGGCCGATGGGGGCGCGCGTCCAGGGCGTGGCGACGACCCGAGGCGTCCCGGAAGTGCAGCACCAGGCCGCCCGGCGGCGACAGCGCGGCCGAGACCTCGTGGCGCCACTCCTCCGGCAGCAGCGACGACAGCAGCGACGTCAGCGCCGGGGGCGCCGGGTACTCGTCCGTGCGCGAGACCACCGACGGGGGGGGCGCCTCCTCGGGCACGCCCCCGGCTTCTGGCCCGAGGTACGGCAGAAGCTCCCGCTCGCGCTCGGCGAGGGTCGTGAGCGCCGCGCGGTAGTCCTCCAACACCGCGGGCTCGTCGACCGTGGCATCCACGCGGAGGTAGCCGTACGCCAGGGTCTCGCCCTCCACGAAGGCCGGCTCGCCGGGCTGTCGACGGCGCACATCGAAGGCGTGCCGGTGGCCCTGGGCGTCCTGGAAGTGGAGCGCGAAGCCCGAGGGCCACGCGACGACCGAGACCGCGTGACGCCACCGCTCGGGCAGCAGCCCGGTCAACACCGCGGCGGCGCGGTCGTCCACCGGCGCCTGGAACCCCTCGGGCCCGCTCTCCGTCGAGGCCCCCGGAGACGGACCCTCGAGCCACGGCAGGATGTCCTGCTCGCGCGCAGCGAGGGCCGTGAGCGCCGCGCGGTAGTCCTTCAGCACCGCGGCCTCGTCGACCGCCTCGTCGACGCGCAGGTAACCGTACGCGAGGACCTCGCCCTCCACGAACGCCGCCGTCCCGGGACGCCGGGGGCGCGCGTCGAAGGCGTAGCGATGGCCCGCCGCGTCCCGGAAGTGCAGCACCATGCCCCCGGGCGGCGACAGCATGGCCGAGACCTCGTGACGCCACTCCTCCGGCAGCAGCGATGACAGCAGCGATGACAGCCCCGGCGGCGCCGGGGACTCGTCCTGTCGAGCGACCGGAGAGACGACGGAGAGCGCCTCCGGGTCCTGCGTGGCGGCCACGGCGATCGGCGCAGTCTCCGCGAGGAGCAGCGGGAGGAAGTCCCGCTCGCGCGACGCGAGGGCCGTCAACGCGGCGCGGTACTCGTCGAGGAAGTACTCGTCGTGCACCGCCTCGTCGACGCGGAGGTAGCCGTACACCAGGGCCGCGCCGGTCACGAACGCGGGGTCGTCGGGGAGCGCCCGGCGCGCGTCGAACGCGTGGCGGCGACCCATCACGTCACGGACACGGAGGACGAAGCCCGCGGAGTTGAGCTCGACCGAGGCCTCGCCGCGCCACCGCCCGGGCAGCGCCTCCGTCAGCAGGGCCGCGAGCTGCGGCGACGCGGAGAACGGCTCAGCGGATGCCGACGACGCGGGCGACGCCGCCGGCGGCCCGGACTGGATCCACGGGATGATGTCCCGCTCGCAGCCGGCGACGGACTTCAGCGCGGCGCGGTACTCCTCGAGCAGCGCCGCGTCGTCGACGGCGTCGTCGACGCGCAGGTAGCCGTACGTCAGGGCCTCGCCCGCCACGAAGGCCTTCGCCCCCGGGCGCGACGGCCGGATGTCGAAGGCGTGCCGGTGGCCCTGCGCGTCGCG
>NZ_JAUXZW010000133.1 GCF_030693805.1 Phenylobacterium sp.
ATTTCGGGATCGCCCGATTCGCGCGGCCACAGTGTCTCGCGGCTTGCGACAAAGGCGGCCCGCTGCGCCTCAGGCGCACTGTCGGGCAGGCGGCGCAGCGCCACGAAGAACTCGTGCGAGCCCTCAGGGGTCGGGATCACCGAGGCGATCTCGAACGGCAGCACGCCCAGGCGGCTGCCGAGATCGAGCGCGTCGACGAAGCTGGAGGGCGTGAACACCCAGCAATGGGTGTCAATGTATTCGCCGTTCTCCTGGGTGCGGCGGCACAGCTCCATGAGTTCACGCGCGTCGTGGGTCGGCGGCAGGTCGGCGGGCGAGGCGCCGCCGCGAACCGCCTCCGACCCCAGGTCGCGAAAGCCGTAGAAGTGGTCGAAGATCTGCCGCGCCTCCGGCCGGCGCAGGCCGCGCACATAGGCGTCGACCAGCTCGGAATCGCCACTGGTGCGGCGCAGGACATCGAAGGTGAAGCGCTTGTCGGGCACCACGAAAGAGGCGATCCCGCCGTCGGCCAGCACCGAGGCGATCTCACCTAGCCAGCCGAACAGGTCCGGCACATGCTCGATGACGTGACTGGCGACCAGGTAGTCGTAGATCCGCTGGCGTCCGACGCACTCGAACAGGGTCTGCGAGCCCCAGACGTGATCGACGTCGACGATCTGGTCGACGTCCACCTCGTCGTTGATCGCGTACCAGCGGCGCAGCTCCTCGGTGGGCGCGCGGTCGATGTATTCGACGGCGCCCATGTCGCGGGTGATCACCGGCCGGTTGAGCGCGCCGATCTCCAGGCCGCGCCCGTGGGCCAGGTCGATCATGGCCAGGATCTTGGCGCGGTCCATCGCGGCTCCAACGGATGACGGAACCGCTAGGTAGCTGACGCGGGCCGCCGCCGGCAACCGTCGTCGCGCGACACGCGGCCGGCGTCAGGCTGTCGCGCGCCTAGGGCGCGGGGCGCACCACGCGGGGGCCGAGGTTGTCGATCACCGCGCGGGCGTCGAAGGCGTTGGGGTCGGCTGCGGGCTTCTGCCCGCGGTGGGTGACCACCTCGGCGCTGGCCTCGAAGCGTTCGACGGTGCGAACGTCCACCCGGTCGGCCCAGAACGGATCGCCGAAATAGGGATTCCAGCTCCGCCAGCCGTAGCCCGCGCCATAGTAGCGCCAGGACGGCCGCCAGTAGCCGAAGCTCGGACCATACCAGGGCCGATAGAACGGATCCGGCTCCACATAGGTCTGGCGATTGGTCTCGGTGTCGCGCTGGACGATGGCGAACCAGTCGTCGCCCTGTTGCAGCGTCAGCTCGGCGGCGCGAAACAGCAGGTAGCCCTCGACGGTCTCGCGAGAGGTCAGGCTGTTGCCGGAGAAGTTGACCCGCCAGCGGTTGGGCTCGATGCGGACTTCGGAATAGCCGCCCGAGGCCGCCTGGCCCGGGACGTTCGGTTGATAGGGCGTCGGCGTGGCGCAAGCCGCCAGTCCAGCGGCGAGTACGAGCGCGGCGGCGATGACGCTTGGTCGTGCCATGTCAGATCGAGCCTCCAGAGCGTCCCTCGACGTTCATATAGGGCACAACACCGGCTTACGCTTGTGGTTGCGGAACCGCAGGCGCCGTTTCGGACTCTGCGGTGATCAGCAAGCTGCGGGGAAGGCGCGTGCGCCATGCAGGTGGACTCCGACGCGATCTCAGAGATCACCTACGACCCCAGGCGGGCGCGCCTGTTCGTGCGCTTCCGCAGCGGCGAGGCCTATGCCTACCGCGATGTGCCGGCAGGCGTGCATGAGGCCTTCATGGCCGCTGAGTCTAAGGGCCGCTTCTTCCAGGACGAGGTTCGCGACCGCTATGGGTTCGAGCGGTTGAGGCGACGGTAGGGGGCGGTCATCATTTCCAACGCCGATAGTCAGCTTGGTTGCCGGCTTTCGCCGGGATGAGCGGAATTGGAGCCTACCCCTCGTCGCCGCCGGCGCCGTTGCGGGCGGCGGTCTGGCGGCGGGATTCGCGGGTCTTCTGTTCTTCCCAGTAGGCCTTGCCGTCGTCGGGCTTGAACATGGTGCGCGGCGCGCCCTCGCGGTTGGCGACGGCGAAGACGTTGGCCTTGGGGTCGTAGAGCAGGGTGTCGCCATTGGCCCGGGTCAGCGTCAGCACGCCGGCGGGCGGGCGGTCGATGAAGGCGTGGGCCTTGCGGGCGAAGTCGTCAACGCTGCTGGCGCCGAACGCCTGGCCGTTGCGATCGAAGGCGCGCTGGGCGTTCTCCTCGGCGCTGTATCGGCGGCTGGAGGACCAGATCGGCTTGCCGGCCAACTGGCGCACCGGCTGGGCGCGGGCGTCGTCCGAGGGCGTGTCCGATGGGCCGTTCGGCGTGGAGGCGAAGGCCTGCGGCGACTGGGCCGGGCGCTGGGCCACCGCCGAGGGGCCGTTGTCGCAGGCCTGGAGCCCAAGCAGGGCGCCGATCGTAAGCGCGCCCACGAGCGCAGTTCTGGCGTCAAACATCGCTGAATTCCCGTTTCGATGGTCAAGCTGGAACAAATAAAGAACAATCAGCCAGGTTTGTCCAGAGCCTCCGCATGGCTTAAACGGGACGCCCGATCGGGCGGAGGGCGACAGGCCTTGGACGGCAAGCGGATTCTCCTCATCGTCGGCGGCGGGATCGCCGCCTACAAGGCGCTGGAACTCACCCGGCTGCTGCGCAAGGAAGGCTGCGCCGTGCGGCCGATCCTCACCCGCGCGGGCGCGCAGTTCGTCACCCCGCTGTCGCTGTCGGCGCTGTCGGAGGACAAGGTCCATGGCGAGTTGTTCTCGCTGACCGACGAAGCCGAGATGGGCCATATCGAGCTGTCGCGTTCGGCCGACCTGGTGGTGGTCGCGCCGGCCACCGCAGACCTGATGGCCAAGGCGGCGCATGGCCTGGCCGATGACCTCGCCTCCACCACGCTGCTGGCCACCGACAAGCGGGTGCTGATGGCCCCGGCGATGAACGTGCGGATGTGGGAACATCCGGCGACCCAGCGAAACCTGGCGACCCTGCGCGCCGACGGCGTGCTGTTCGTCGGTCCCGATCCGGGCGCCATGGCCTGCGGCGAGTTCGGGATGGGCCGGCTGGCGGAGCCTACGGCGATCCTGGAGGCGATCCGAGCCGCGCTGGCGGGCGACGACCAACCGTTGAGAGGGCGCCGGGCGATCGTCACCGCTGGGCCGACCATCGAGCCGATCGATCCGGTGCGACTGCTGACCAACCGATCCAGCGGCAAGCAGGGCTACGCCATCGCCGCGGAGTTGGCGGCGCTGGGCTGCGAGGTGACCCTGGTGTCCGGCCCCACGGCCCTGCCGGCGCCCGCGGGCGTGCGGCGGGTCGACGTGGAGACCGCGCGCGAGATGCTGGCGGCCTGCGAGGCGGCGTTGCCGGCCGATATCGCCGTCTGCGTCGCTGCGGTCGCCGACTGGCGGCCGGAGACCACAGGGACGCTGAAGCTTAAGAAGGGCGAGGCCGCGGTGGCGCCGACCCTGGCCCTGGTGGAGAACCCCGACATCCTGGCTACGCTGTCGAGGGGCGAGCGGCGGCCGCGGCTGGTCGTCGGTTTCGCCGCCGAGACCAACGACGTCGAGGCGCACGCGCGCGCCAAGTTGGGCCGCAAGGGCTGCGACTGGATCGTCGCCAACGACGTCAGCGTCGCTGGCACCATGGGCGGCGACGAGAACGCCGTGGCGATCGTCTCCTCCCAGGGCGTGGAGCGTTGGGAGCGCACCGCCAAGTCCGCCGTGGCCCGGAAGCTGGCCCGACGCATCGCCAAGGAACTCAGTTGAGCCCGACCGTCCCGATCCGCCGCCTGGAGCACAACCTCGACCTGCCGCTGCCGGCCTATGAGAGCGCCGATGCTGCCGGCATGGACCTGCGCGCCGCCGTGCCGCAGGACCAGCCGCTGGTGCTGGCGCCCGGCGCACGCATCGCCGTGCCGACCGGCCTCGCGTTTGCGTTGCCCAGGGGCTTCGAGGCGCAGGTGCGGCCGAGGTCCGGCCTGGCGGCTAAGGCCGGCGTCACCTGCCTGAACACGCCGGGCACCATCGACGCCGACTATCGCGGCGAGGTGAAGGTGATCCTGATCAACCTCGGAGCCGAGGATTTCACCATCCGGCGGGGGGACCGCATCGCCCAGATGATCATCGCGCCGGTGGTGCAGGCCGCCTGGACCGAAGTGGACAGCCTGGACGAAACCGCACGAGGGGCCGGCGGCTTCGGCTCCACCGGCGCGCGTTAGACACCCCGTCCATATTCCGAACGTCATCCTCGGGCTTGTCGCGAGGATCCGTGAACAGCGCGGTTCGCGGATTTTTCACCGTGGCCTCGCCCCCTCCGTCTTTCGCCAGCGGCGAAAGCCACCTCCCCCGCTTCGCAGGGGAGGAGCGAGGCGATCTGCTCCTCACCCGTGAAACGGGGGAGGTGGCGCGCCCGAAGGGCGTGACGGAGGGGGCGTCTGGGCGCGCGACGACCCGGCGGATGTCCGGTGTTCATCGGGGTGAGCGGGCGTCGGATGCGCCTCAATCTTCAGGCGGCGCGACGAAGCCGCCGATGTTCTCGTCGATGGCTTGGGCGACCGCCAGAGTGCGGGCGTCGCCGCCGCGCGGGCCGATGATCTGGGCGCCGATCGGAAGGCCCTGCGCCGTCAGGCCGGCCGGGACCGCAGTCGCCGGCAGCCCGAGAGCGGTGGCTAGCGCGATCCAGGCCGAGAGGCTGCGATAGGCGATGACCGCGCCGTCCGTGCCGGTCAGCCGCCGCGCGGCCGGCGGTCGCAGATCGTGCGGGAAGGCGGGCAGAGGCGTCAAGGGGGTTAGGATCACGTCGAAGCGGGTGAAGACCGCGTCCATCTGGTGGCGCATGCGGGCGCGAACGGCGTCGGCCTCCAGCCATTCGTGATGGCGCGCCGTGAAGCCCAGCACCGGCGTCGTCCAGGAGTTGGGCCCGTCCTTGGCGAACCTGGCGAAGATGCGCTGGCGTTCGAACCGCCGCATTCGCGCTGGAGGGAGATCCTGGCCCAGCAGCGCGTAGAGCAGCAGCAGATAGGAGCGCAGCAGGGACTCAGGGTCCACGGGCGCGCTGATCGCCTCGACGGTCGCGCCGGCCGCCGTCAGCGCCGCGGCGAGGCGTTCGAGCACCGCCCGCGCCTGGGGGTCGAGCGGGAAATCGGGCGCGTCCAGCCACAGGCCGATGCGGGTCTCGGCAAGGTCGGCGGGCGGCGCGCGCGGGGCCAGCGGGCCGTCCTCCATCACCGACAGCAGCAGGCGCAGGTCGCGGGCCGAACGCGCCATCGGGCCGATGACGTTGAGGTCGCGCTCCGACCATGCGCCCGGACGGGGCGGCACGTGGCCGTGCTGGCTGACCATCCCCCACGTGGGCTTGTGGGCGAACACCCCGCAGAACGACGCCGGGACGCGCAGCGAGCCGCCGATGTCGGAACCGATCTCCAGCGCGGTGACGCGGGCGGCCAGCGCCGCCGCCGCGCCGCCGGACGAGCCGCCGGGCGTGCGCGATGCGTCCCACGGGTTGCTGGTGGTTCCATAGAGCTTGTTGGTGGTCTGCCAGTCGCCGGCCATCACCGGGGTGTTGGTCTTGCCCCAGATCAC
>NZ_JAUXZW010000134.1 GCF_030693805.1 Phenylobacterium sp.
CGCGACGCCGTCATGTTGGGCGCGGCCGCCAGGCTCGCCGACCTCGGTGCACGCCTGCACCCCGATCATCGCGCCGACGTGGTGTTCGACCAGGTGCTGCGCGCGCCGCTGGCTGGGCTCAGCCATCCGGAGCGCGCCTTCCTCGCCTGCGCGGCCTTCGCCCGGCACACCGCCGCCAGCACGCCGCCGCATCCCGAGATCGTCGGTCGGGTGTTGAGCGCCGAGCGTCGCCAGCGCGCCCGCGCACTCGGCGCAGGCGTCAGGCTGGCCAGCGACCTGATGGGCCGCAATCCCAAGCTGCTGGAGCAGTCGCGCCTGACCATCGATGGCGACCGCCTGGTGCTCTCCGCCGAACCCGGCTGGGCGGATATCCTGCTGGGCGAGCAGATCGCCAAACGGGCCGCCACGCTGGCGCAGATCCTGCGCCTGAAGCCCCAGCTGGGCTGAGGCGGCGCCGCGCTTCGTCTATTCCTTCATGGCGGAGGTATGAGCCGCTAGGTTAAGCCTCGAGCGGCGATCAGGATTCGCCACGGAGAAGCCGCGTGTCGCAGCCGCAGAGCCGCAAAGCCTTGGCCTACAGCTACGTCGTCGTGGCGATCCTGACGCTGATCTACACGTTCAACTATCTGGACCGTAAGATCCTCGCGATCCTGGCCGAACCGATCCGCCTGGAGCTCGGACTCTCGGACACCGCCATCGGCCTGCTGAGCGGTTTCGCCTTTGCGGTCTTCTACACGACCCTGGGCGTTCCCTTGGCGTGGCTGGCGGACCGCGCGCGGCGCGTGTGGATCATCGCCGCGGCCTGCACGCTCTGGAGCCTGTTCACCGCAGCCTGCGGCATGGCCACCAATTTCGTGCAGCTGGCGTTGTTTCGCACCGGCGTGGCGATCGGCGAGGCCGGCGGCGGGCCGCCGTCCTTCTCGCTGATCTCCGACTACTTCCCGCCCGAACGGCGCGGCAAGGCGCTGGCCATCTACATCCTGGGGATTCCGCTCGGCGTCATCCTGGGATCGGCCGCCGGCGGATACGTGGCCGCCGTCCACGGTTGGCGGATGGCCTTTTTCGCAGTCGGCCTGCCAGGCGTGCTGCTGGCGATCCTGTTGCTGGTGGTGGTCCGCGAGCCCAAGCGGGGCGCGATGGATCCGCTGGCCGCTGGTCAGACCGAACACGCCAAGGCGCCGCCGCTGATGACCGCGCTGAAGTACTTCTTCAGAGATCGAACGCTGTTGCTGGCCGCATTCGCCGCCGCTGGCTCGTCGTTCGTCGGCAACGCCGTGGTCGGCTGGGCGCCGTCCTACCTGATGCGCGCCAAGGGCATGGAGATGACGCAGATCGCCGCCTACTACAGCGTCGCCACGGGCGTCGCGGGCGTCGCAGGCACCATCCTGGCCGGGTGGATGGTCGACAAATGGGGACCGCGCAACCCGCGCATCTACGGTCTGGTGCCAGGCGTCTCCTTCCTGATCAGCCTGCCGTTCTTCCTGTTCGCCCTGTGGACGCCAGGCTGGCCGCTGTCGATGGTGTGCATGAGCCTGCCGTTCTTCGTGAACTCGGCCTACCAGCCGGCGATCTTCGCGGTGGTGCAGAACAGCGTGCCGCCGGCGCAACGGGCGATCTCCTCGGCGATCCTGATGTTCGTGCAGAGCATGCTGGGCTTGAGCGGCGGCCCTCTGCTGGTCGGCCTGGTCAGCGACCACGCCAAGCAGTTCGGCGACCAGTCGCTGGGAATCGGGCTGGCGGCGCTGGCGCCGTTCATCCTGGGCACGGCCGCGCTCTACTTCGCTCTCGCCGCTTCGCTGTCGCGTCGCGGCAAGGCGCGCGCGCTGGAAGCCCAGGCTGCCGCGGCTGCTGCGACGATCTAGCCGGCTTTCGGTGCGCGCCGGACCTCGACCACCCGCACCCGCGTCCCATCCAGCACCAGGGCGAGCTCGCCTCGCTTCAGCTTCAGCGCGTCTTCGCCGAACGCCTGACGCCGCCAGCCGGCGAGCGCCTGGGTCGCGGCGTTGTCGTCGTTGGCGATCAACTCCAGGTCCGAGACCGTGGCGATCAGCTTGGAGGCGACGCCCGCATCCTCGGCCCGCGCCTTCAGCAGCACCTTGAGCAATTCGACCACAGCGCCGGCCGCCGGCGACGGCGGAGTCTTGCTGCGCTCGATCACCGGGGCATAGCCCTCCGGATCCTTCAGCGCCGTCCGGATCGCGGTCAGCAGGTCGGGTCCGAAGCGCGAGCCTGAAAAGCCCTTGGGCACCGAACGCAGGCGGTCGAGGCCGTCCGCATCCGTGGGCGCCTGGGTGGCGATCTCGTCGATCGCCTCATCCTTGAGGATGCGCCCGCGCGGTTGATCGCGCTGCTGGGCCATGCGTTCACGCCAGGCGGCGACGCCGCGATAGACAGCCAGGTACTTGGCGGTGGTGCGGCGGGGCTTGAGCCGGCGCCAAGCGTTCTCCGGCTCCACGTCATAGTTGGACGCGTCGGTCAGGCCGACCATCTCGTCGGCCACCCAGGCGAAGCGGCCTTCCTTCTCCAGACGCGCGCGCAGCATCGGGTAGAGCGCGGCCAGGTGCGTCACGTCCGCCAGCGCGTAGGTGAGCTGTGCGTCCGACAGCGGCCGGCGCGCCCAGTCCGTGAAGCGGCTGCTCTTGTCGAGCTCGATCTTCAGCAGTTGGCGCACCAGGGCGTCATAGGCGATCTGCTCGCCGAAGCCCGCCGCCATGCCCGCCACCTGGGTGTCGAACAGCGGCTTGGGCGTGGCCTTCAGATTGTAGAAGATCTCCACGTCCTGGCGTGCGGCGTGGAACACCTTGAGAATGCTCTCGTCGCGCAGGATCTCCAGGAACGGCTCCAGGTCCAGGCCTTCGGCCAGGGGGTCGATGACCGCCTCGTCGGTGGGCGTCGCGGCCTGGATCAGGCACAGCTTGGGCCAGTAGGTCGTCTCGCGCATGAACTCTGTGTCCACGGCGACGAATTCCTGACCCTTGAGCTTGTCGCAAAACGCCGCGAGGTCGGCGGTGGTCGTGATCGGCGTCATCGGCTAGCTATAGCCCCGCGCGAGGCCGAGTCTGCAAGTGCGCGCTGCGTGCGTTCGTCAAATTCTTCAAGGCTTGAGCATCATGACCGAACGGCCCAACGGCCTCACCTACGCCCAGGCCGGCGTCGACATCGACGCGGGCGCGGAGCTGGTGGAACGCATCAAGCCCTTGGCCAAGGCCACCCGCCGGCCTGGCGCGGACGCCGCGTTGGGCGGTTTCGGCGCCCTGTTCGACCTCAAGGCGGCGGGTTTCTCCGACCCCCTGCTGGTCACCACAACCGATGGCGTCGGCACCAAGCTGAAGATCGCCATTGAGGCCGACCGGCCGGACGGCGTCGGCGTGGATCTGGTCGCCATGTGCGTCAACGACCTGTTGGCTCAGGGCGCGGAGCCTTTGTTGTTCCTCGACTATTTCGCCACCGGCAAGCTCGACGTGGAGTCCGCCGTGAGGGTCGTCGCCGGCATCGCCGAAGGCTGCCGCCAGGCCGGCTGCGCCCTGGTCGGCGGCGAAACCGCCGAGATGCCCGGCATGTACGCCGACGGCGACTACGACCTCGCGGGCTTCTCGGTGGGCGCGGTGGAGCGTGGCGCGGTGCTGCCCCGCATGGACGACCAGCGGGCCGGCGACCTGCTGATCGGCGTTGCGAGCTCGGGCCCCCACTCCAATGGCTATTCGCTGATCCGCCGCATCGTCGAGCGGTCTGGGCTCGGCTGGGATGCGCCTGCGCCCTTCGCGCCCGGCCAGAGCCTCGCCGACACGCTGATGGCGCCCACCCGGATCTATGTGAAGAGCCTGTTGCCGCAGATCAAAGCCGGCCGGATCAAGGCGGTGGTGCACATCACCGGCGGCGGTCTGATCGAAAACCCGCCCCGGGTGATCGCGCAGGGCCTCGCCGCCCAGTTCGACTGGAATAGCTGGAGCCTGCCGCCTGTGTTCGAATGGCTGCAGAGCGCCGGCGGCGTCGACACCCACGAGATGCGCCGCACCTTCAATTGCGGCGTCGGCCTGGTCCTGGTCGTCGCGCCGCAGGACGCCGCCGACGCCCTCGCGGGCCTCCTGGAAGCCGGCGAACATGCCTTCGTCTGCGGCCAGCTCGCCGCCGGCTGAAGTACCCTTCCCCTTTTGGCGGGGGAAGGGAGCAGCGCCTTAGCCGGCGATGTCGGCGTCGGTGAAGAACTGGGCGATCTCGAGCTTGGCGTTGTCGGCGCTGTCGGAGCCGTGCACCGAATTCTCGCCGACATTAACCGCGAACAGCTTGCGGATCGTGCCCGCCGCGGCCTGCTCGGGGTTCGTCGCGCCCATGACTTCGCGGTATTTCGCGACCGCGCCGTCGCCTTCCAGCACCTGCACGACCACCGGACCCGAGGTCATGAAGTCGACCAGTTCGCCGTAGAACGGGCGCTCCTTGTGGACCTCGTAGAACTTTTCCGCCTGGGTGCGGGTCATACGGATGCGGCGCTGAGCGACGATGCGCAGGCCGGCGTCCTCGATCACCGCATTGATCTTGCCGGTGAGGTTACGGGCCGTGGCGTCCGGCTTGATGATCGAGAAGGTGCGTTCGGTCATGGGTCTCTTCACGGTTTCGTCTGTTCGGGGAGGCGGGGCTTATAGCCGCGCCTTGCCGCCGCGCCAAGCCGCACTGGCGAGGGGACGCGGGTTCTGCTAGAAGCCGCCGCCGATACAGGAGAAGGCGGATGCGACCCTAGGTCGGACGCTCTAGCGACGACGAAGGACCGCCCGGCGCGCCGAACGCGCCGCCTATCCACCCCGTATTCCCGTAACCGCCATGCTCAAGATCCAAGACCTCGTGTTCGACGCCTGGGGCCGCCGCTTCTTCGACGGCGCCTCGGTCAACCTGCCCAAGGACGCCAAGGTGGGCCTGGTGGGCCGCAACGGCGTCGGCAAGACCACCCTGTTCAAGCTGATCCAGGGCGAGCTGGTGCTGGGCTCTGGCGAGATCAGCCTGCCCAAGGCCGCCCGCATCGGCGCCGTCGACCAGGAACATCCCGCGACGCCGGTGCCGCTGCTGGAAACCGTGCTGGCCGCCGACGTGCGCCGCGCCGCGCTGATGGCCGAGCTCGAAACCGCCTCGCCGGAGCATCTGGGCGAGGTCTACGCCCAGTTGATAGAGATCGACGCCGACCGCGCGCCGTCCCGCGCCGCCGAGATCCTCTCCGGCCTGGGCTTCAGCGACGCCGACCTGGCGCGGCCGATGTCGGAATTCTCCGGCGGCTGGCGGATGCGGGTGGCGCTGGCCGCGGCCCTGTTCGCCGAGCCCGACCTGCTGCTGCTGGACGAGCCGACCAACTACCTCGACCTGGAAGGCGCGCTCTGGCTGGAGGCGCGGCTGCGCAAGTACCCGCACACCGCCGTCATCGTCAGCCACGACCGCGAGCTGCTGAACAATTCCGTCGACCACATCCTGCATCTCTTCGACGGCAAGCTGGAGATCTACACCGGCGGCTACGACTCCTTCGAAAACCAGCGCGCCGAGAAGGCTCGCCTGGCCGACGCCATGCGCAGCAAGATCGAAGCGAAACGCGCGCACATGCAGTCGTTCGTCGATCGCTTCCGCGCCAAGGCGTCAAAGGCGACCCAGGCCCAGTCGCGCCTGAAGATGCTGGCCAAGCTGCCGCCGGTCACCATGACCATCGAGGAGCGCACCGCGCCCTTCACCTTGCCCTCCGCCGAGCGCCCGCTGGCCCCGCCGCTGATCCGCATGGAGGGCGTCGACGTGGGCTACGGCGGCCCGCCGATCCTGAAGCACCTGAACCTGCGGCTCGACGTCGACGACCGCATCGGGTTGCTGGGCGTCAACGGCGCGGGCAAGTCGACCTTCGCCAAGATGGTCGCCGGCGCGCTGAAGCCGGAAGCCGGCCACATGCACCGTGATCGGCGCATGCGCGTCGGCTGGTTCCACCAGCACCAGATCGAGGCGCTGGACCCCAGCGACACGCCGTTGGAGATCATCCGCCGCGCCCTGCCCGAGGCCAGCGAGGCGGCGCGCCGCTCGCGCCTGGCGCAGTTCGGCCTGGGCCAGTCGAAGGTCGAGACCACCGTCGCCAACCTGTCGGGCGGCGAGCGGGCCAGGCTGTTGCTGAACCTGGTTGCGATGGAAGCCCCGCACCTGCTGATCCTCGATGAGCCGACCAACCACCTGGACATCGACTCGCGCCGCGCCCTGCTTGACGCGCTGAACGAGTACGAGGGCGCAGTGATCCTGATCACCCACGACCGCTCGCTGATGGAGCTGGTCGCCGACCGGCTATGGCTGGCGGCCGATGGGTCCATCGCGCCGTTCGACGGCGACATGGACGATTACGCGCGCTTCGTGCTGGACCGCGCGCGCATCGCCGCGCGAAACAACTCGCAGACGAAGTCCGCGCCAGCCGAGGCGGCGCCTGCCGCCACGCCTATCGTGGTCCGCAAGCCGAAGGTCCCCACCGGCACCGCGCGCCGTCGCGCCGAAGCGGCCGAGGCCGCGCTCGGACGCGCCGCCAAGGCGCTGGCGGAGATCGACGCCGCGCTCAGCGATCCTGCTGTGTTCACCGACAACCCGGCCAAAGCCGCCGAGCTTGGCCGCCGCCGCGCCCAGGCGCAGGCCCAGGTCGACGCCGCCGAACACGAATGGATCGAAGCCCAGGAAGCCTTCGAGGCGCTGAAGAGCGACGCCTGACCGCCTACCCCGGCAGGTCGCCGAAACGGCCGGCCTGATAGTCGGCGATCGCCTCGCGGATCTCCTCCTCGGTGTTCATGACGAATGGACCGTAGGAGATCACCGGCTCGCCGATCGGGTCGGCGTGGGCGAACATCAGCAACGCCGGGGCCTCCGCCGCCACCTCGACGCTGTCGCCGTCGCCGAGCTCGACGAGGTGGTGGGCCGCGACCGGCGTCCCGGCCACGCTGACCGTCCCGCGCACCACATAGAGGAACACCGTGCGCCCTGACGGGGCGGGCAGCCAGGTTCGCGCGCCGGCCTTCAGATCCACCGTCGACATGAACACCCCGGTGAGCGAGCTGATCGGACCCTGCCGCCCCTCCAGAGCCCCGGAGATCAGGTGCAGACGGCTGCGTCCTTCATCCAGCTGGACGACCGGAATGGCCGCGCGCTGCAGGCCGATGTAGCGCGGCGTGGTCAGCTTCAGCCGCGCCGGCAGGTTGACCCAGAGCTGCAGGATCTCCAGCGGGCCGCCCTTGGCCTTGAACGCGGCCGGCGACAGCTCGGCGTGGACCACGCCGCGCCCGGCGGTCATCCATTGCACGCCGCCGGCGCGGATCACGCTCTCATGCCCGCCGCTGTCGTGGTGGGCGAGCTCGCCTTCGACGATCAGGGTTACGGTCTCGAACCCGCGGTGCGGATGCGGCCCGAACGGCAGGCCGGCGTTGCCCGGAGGATAGGTCTGTGGCCCGTGGTGGTTGAGGAACAGGAACGGGTCGAGCTGATCCAGGCCTGCGCCAGGCAGGGGCCTGCGTGTCACAAGGTCGCCGATGTCGTCGCGCGGACTGGCGTGCAGGGCTACGACGCTCCGTGAACTCATGGCGGTCGCCCTCCCCTCCAACGCCGATGACAGCGCACGAAGCGGGAGGCGTATCCCTACGGGAAGGCCTGCGCGAGACTTAAAGTCGGCGCTTCAACCGCACTTGATCTCGGCGATCAGCCCGCTGTCGGCCTCGAAGAAGAAGTTGAGGCGGCGCGGATTATAGTCCTGGGTCACCGCACAGCTCGTGCACGCCACCCGCTGCAGCGCCGGCAGCACGGGCACCGGGATCTCGGTGCGCGGCCGGCCGATCAGGCTCTGCAGAGCCTGGGCGCCGCATTCGTCGCGCACAGGTGCGGGCGACGGCGGCGGAGCCAGCGCCACAGGCGGGGCCTCAGGCAAGGGCGCCGCGCAACCCGCCAGGGCCAGCAGGCCCGCCGTGCATCCCGCCACGATGATCCGTCTCATGCCTGCTTCTCCCACCCCCGCCCCTGCTGCTTCCAGTAGGAGAGGCTCAACCCCATGGACTTGACCTGGCTCCATTGCGCGCGAGCCGTCGCCAGCGCCGCCTCGTCGCCCCCATCGAACAGGACCACGCAGCGGACGTAGCCGGCAAGCTCTCCCGGCTCCGCGCCATCGATCAGGAAAAGGGCGTCAGCGGCGTTGGGGTTGTCGAAATCGGTGGTGAGCGCGATTGGTTGGCGTTCCGCGTTCGGCTCCTGAACCGGCCCGTGCGGCAGGAAGCTGTCGTCGCGGTAGCTCCACAGCCAGCCGTCGAGGTGGTCGATCCGCGCCGGCTCTCGCGCCCGCACCACCGCGCGCCAGCCCCGCGCCAGGGTCTTCTCCAGCAGCTCCGGCAAGGCTTGATCGAGGCTGGTCCGTTCCAGGTGATAGAACCAGACCTCGGTCATGCGTCTGCGCCTCAGCCCTCGTAGCGGTCCGCGACCAGCCGGTTCAGCAGGCGCACGCCGAAGCCGCTCCCCCCGTCGGGAATGGTCGGAACGATGGAAGGCTTCTTCCAGGCTGTCGAGGCGATGTCGAGGTGGGCCCACGGCAGGTTGCGAACGAACCTCTGCAGGAACAAGGCCGCGGTGATCGAGCCGGCGGGCCGACCGCCGACGTTCTTCATGTCGGCGATCATACTGTCGATCTGCTTTTCGTAAGACGCCGGCAGAGGCATGCGCCACAGCCCCTCGCCTTCCGCGAGCGACGCGCCCAGCAGCTCTCCGGCCAGCGCATCGTTGTTGCAGAACAGCCCCGCGTAATCGTGGCCGAGGGCGATGATGATCGCCCCGGTCAGGGTCGCCAGGTCGATCATGAACCGCGGTTTGAAGCGGTCCTGGCAGTACCAGAGCACATCCGCCAGCACGAGTCGGCCTTCGGCGTCGGTGTTGATCACCTCGATGGTCTGTCCCGACAAAGAGGTGACCACGTCGCCCGGCCGCTGGGCGTTCCCGTCCGGCATGTTCTCGACGAGGCCCAGCAGGCCTACGGCGTTGACCTTCGCCTTGCGACCGGCCAGGGCATGCATGAGGCCGGCCACCGCGGCCGCGCCGCCCATGTCCCACTTCATGTCCTCCATGCCGTCGGCCGGCTTGATGGAGATGCCGCCGGTGTCGAAGCACACGCCCTTGCCGATGAAGGCCACCGGCTGCGCGTCCTTGTCGGCCGCGCCGTTCCAGCGGATCACCGCGAGCTGGCTCTCGCGCACGCTGCCCTGGCCCACGCCCAGCAGCGAGCCCATGCCGAGTTCGGCCATCTGCGCCTCGCCCAGGATCTCGACCTCCAGACCCAGGCTTTCCAACGCCTTGACGCGTCGGGCGAACTCTTCGGGGTAGAGGATATTGGCCGGCTCAGAGACCAGGTCGCGGCTGAACGCGATTGCGTCCGCCAGCGCCGACATCGGCTCGAACGCCGTGCGCGCCGCAGCCGCGTCGTCGCTGACCACCTGGGCGAGGCTCACCGACGGCTTCTTGTCGGCGGACTCCGTGGTGCGATAGCGGTCGAACCGATAGGCGGCCAGCCGCACCGCGAAGCCGGCGCGCGCCGAGCGCGCCGCCGCTGGGTCGGGCAGTTCCAGACGCAGCGTGGTGAGGCCAGAGCCCTTCACCGCATTGAACGCCGAAGCCGCGACATGTTCCACGGCCAGGTCGTCGAAGGCCTCGGCCTTGCCGGCGCCCACCAACAGCAGCCGCTGGACGTTCAGGCCTGCAGGCGCGAGCAGGTCGAGGATCTGCCCCTTGGCGCCAGTGAAGCGGCCGGCGGCCAGCGCGCGGCCGATCTGGCCGCCGCTCGCCTGGTCGGCGCGGCCTGCGGCGCCGGCGAGCGTCCCGCCCTCGAACACCACGATCGCCGAAGCGGTTCGGTCGGGCGTGCCGGCGTCGGCGGCGACGAATTCAATTTCCATCCACACTCTCTCAAAGCTTGCGGCCAGGGCGCACGTGACGCGGTGTCGCGTCGCGAACCCGCTGGCCCGGCGGTTGTCTGGCGCGGCGACGCATGATTTAGAACAGGTCGGCGGAGGGCGCGCGCCCAAATCATCCCCGTCGCACCCCTAATTTCATCCATGCGTCTGATCGACCGCTATCTGCTTCGCCAGCTGCTCGGCCCGACGCTCCTGGCGACGGCCGCGCTGACCGCTGTCGCCATGCTCAGTCAAAGCCTGTCGGCGCTTGATCTGATCGTCAACCAGCGCCAGAGCGCGCTGGTGTTCGTCAAGATCACCGTGCTGGCCATGCCGCAGCTGATCAACATGATCCTGCCGATCGCGCTGTTCGTGGCTTCGCTGGTGTCGCTGAACCGGCTGCACGTCGAACAGGAGATCGTCGTCTGTTTCGCCGGCGGCATGAGCCGGTGGCGGGTGATCGCGCCCGCGCTGAAGTTGGGCACCACGGTGGCGTTCCTGGCGCTGCTGCTGAACCTGTTCATCCAACCACTGGCGGCGCGCGAGATGCGCCAGACGCTGTTCGAGGTGCGAACCGACCTTGCCGCCACCCTGGTGCGCGAAGGCGAATTCACCGAGCCCGCGCCGGGCCTCGCCGTCTACGCCCAGACCGTTGACGGCGACGGGACCATCCGCAACCTGTTCATCCACCAAACCAAGGCCGATGGCGGAGAGACCACCTACACCGCCGACCGCGGTCGCGTCGCCACCCGCGGCGGGCGTCCCGTGCTGGTGATGCAGAAGGGCTCCAACCAGGAGTTCAACAAGGCGGGCGTGCTGAACTTCCTGACCTTCGACGAGTACATCTTCGACCTGGGCCCGCTGGCCGACAACGACGACATCATCCACTACAAGCCCTCGGACCGGTACCTCCACGAGCTGATGTTCCCCGACCTGCAGCAGGACTGGGAGAGCCGCAACCGCGAGCGTCTGTGGGCCGAGGGTCACGCGCGACTGGCGAGTCCGCTCTACAACATCGCCGTGGTCGCCCTGGCGCTGTCGGCGATCATCGGCGGGACCTTCAGCCGGCTGGGCTACAATCGCCGCATCGCCATCACTGCGGGAGCCGCCGCGACCATGCGCATCCTCGGCTTCATCGCCCAGGCGGCCAGCGAATCCTCCGCCTGGTTGAACATCCTGCAGTATGCGATTCCGCTGATCGCCACGGCGCTGGCCCTGCGCGGAGTGTTCCACCAACACGTCTCGCGCGTCCGCCGTCGGCCGCCCATGGCGCTTGCCGGAGCCGCGGGATGATCGGCGCGGGCAGGCTCGAATCCTACGTGGTCGGCCGGGTGATGACCGGCGTCGGCGCGGCGCTGGCCGTGGTCTCGGCGGTGATCCTGCTGGTTCAATTTGTCGACCTGTCGCGCTCGGTGGGCCTCAGCGCCGACGTCGGCGTCGGCCGGCTGTTCATCCTCACCCTGCTGCGCGCGCCCGCCCTGATCCTGATGCTGCTGCCGTTCGTGTTCCTGTTCGGCGGGATCAGCGCCTACGTGGGCCTCAACCGGCGCAGCGAGCTGGTCGCCATGCGCGCCGCCGGCATCTCGGCCTGGCGCTTCATCCTGCCGGCGGCGGCCGGAGCGTTCCTGGTGGGCGTGCTCACCGTGGCCGTGCTGAACCCCGCAGCAGCCATGCTCAGCGCCCGCTTCGAGGCCAACCGCGCCGAACTGCTGGACAATACGCCGGCCGGAGCCCCCAAGGCCGCCTGGCTGCGCCAGGGCGACGAGCGCAACCAGATCGTCATCCACGCCAAGTCCCGCGACACCGTGGGCGGCATGGTGCGTCTGCGCGGCGTGTCGCTGTTCATCTACCAGAAGAACGCCAACGGGATTCCTGAGTTCAAGCGCCGGCTCGAGGCCGGCGAGGCGCGGTTGATGCCGGGGTTCTGGAAGCTGACCGACGTGCGCGAAGCCGGGGCCGGGGAAAGCTCGGTCCGCTCCGACAGCCTTTCGATCCGCTCCAGCCTCGACGCCGAGGCGGCGATGGAGCGCTTCGCCTCGCCCGAGGCTATCGGCTTCTGGCGGCTGCCCAAGGCCATCAAGCTGACAGAGCAGGCCGGCTTCAGCGCCAGCGGCTACCGGCTGCGCTTCCAGCAACTGCTGGCCAGCCCGATGCTGCTGGCGGCCATGCTGATCCTGGCCGCGGCATTCTCGCTTCGGCTGTCACGGCTGGGGGGCCTGGCGGGGTTGGCGGGGGCGGGCGTGGCCTTGGGATTCGCAGTGTTCTTCTTCAATCAATTCTCGGGTGCGCTGGCGAAAGCCGACATCCTGCCGCTGTTCGCGGCGGCCTGGGCGCCGCCGGTCGTGGCGCTGCTGTCGGGGTTCACCCTGCTCTGCTACACCGAAGACGGTTGAAAGACGCCGCCACGCCGCTATTCCCTGCGCACGGCCCGCGGCAAGAAGGGATTCACGTTTGAAGACGTCACCTCGGCGCACCTCGCTCGCCTCGGTCAAGCGCAACCTCCTGGCGGGGGTCGCGGTGGCGAGCCTGTGCGCAGGCGCAGCGTCGGCCCAGGACGCCGTCGTGCCGACCCCCACGCCGCCGCCAGGGGCGGACGGGCTGACCGCCGGCGCCATCTATCTCGAGGCGGAGTCGGTGCTGCGCGACGACACGGCCTCCCGGACCACGGCTTCCGGCCAGGTCGAAGCGCGCTACGACAGCCGCAACCTGCGGGCTGACACCATTGTCTATGATGAAGCCAAAGGTGTGCTCGAGGCTTCAAACGTCCAGATTTCCAACCCCGACGGCAGCGTCGAGTTCGCCCGGGAGATCGTTATGGACGATCAGATGCGGGCGGGCGTCGCCCGAGGCTTCTCCGCCCGGCTCCCGCAGAATGTTAAGATCGCCGCGGCAAGCGCCGTCCGACGAAATGAGAACGTCAACGAACTGAATCGGGCGATCTACACGCCCTGCGATATCTGCGCCGACAGCGAGAGTAAGACGCCGACCTGGTCGATCCAGGCCGACAAGGTGGTCCAGGATCGCGAGCGACAGCTGGTCTACTACCGTCACGCGGTGTTCCGTCTCTTTGGCGCGCCGGTCTTCTACATGCCCCTGTTCTGGCATCCTGACCCACAGGCGGAGCGGAAGTCGGGGCTCCTGACCCCTGACATCTCGGCGTCCGACCGGAGAGGACTTTCCTATGAACAGCCGTATCTGGTTGTTCTGTCAGACTATTCGGACTTGACGCTCAGCCCGCAGATTAACGTCAAGGTCGAGCCCTTCCTCAACGCCCGGTATCGCAAGCGCTTCTACTCCGGCGAGATCGATGTCCGGGGCGGCTACACCTATGCCGAGGACTTCGACTCCACGGGCCGGTTTGGCGAGGCCACCTCCCGCAGCTACATTCTGGCCCGCGGC
>NZ_JAUXZW010000148.1 GCF_030693805.1 Phenylobacterium sp.
GGCGACGACGGTCTGAACGCGGCCGCCGACGCCGCATTCCGCGAGGCCCGCGCCGCGGCGCGAGGCGGCCTCTCCGCCGCCCTGGCCGATATCGGCATCGCCGCCATCGAAGGCCGCACCCGCCTGGCCGATGGCGACGCCCAGGCCGCGCGCGTCTGCGCCGCCCGCTTCACCGCCCCCATCGCCACCCTGGAGTCCGTCGCCAAACGCTGCACCGCCGCGCGCCAGCTCGTCGCCGAAGCGCGCATGGTCCGCGCCGACTTGTTGGCCGGCTGGGGCGCACGCCTGAAAGACCGCGACTTGCTGGCCGCCGCCATGGACGAGGCTTCCACCGCCGCCGCCGCCCTCGATGCGGCCTACGAACCGTTGAGTTGGGCGCGCACCGAGATCCTGCGCGGCCAGGCCCTGGTGCTGATGGGCGAGACCACCGGCGAGGTAGATTTCATCACCGAGGGCGTTGGCGACCTGGCCGACGTGCTGGACCATCTGAGCCGCGACCATAGCCCGCTGGACTGGGCGCGCGTCCAGGTGGCGCTGGCCCAGGGTCTGCAGGCGCTCGGCGACGCCAGCGCCAACGAACGCGCCTACGAACAGGCGGTGACCTGCTACGACCGCGCCGCCGTGGTGCTGAAAGATGCAGCCTCGGCGCCGCTGCGCGGCGTGGCGGCGAGTTCGCGCGCGGTTTGCCTGGTCCGCTCGGCCGAGCTGACCGGCGACGTGGCGATCCTGGATACGGCGGAAGCCGCGATGAAGATGGAGCTCTCCTCCGTTCAGGCGCGCCGCGATCCGGTGAGCTGGGCGCTCGCCCAGATCCACCTGGCCCGCCTCTACGAGGCCCGCATCGAGATGACCGGTCGCGACCGCGGCGAACGCGGCCGCGCGCTCACGGCGCTCGAGGCCGCGTTGGAGGTCTTCGGAGACCACGGCCTGCGCTCGCTGACCAACGTCGCCCTGGAAGCGATCGAGCGCCTTAGCCTCCCGGTCGCGGAGGGCGATCGCTAAGTCGCCAACCGCTACTTCACAGCGTCAAGGGCTTTGGAGCGTGGATTGCCTGCCGATGATCGGGGCACGCATTCGATTTCCGATCCAGTACAGCGCCGACGAACGCGCGGCGTCTGCAAAACGCCCCTAGGCCGCCGCCACGTCCAGGGTCTGGCGGCGCAGGCGCCAGAAGCGCAGCGTGCGTTGGGCGACGTCGCGCGCCAGAGCTTCGTAGAGCTCGCCATATTCACGGGCGCGGCCCAGCGCATTGCCTTCGCGATCCAGGATCAGCACCGCGAAGGTGAGGAACAGCGATCGGTCGAAGTCGGCCGCCTTGCAGACGATGGCCAGGGCGTCGAGTTCGCGACGCTCAAGGATGCGGCGCGCGGTGTGGAAGTCGATGTCGGCCATTTCGCACAACGCCACCAGGAAACGGGTGGTCTCGCGGTTGCGCAGGAAGCCGGCCAGCACCGCCGGCCCGACGCCGTTGCGGGCGCGCAAGGACCGCACATATTGCTCGGCCTCGGCGAAGTCGGCTGGCAGGGCGCCGTCGCGGGCGGCCAGAGTCTTGCGGCCGACGGCCAGGGCGGCGTCCAGGTGGGCGGGGTCCATCTCGGCGTTGCGCTCGAGGATCTGCTGGCGAAGCTGGGCCTCGACCACGAAATACATCTCGTTCAGCAGGTCCGCCGGCAGGTCGCGGCGCGACACCACCGCCTCGTGCAGAGCGGGGTTCTCACAGGCGCGGTCGACGGCCTGTTCCTCGCTCTCGCGCGACAGCGAAGCGCCATGATTGCGCAACAGCATGCCCAGGGTGTGGTCGTCGCCACGCTCGACAATGGCTTCGGAGACGGCTTCCGAGACTGTCACGCGCTGCGAGATCGCCCGCAGATGGTCCTGGCCTCGGGTGCGGGCCACCGCCAGCAGGTCGTCATCGGTCAGGGCGCGCGAGCCCTCCAGCACCGGGCGGGCCACGTCGATCGATTCATCGCGAGCCAGTTTGCGCAGCAGTCCCCGCGGCGCGACCTCGGCTTGGGACATCCGCGCGGCGAGTTCGCCACGAACAGCGTCTTCCATTTCTCCGGCGAGCTGGCTCAACACCTCGTCGAACAGCGCCATCTCGGATGAGCCCTCCAGCGCCTGACCAGTGAAGAACAGGTCGGTGACGCCGCGCATCAGTTCGCGGCGGCGCTCGCTGGACGGTTCCTGCGCCAGCGCGATCAGGTCGTGCAGCTTGGTGCTTGCGGCCGCGTCGGTCACGAGGGGCGATCCTTCTTGGTCGTGTCGTCGTCCTCGTCGGAGCGCGGGGCGGCGGGCTCGTCGGGCGGGCCGATCAGCACGTAGCGCGGCGTCGAGGATTGCGCCGGCGCCGCATCCGGCGCGAGGCCGTACTGGCGGTGCAGTGAATAGTAGCGGGCCGGCGTGCCGCCGGTGCGCGCCGGTGCGGGCGTGACGGCGGCTGCGACGGCGACAGGCGGCGCTGCGGGCGGCGGCGGGGATTGGTAGATGCTGGCCGGCGCTGGGGCCACCCTGGCTATCGGCGCGGGCGAGCGCTCGGCCGGCCTCATCGCGGCGACCGGGGGCGGCGGCGGGGCGA
>NZ_JAUXZW010000054.1 GCF_030693805.1 Phenylobacterium sp.
GGCGCCGCCGTTCAGCACGTCCGCGCCGCCGCCGCCGACGATGGTGTCGGATCCGTCGCCGCCGAAGATCTGGTCAGCCGCCGTACCGCCGGCGATGGTGTCGTTGCCGAGGTCGCCGCTGAGATAGTCAGCCGCGCCGCCACCGGTGATCGAGTCGTTGTCCTGACCGCCGAGGATGGTGTCGGACGACGTGCCGCCGACGATGGTGTCGTTACCCTTGTTCCCCTGCAGGAAGTTGGTGCCCGAACCGCCGGTGATGGTGTCGTTGTCCGCGCCGCCGTAGACGGTGTCGTTGCCGGTGCCGCCGACCAGGCTGTCGTTGCCCTGGTTGCCTTGCAGCAGGTCATTGCCGCCGGCGCCGTCCAGAGTGTCCGTGCCGGTCCCGCCAAACGCCGCATCGCCAGTCGCGCCAGCGGTGTAGCCGTCATTGCCCGTGTAGCCGATGTACAGCAGCGTGCCGTCCGGCATGATCACGTTGCCCGCCTGGGCGACGGTCGCGACGTTCGAACCGAAGGTCACCGAACGGGCGCCGATCGTGATCGTGATCGTGTCAGCCTGGGTCGGCGTCGCCGCATTGTAGACGACCGTCACCGCATTCGCGGTGCCGCTCTGCACAACCACGTTGTCCGTGGTCAGGATCGCAAGGGCTTGAGCCGCGGTGATCGTCTCATAAACGTAAGTCGCCATAGATCTCTATTCCCCTTGCCACCCGCGCGGCCGACCATCAGGCGGCGCATCCTCAAACGGAGTGACATCACCAAACCGATAACACCGGATCAAGCGTCCGGAAACAGAGAAGTGCGTCGGAATTCAAACACGCGTGAAGCGAACCGCCGTTTACGGAAACGGGTATGGACTCCTTCCAAGGACTGCGCATCTATTCGGCTTGGTCGACGAGCCCAATGTCGCCAGAAGATCAGGAGCCCCGCCCGCGCACGCGCGAGCGGGGCTCTTTGATATTTGAGCGCCGATATTCGAACCGCCGCAACGCGCGCGCTTTTCAGTCAAGCTTGTTGGAAAGTCGCGCCACCGGCGACTAGTCTGTGCTCATGGCCCTGTCGGACGATCCGCGATGACGCCTGCGGCAAGCGACGCCTTCAACTACCTGGCGGTGCTGTTCTCGATCATCATCGGTCTTGCGGTGACCGAAATCCTGCAGGGATTTCGCCGCCTGTTGCTGACCCGCAATCGCGTGCGGCTCTACGCGCCGGCGGTGATCTGGGCGTTCACTCTATTGCTCAGCCTGTCGCAGACCTGGTGGGCGATGTTCGGCCTGCGCCACCATGACGAGTGGACGTTCGGCATGTACGCCGCCGTGCTGTTGCAGACGGTCATTCTGTACATGGTCGCGGCCCTTGCCTTGCCGGATCAGCCGGACGGCGGCGAGGCGGAGATGCGCGCCACCTACTATGAGCACGCCCGGCCGCTTTTCTCGCTGATGGCCGCGGCGGCCGCGGCCAGCCTTCTGAAGGAATGGGTGACCGAAGGCGGTGTGACGCCGACCAACCTTGTCTTCCACCTCGCGTTTATCTGCGCCACGGTCCTGGCCGCGGTCACCCGGCGCGCCTGGTATCATCAGTTCCTCGCGCCGGCCGCAGCGCTGTTCTACGGCCTGTACGTCGTGGTGCTGTTCAACAAGCTCTGAGGTCCAGGCGCGCCCGAGGCCTCAGCTCCTCGGATTGACCGCGACCGCGCCCGGGGAGCCGCACTTGGCGGCCGCCGGAGATCAGCTTCGCAGCGGACTGTGCGGTTGCGGAGCAGCGACCTCGGGCCGGCGCTCAGCGGGGTTCCAGCTGGTTCCAGGGGCGGGGGGATCGGCGGGACGGCCCTCGACCATGTCGATCACCGCGGCCACATAGGCCTGGGCGTTGAGCCTGGCTGCGGTCACGCCTGGCGCGCCGGTCTGTTCCAGGTCCGTCAACCCGCCGCCGTAGGCGAACAGCAGGCGGAACACCTCTTTCTCGATCAGGGCGGTCGGCAGGATGGCCACTCCGCCTTCGCGAAGCTGGGCCACGACCTGGCGCAGGGAGCGCGGACGCACGGCGGCCGGCAGGCGGGTCAGCAGGCAGGCGTGCAGAACCTTGCGGCGCAGCCTGCGAGAGGCCGCATCCACCAGCTCGGCGGCCTTCAGCGCCTGATGCGCCTCGATCGCCGAGGCGGCGAGCGGGGTGATCACCATGTCGGGTGCAGTGGCGGCGAAGGCGATGCCGGCGCGCAGCGATCCCTCGGTGTCGACAATCATCCAGTCGGGCGACTTCGCCTTGGCCTCACGCAAGGCGTCGGGGATATCGGCCTCGGTAGGGGCGGCGTGGACGGTGATCCGCTCGGGCCGCTTCGGCAGCGACGCCCAATGCACCAGCGGCTTGTTCGGATCGGCGTCGATCATCGCGACACGCAAGCCTAGATCGTGCAGGCCGAGCGCCAACAGCAAGGCTGACGTGGTCTTCCCGGCGCCGCCCTTGGGACTGACGAAGGCGACGATTTTCACGCGGGATTCTCCCTGACCAATGGCCGCGCTGACCAGCTAAGCCGGTGATGCAATGAATGCGCCATGCAAATCCCTTCGCGCGCGAATGAGGCGACCAGAAGGACCATGCTCAATTTTTGAAGTAGCCGTCCCAATCGCCGCGGCGACCGCCGCGCAGGCGTCGCCACACGCGGCGCGCGATACGCCACAGCGGACGCCCAGTGAGGGCGCCGAGAAAATAGACGAGCGCAAGCTCCGCCACAACGAGGGTGGAGAGCATTACGCCCGTGTCTCCGACCGGTTTTTCACAGTTCGTCCCATGCCGCGTAGATAAGCCGCCGACCATGGACGACAACGCATGAACCCGTGATGTACGGGACCGCAAAAGACAACGTCAGGCCGTGAAGATCCATCCCGCATCAAGCGTCGCGGCGGAGATTCCGACCAGCACCACGGAGTCGCCTTGGCCCAGGTCGATCACCGTGTCGCCGCCCTGCTGGGCCACGGCGTAGGCGACGCCGCCGTCGATCTGCACGCGGTCGCCCTCTGCGCGGCTGAAATCCAGGATCCGATCGATCGCGCTACCCGTTCCGGCTCGGTAGACGTCAGCGCCTGCGCCGCCGCTCAGGGTGTCGCCGCCGCGGTCGCCGGACAGCCAGTCGTCGCCTGCGCCGCCCGATAGGGTGTCGTCGTCCTGGCCGCCGCGCATGATGTCGTCGCCGTTCCCACCGCTCAACGAGTCTGCGCCCATGTTGCCGTAGATGACGTCGTCGTCGTCGTCGCCGAACAGCAGGTCGCGATCCTTGCCGCCGACCACCCAGTCGCCCCCGCCGCCGCCGCTGGCGGTGTCGTCGCCCATATTGCCGTTGATGTCGTCGAAGCCCGCCCCGCCCTGCAGCCGATCCTGGCCGTCGCCGCCGCGCAGGTAGTTGTCGCCGTCGGCGCCGTCGAGGCTGTCGTCGCCCGCCCCGCCGTTCAGGTTGTTGTTGGCGAAATTGCCGCCGATGGTGTCGCCACCCGAGCCTCCCTGGACGTTCTCCATCACCGTGCCAAAGGCGATGCCGAGGTTGTTCGACCAGGTGTAGGTAGTCGCCTTAGCGAATTGCTCGGCGATGCCGGAAGCGCCCCCCGGATATTGCGCGCTCCAGTAAGCCGCCTGGGCCTGGGCCGAATAATAGGCGATCGAGGAGTAGGCGCCGGGCGTCAGGTCGATGATCGAGGGGCGTGTATGGGTCGACAGGTCGATCAGGTCCGTCCCGCCGGCGTCGTAGACCGTCTGCATCATCGGCTGGGACTGCGACCAGGTGTAGGTGGTGTCGCCGGCGCCGGTCGCTGCGTCCGCGCCGTAGCGCTTCTGCAGCGCGGCGATGTCGAACACCATCGGCGTCGTCGGCGCGACGAATTGGCCGACCACCCTCAGGTTCGACCCCGCCGGCTCGACGCTCATCAGGAAGGCGTCGGTATAGGGCGTGTAGGACATCACCGTATGGCGCACATCGTCGTAGCCGGCCGGCAATGTCGTCGATCCGCCGAATGAATGCCGCAGGCCCAGCGCATGACCGATCTCGTGCAGCATGGTCAGGTAGTCGACGCCGCCGCTCACGAAGCTGGATCCGGCGAGATTGTAGTCGAGCCAGACGTCGCCAGCCATGCGCGGTCCCGATGCACCCGGGGCCGGAGGCGCGTAGGCGTAGCCGGTGACATCTTCCCTGGCGATGCGATCGACGTCGGTGAATGCGATGCGGATCTGGCCGGCGGCGCTAGCGTCGTTGGTTTCGGTCAGGCGCAGGCCGATGACCTGGTCCCACTGGCCGATCGCGGATCTGAACTGTGCGGCGGCCGTCGCGCCGAGCGTTGCGTAGTGCGAGTCGAACGGCTCGGCGTCCGGCGCGTAGCCGGTCCATTGGGCGTTCGCCGCGGCGATGCTGAATGTCACCTGCGGCCCGGGCCAATAGGCGTCGCCAGCCAGCAACACGGCCGTAGCCTGCTCAGATGTCGGCCCCGACATGTCGCGGTCGCCCCCAACGCCCGCGCCTTCTACGCAAGCCCCCCGAGGCGTCATTTTTCGACGACGCCATCAAAATTAACTATAGGTTAAGAACGGGGCGACAATGGGGCTCACGCAGCAGGCGAATTCGCTCAAGCTGCGGCTGCAGAATCCGCATCAGCCAGCGCCTGGCGCAAGGCCTGGAGAAGGTATTCGGGCTTCATCGGCTTTTCGACGACGCTGCTCATGCCGGCGGCGATATAGCCGGCGGCGTCGTCAGGGTCAGCGTTGGCGGTCAGCGCGATGATCGGCACACGGCCTGGATCGCCCGCCAGCGCGCGGATCGCGCGCGTGGCGGCGACGCCGTCCATGCGCGGCATCTTGATGTCCATCAAGATCAGGTCGAAGCGCCCGGTCTTGGCCGCTTCGACCGCCTCGACGCCATCCTCGGCGGTTTCAGACGTGCAGTCGAACATCTCGCACAGGGTCTGGGCGACCATGCGGTTGGTCGCGTTGTCATCCACCACCAGCACGTGAGCGGCGCGTGCGCTGGCGTGGTTGTCCTGGGCCTCCACCTCGTCGGTGGCGCATTCGGCGGTGAACTCGAACACCATGGTCTCGCCGGCGCCAGCATTGGCCTCGCGTCGCACGGCGCCGTTCGCGGCTTCGACGATCCGCCAGCTCAGCGCGGTGGCCAGGGCGGCCTCGACGCCATAGCGGGCTTCGATGTCGATCAACTCGGAGCGAGTGTCGACGACGGCCTCGCCGCCGCCACGGATGCGACCTTCAAGACGAAGGCGCTCGCCGTCGCGTACGGCATGCAGCGAAGCCTCGATGGCCCCGCGTCCGCCGCTGGCCGCCGCCTGGCTGATGAAGCCATCGAACACCTGGATCAGGCGCTTGCTGTCGATCAGCGCACAGGCCTCCGGTTCGCCGTCGTAGGCGACCAGCAGGGTGACGCCCAGGTCCGCAGCCCGGCGGCTCCAGCGCTCGGACATCTCGTCCATGAGTTCGCGCAGGCGCGTGGCCTGAAGGTCGAACGTCACGCCGTCAGAGTCGATGGTCCGAAGGTCCAGGGCGTCGTCCAGCATGCGCCGGACGCTCTCGGCATGCTCGACCAGACCGGCGACGCTGGTTTGCGCATCCGCTGGCAAAGGCTGGCGCGATGCGCGATTGGCAAGCGCCAGGATGCCGTCCATCTGCTGACGGATCTCCGACGCGACACGCTCGATGAAGAATTCCGACAGTGACATGTAACCACTCAAGTCGAGGCGACCATGCGTCACCATCGCTCGAAGCGCTTGCGGAGAGGTTAAACTCAACGTGCGCGGGCTGGGCGCAGTTGTCGCACCTTCAGGTGGTCACTCAGGCCTTGTCGCTCGGAAAGGTGGAAGGGACCAAGGCCGGCATCGCCTCGGCGCGCTAGCTGAGCCAGAAAGCGGCCCGCTCGGCGAACAGGCCGAAGCCGGCGTCGACGCCCAGCTTCTGCGCCGCGTCGATCGGCCAGTTGGGGTTGTAGATCATCTCCCGGCCTATCGCGATCAGATCGGCCGCGCCCTCGGCGAGCAATCGCTCGGCGTGTTCTGCGTGGACGATCAGGCCGACGGCGGCGGTGAGCACGCGGGTCTCGCGCCGCAGTTCGGCGGCGTAGGCCGCCTGATAGCCGTACTCGGGCGGGCGGCCCGTCGATAGCGGCGAGCCTTTAAGGCCGCCGCTGGTGCAGTCGATCACGTCGACGCCCAGCGGCACCAGCAGTCGCGTCAGCTGGATCGTGTCGCTCATCGTCCATCCGCTGCGATCGACGCAGGACAGGCGTACGAACAGCGGCTTGTCCTGGGGCCAGGCGGCGCGCACGGCCTCGACGATCTCCAGCACGAAGCGGGCGCGCCGCGCAAAA
Source organism: Phenylobacterium sp. (assembly GCF_030693805.1). GTDB lineage: Bacteria > Pseudomonadota > Alphaproteobacteria > Caulobacterales > Caulobacteraceae > Phenylobacterium. The sequence continues at coordinate 6,352 of NZ_JAUXZW010000054.1, forward strand.
TCGCCGCCGTAGGCGTCGCCGCGCTGGTTCGAAGCCTCGCACAGGAAGGTGTGCAGCAGGTAGCCGTGGGCGGCGTGCAGCTCCAGCGCCTCGTAACCGGCCGCGACCGCGCGCCGGGTCGCCGAAACGAAAGCCTCGGTGATCGCGGCGATGTCGGCGAGGGTCATCTCGCGCGGCGGCGCCAGGCCCTCGGCCATCGGCAGGGCGCTGGGTGCGATAGGCTCCCAGGCGTCCCAGTCCGCGATCTCCGCACTCCGTTCCAGCAGGTTGCGGCCCTCCCAGGGGCGCTGCTGGCGCGCCTTGCGGCCGGCGTGCATGAGCTGGATGCCGGGGACCGCGCCGTTGTCGCGCATCACCGAGGCGAGCCGGGACATGGCCGGAATGAAGGCGTCGTCCCAGATGCCGATGTCGCCCAGCGTGCCGCAGCCGCGCCGCTCGACCGTCGTGCCCTCTTGGAACACTAGGCCCGCGCCGCCGTCGGCCAGCCGGCCAAGGTTCATCAGATGCCAGTCGGTGGGAAAGCCGTTCTCGCCTGCGTACTGCCACATGGGCGAGACGACGATCCGGTTCTTCAAGGTGACGTCGCGAAGCTTCAGGCTGGAAAACAATCGGACGTCAGGCATCTGCGGCTCCGGCGGGTTGGCGCGGGATTAGATCATCGCCCGTGTCGCGCCAAGCGTTCACTGGACTTCCCCAAGCGTGGGCGGACGCGCATATGGGTCCGATGATCGCCGCCGCCGACACCGCGCTCGTCCTGTTCTCGGGCGGGCAGGACTCCAGCGTCTGCCTCGCGTGGGCGCTGGATCGCTACGCCCGCGTCGAGACCGTGGGGTTCGACTACGGCCAGCGCCACGCCGTGGAGATGCAGGCGCGCCAGACCGTTCGTGCGGCGTTCCTGGAGCGCTTCCCCCACTGGGCCGGCCGGCTGGGCGAGGACCATGTCCTGGAGATGCGCGGCTTCGGCGACATCGGCGGCACCGCCATGACCAGCGAGCGCGCGTTCGAGATCACCGAAAAGGGCCTGCCGTCGACCTATGTGCCGGGCCGCAACCTGGTGTTCCTGACCTATGCCGCGGCGCTGGCCGATCGGCGCCGCGCCGGCGCGCTGGTCGGCGGCATGTGCGAGACGGATTTCTCCGGCTATCCGGACTGCCGGCGCGTGGCGATCGACGCCATGGAGGCGGCGCTCAACATCGGCATGGCGCAGGACTTCCGCATCGAGACGCCGCTCATGCTGCTGACCAAGGGCGAAACTTGGGCCCTGGCCAAGGCGCTGGGGGGCGAGGCGCTGGTCGAGCTGATCCTGACCGAGAGCCACACCTGCTACCGCGGCGAGCGCGGCGAACTGCACGCCTGGGGCCACGGTTGCGGGACCTGCCCGGCATGCGAACTGCGGGCGAAGGGCTGGGAGGACTGGACCGCGCAAGGGCGGCCGGCGCTGGCCCTATGAGCTACGCGGTCAAGGAAATCTTCCTGACCCTGCAGGGCGAAGGCGGGCAGGCGGGTCGTCCGGCGGTGTTCTGCCGCTTCGCCGGCTGCAACCTGTGGTCCGGGCGCGAGCAGGACCGTGCGGGGGCGGCCTGCACCTTCTGTGACACCGATTTCGTCGGGATGGATGGGCCCGGCGGCGGTCGGTTCGCCACGCCCGACGCCCTCGCCGACGCGGTCGAACGGGCGTGGACCGCGGGCCCGCGCGATCGGCTGGTCGTCTGTACCGGCGGCGAGCCGTTGCTCCAACTGGACCCCGAGCTGATCGACGCTCTGCATGCGCGCGGCTTCGAGATCGCGCTGGAGACTAACGGCACCTTGCCGGCGCCCGCGGGCGTCGACTGGATCTGCGTCAGCCCGAAGGGCGCGACGCCGGTCGTCCAACGGCAAGGCCAGGAGCTGAAGCTGGTCTATCCGCAGGCGGGCGTCGATCCGGCCGCCTTTGAGGGCTGGGACTTCGAGCGCTTCCTGTTGCAGCCGATGGACGGACCCGACCGCGAGGGCGCGACACGCGCGGCGATCGACTATTGCCTTGCCCATCCGCGCTGGCGTTTAAGCGTGCAGACCCACAAATACCTCGGCATCGCCTGAGCGCGCTGTCTGAGCCTGCCGATGAGCTGAACGATTTTCGAGATCACCAAGTCCGCCGCCTTCGACGCCGCGCACTACCTTCCGCAAGGGCCGCAAGGCGGGCCCTATACCCGACTGCACGGGCACTCGTTCAGCGTCGAGGCGACGATCCGCGGCGAACCGCAGGGGCCGGTGGGCTGGGTCGAGGATCTGGGCGCGCTGGATGCGGCGTTGCGCGCGGTGGCGGGTGAACTCGACCACGGCGTTCTGAACGAGAAGCCCGGCCTGGAGAGCCCGACGCTGGAGCATCTGTGCCGCTACTTCGCCGAGCGGCTGAAGCCGGCGTTCCCAGGCCTGGCGCGCATCGCGGTGTCGCGTCCCACGGTCGGCGAGCGTTGCGTGATGACGGTGGACTAGAGGCGGTCGCCTCAGTCGCGTTCGCGGTCGCGATCGCCCGGGATCACTGCGCCGGCGACCATACCGACGCCCTTGGCCGTGGCCCCGACAGCGGCGCCGGTGACGCCGATCGCCGCGCCAGCCACAGCGCCCACCGCGGTCGCCACGCAACCCGAAAGCAGCATCGCCGTCGCGCAGATCGCGATGGTGCGCGCCAGGCTCACGATTCGGCTTCCTCGCTCTCCGTCGACGCCCGCGCGGCGTCGGACGACCGGCGCCAGGGGCCGTGGTAATTGGGCAGGGGGCGTCGGCGGCGGTCCGGGCCGAAGTAGTCATCGGTGCGCACGAACGGCCGGGCGTGGTCGACCACCTGGCTGATCCGCTCGATCACGCCGCGCGCGGTCAGCGGCTTGGCGAGGAATTCGTTCACGCCGGCGTCGCGCGCCTCATAGATCCGCCGTTGCGTCGCATGCCCGGTGATCATGATCACCGGCACCATCGGATTGGGGCTCTCCGGCGAGTTGCGCAGCAGGCGCATGAAGTCGATGCCATCCAGCGGTTGCATCGCCAGATCCGTGATGACGATGTCGATCGGCATGCCGCGCAGCATCTGCAACGCTTCGGCGCCGTCGTTGGCTTCATGGATGTGCCGCACGCCGATGGCGCGCAGAATCTCGCCCAACAGCACCCGCATATGGTGGTTGTCGTCGACCAGTAGAATGTTGAGGAGCTCGTAGCGCACGATCTCTTAAATCTAAAGTTGAACGGGTCGCGTCAGGAAAGAGCGGCGCTCACTTACGTGTCGCTCGTGAAACAGGTCAATCGAAATCCATAACCTGATTATTGGCGCCCATAAAAATGGCGCGCAACACTGCATGTGGCCTAGTCCGCAGGCGACCACACAGCTTCAACTAACCTGGCGTGAACGATTCTCGGGCAAGTTGAGCGCGGTGCTGCAGGAAGGCGTCGGCCAGCACGCAGGCGGTCATCGCCTCGACCACCGGAACCGCGCGCAGACCCACGCAGGGGTCATGCCGGCCCTTGGTGCGCAGCTCGATCTCTTCGCCGGCCTCGTTGATGCTGCGGCGCAGGGACAGGATCGAAGACGTCGGCTTGAACGCCACCCGAGCAGTGACCGCCTGGCCGGTCGAAACGCCGCCTAAAACGCCGCCGGCCTTGTTGGACAGGAACATCGGCCCGTCGTCGCCCATGCGCATCTCGTCGGCGTTTTCCTCGCCAGACAGGGCTGCGGCGGCGAAGCCGGCGCCGATCTCCACGCCCTTGGCCGCGTTGATGGACATGAAGGCGGCCGCCAAATCGGCGTCGAGCTTGCCGTAGATCGGCGCGCCCCAGCCAGCCGGAACACCCGTGGCCTCCACCGCTACGATGGCGCCGGTGGACGAGCCGGACTTGCGCACCTGCTCGAGGTGGGATTCCCAGGTGTCGACCATCCCCGCGTCGGGACACCAGAATGGATTGCGGCTGGTCTCGTCCCAGTCGAAGCGGTCGGGGTCCACCGCGTGGGGGCCGATCTGCACCACCGCGCCGCGGATGGTCACCCCGGCCAACAGCTTGCGCGCGATCCCGCCGGCCGCCACCCGCGCCGCGGTCTCACGCGCCGAAGCCCGGCCGCCGCCGCGGTAGTCGCGCACGCCGTACTTGGCGAAGTAGGCGTAGTCGGCGTGGCCCGGGCGGAACGAGGTGGCGATCTCGGAATAGTCGCGGCTGCGCTG
>NZ_JAUXZW010000163.1 GCF_030693805.1 Phenylobacterium sp.
GTCGGTGCTCGAAGGCGCCATCGGCGTCTGAATTTCCAATCGTTTTTCAAAGCACAAGATTTCGGATCGGAGTTGAAAGATGGTCGATTTTAGCCTGACGGAAGCCGACCAACGGCTGATGGACGTGGCGCGCAAAGAGAACGAGATCGGCCGCAAGTACGCGCGCGAACTGGATAACGCCGGCGAGGTGCAAACGCGTGATAAGCCAACCGACCATCCGTCGGTCGCAGGCACTAAATCACCGGATGACTACTTGGCGGAGGAGACGTCGCCCATCAGCGGTCAGCACATGACCGAGGCCATGATGAAAATGGTCAGCTCAAGCGACGCGCGTATCCGTAACGGTTTCGACGGGGGGTCTTTTGGCGGCTGGATCGTGCGCGACTACGGCACGCCGGAGCAGATCGCGGCTTACAGCCACCTGAAACTGGCGATCGGCATCACCGAGCCGGGCGCAGGCTCCGACCCTACAAACATGATCACCAACGCGAAGTATGACCCGGCCACCAATGAGTACATCCTCAACGGGGAGAAGACCTTCATCTCCGGCGTCAGCTACCACGACGGCGTGCTGGTGTTGATGAAGGGCGAGCCCGACGAGAACGGGAAGCGCCCTTTCTGCACCTTCGTCGTCTCGAAGGAATGGCCCGGCTTCATCGAGGCCCAACCGATCAAGAAGATGGGCATCCGCCACCACAACCTCAGCGGCTTCATCCTGGACAACATGCGTGTCCCGGCGCTGGCCAAGATCGAGGCCAATTTCGGCGGCACCATGGGCAAGTTCAACCACAACCGCCCGCTGGTGGCGGCGAGTACGCTGGGCCTTTGCCGCTCGATGCTGGACTTCACTGCGGCGCGCCTTGGCGTGGACCCCGACTACGCCAAGCAGCGCACCAGCCGCGGCATGGTCGAACATCGGCTGATCGAGATGGAAGCCCTGTGGCAGGCGGCCTGGATGTCGGTGATGCAGGAGAAGTTCAAGGAAGAGCAACTCGGCGAGACCTCGGACGGCTACCGGATCGAAGCCTCGATGGCCAAGGCCATGGGCGGCAAGGCCGCGCGCCAGATCACCCAGGGCTGCATCGAACTGCTGGGCCCGGACGGCTTGTCGGAGGAGTTCCTCGCCGAGAAGTGGTTCCGTGACGCCCGTATCACCGACATCTACGAAGGCGCTGGCGAGATCCAGCGCCTGCTGATCGCGCGTCACCTGCTCGGCTACCGCAAGGGCGAGCTCGACTAGTCGTCACACGGTCTCAGGCGGCGGGCGCGCAAGCGTCCGCCGCGAGATCTCATAGGTTGCACGATGAAGGGCGCCTCCCAGTGGCCGGCATACGCCTGCCGCCGTGCTGCGCCCTATAGAGGAAGAAGTCATTGGCGATCCAACCTTCCGACGTTGCCGATGCATCGCTCACCGACGAAGGCGTCATGGACGTTCCAGGGCTAGCTAGCCGCTGGGTGAGGCTCGCCGATGGCCGACGCGCCCACTACGTCACGGCTGGAGACAAGGGGCCGCCGATTGTCCTGCTCCACGGCAGTATCGAAGGATCTTCCGGAACGGCGGGCTTTCGGTCCATGGCTGTCGCTCTGGGCGCTTCGGGTTTCAGAGTCTACTGCCCAGACCGCCCGGGATACGGCTTGGCGGACACATCCAGGGCCGAATACGTCGCGCACGACGTAAAGGCGCAGGTCGACTTTCTAAATATGTTTGCAGACGCGCTGTGTCTTGAGGTGTTTCACCTTGGCGGCAATTCCGGCGGCTGCATCCTATCGGCTTACTATGCGGTCACCCATCCTGAGCGCGTCCGCAGTCTGTTCCTGATCGCCGGCCTAATTGGCGACATCTGCGAGATCGCCACGATTGAGGACAAGATCCCAATCAGCCGGGGCAAGTTCGCCTCCAATCCCGACTTCAAGGGTCATGCGTGGCAGGGCACGGAGGCTGACATGGCGGAGGCCATGCAGTCGATCGCGTACGGCGGGACGCAGCTCCCGGCAGATCTCATAAAGATGCGCACACACGCCGGGCTCTTGCAGCGCGCAGGCCGCGCGCGGTTCGGCGTCCAGTATGTGCCATTTGTTGTTACCGATCCCAATCTAAGGCAGGTGTATTCTACAAAGGATCGGCTTGACAGATTAACAATGCCGATAATTTATTTGTTTGGATTGCAGGATGTCATTTCTGCTGTTGAAAACGGATTCAAACAAGAAGACGCGGCTTCAAACATTCAATTCTTTTATCCAGACAAATGCGGACATCAGGGACAAACTGATCGTACTGAGTTGTTCAACCAAGTGGCGTTGGAATTTTTCAGCACAAGTCGAGTTTCATGGTCGACGGCGGTGGAGGCTGGCGTGTCGCTGCGCCGTCCGATCGATCCGGAGCGAGTGGAGGAGCCCGCAGATGGTTTCCCGACGGCGGCGCCCGAGATTTACGCAAATCCCGAGTCGCTGGCCGCCGGGCTTTCGTCCCGAGGTTTGGCCCCCGTCAAGTGAGCGCGGGCAAGTCGCAAAGGGAGTCTGCCCTGCGGGACGGCGACATCTCACATTAGCGCTGTTTCTCTCATTAGCATTCCACGTGCCGCTCCCCGGTATCGTGGGAAACTCGATCCGGTGACTTAGGTCATCGGATCATTTTTTTCTTAGATATACTGACTCACCTGACGCACATATCACCTGGTCGCTGTTAGCGGCCCGAGTTGCGGAGCGGAAGCCATGACCTCGCATATCAGCTACGAGCTCCGTGGACGCGTCGCCTACATCACGATAGAGCGCCCCGAGCGACTGAACGCCCTTGGCCTGCAGACCATGTCTGAACTTGCCGACGCTTTCTTGGAGGCCTCCGATTCGGCCTCCGCACAGGTCATCGTATTGACCGCGGCAGGCGAGCGAGCGTTCTGCGCGGGCCTCGATCTGAAGGAAGCAGATGAACTGGCGCGCGCTGGGAAGAGTTTCCCGCAGCCCATGCGCGGTCGCGACCGCAACCTGTTCGAGCTCATCCTCGAGGCGCCCAAGCCAACGATCGCAGCGATCAACGGCGATGCGGTTGGCGGGGGGTGTGAAATCGCGCTCGCTTGTGATCTGCGCGTCGCCGCCGATCATGCCCGGATTGGCATGCCAGAGGCCAAGCGGGGCATGGGCGCCAACTTCGGCTCAGTGCTGCTGCCACGGCTGATGCCGCGCGCTATCGCCCTTGAAATGCTTTACACCGGCCGCCTAATCACTGCCGAAGAGGCGCAGCAGCACGGCCTATTGAATCGGCGCTTTCCCGCCGCCGAGTTTCGCGCGGAGGTTTCCCAATATGCCGCCGCTATCGCTGAAAATGCGCCACTTACCCTTCAGCGATACAAACACATGACGCTGAAAGGATGGGGTTTGCCGGTCCACGCAGCGCTTCGGCTCGACGTAGGACCAAATCCCTATACGAGCGAGGACCGTATAGAGGGAGTTCGAGCGTTCGTTGAGAAGCGAACGCCGAAATGGCAAGGGCGCTGAGGCGACCTTTAGGCTCTCCTCTAGAACGCGTCCGGCCGCAACAACGCATCGCTTCCGCCATCAACGAAGACGACCTGCCCCACCAGATAGCCGCCGCGCAGAGCTGCAATTGAGGCGATCACCTCGGCCAACACTTCGGGTTCGGCAACATGGTCGACGGCGCGGGGAGTGATCTTCCGTATTGACGCCATCGCCGCCTCGTCCCCAAGCACGCGTTCGGTCATCGGGGTTTTTACGAAGCCCGGCGCAACGGCGTTCATATAAATATCCGACCCCGCCCAGTCGGCCAGCGTCGCCGATTGGCGTACCCAGAGCGAGAGGGCGCGCTTGCACGAGTTGTAAGTCAGGGGAGCCGGCAACGTTTTCGCCACAGCGATCGCTTCGTCTTCGTCGCCCGCCAAGCATGCAGCGACCATCAAATCGTCTGTGTCGGCGATGGCCGCGACTGACGCCACCCCGATCGCCTGCGAGCATTTGCGCCTCGAGAGAAGGTGGCGGAATCCAGTCAGAGTGGCGACGGCCCCGAAGTAATTGAGCGCGACGATAAGCTCGGGTGCGACACGCGAAACGCCTGCGCATGGCACGACGATATCCAAGCCGTCCGGTGCCAGCGTCTCTACCTGAGCAATCATGTCGGATCGCCCGCGCGGCGTGCTGAGATCGACATTCACCTGCGCGTCTTTCAGGTCGATTGAGATTACCCTGGCCCCCAGGGCGGAGAACAGGCTCGCGGTTGCGGCTCCGATGCCGCTCGCGGCTCCGGTGACAGCTGCGATGCGACCATCGAGTGATCTCCGCGGGTTGTCTAAATCGATCAAGCGTCGCACCTTTGCTTCAGCGATAATCGCGGCGCCACAAGGCCTAGTCGCAGGCGGTTAGCGCCGCCTGGCGCCGCTTTTATTGATTTGCCCAAAATAAACTTGGCTGCGATGAATATGAATCGTAAATGGCCTTAGGCTTTCTGTACAGGACGCAGCCGGATAGTTTGGCGCGGAAAAACGAAGTGAATTCAGTTGCCGGGAGGAGGCGTCGCGACCTATCGGCGCCGCAATCCTGCAGCGCGGCGAGAAGTGCTTGTTCGAGCTTCGTGGAGGCGATGGTGAAGCAGGAGTGCTCGCGCATGAGATCGCGGAAAACGCCTCTCTCGCCGTCGCCGCAACCCGCAAGACCGTTCGTGGGGCATTGGCCGAGATCGTCCGCAAGCAAACTTCCCCCGAGCTTGAACTCCAGACGATGCTTCGGGCCACTGAAGACCACCAGGAAGGCGTCCGCTCCGTGGCCGAGCGGCGGCCCGGAAAAATTCGCAGGCCGATGGCCGGCAAATTCTCACCCTTAATCGAAATAATTCGAGGCGCAGACCAATGTTGGACTTTGAATCTACGTCGCGCCGTTGCGAGATCGAGGGCGCTACCATCCTCTACAACGAAGCAGGCGACGGTCCTCCATTGCTGTGTTTCCACGGAGGCGGCGCGGGGGCGAATGCATGGGACAACACGAAGTGGAACATCGATGTCCTATCTAAGTCGTTCAGGGTGCTGCTCATCAACCTGCCTGGTTATGGCGGTTCCAGCCACCTAGAGGCGTTGCCGGGAGAGACGCAGGAAGCGCTGTTTGTTCGCGCGATCTGCGCCGTGATGGACAAACTCGGCATTGAACGCGCCAACTTCTATGGCACCTCGATGAGCGCCGCTGCGGTCATCTACCTCGCGAACAAATTCCCGGTGCGTGTGTTCAAGGTGGTTCTCAAGTCGCCGGCGGCGGGTCGTACCTTTCTCACCGTGACGCCAGCTGACGGCATTGAAGCGCTCAACGCGTTCAAGGAGGAGCCGAGTCGGGAAAAGATGGTCCGCATCATGCGTCTCTTCGTGCCCAACAACGACCTGCTGACCGAAGACATGATTGAGCTGCGCTACAAGTCGGCGATGGACGCGCGCGCAATGCCCCAGCCGCGCCAGCAGCACGCCGGAAACGTAGACATCCGGCCCGTCATGGAAGGCCTGACCGTGCCGGTGTTGCTGCTGTGGGGACATCAAGACCGCATGGTCCCGCTGGACGGAGCGCTATCCGCCCTTTCGATGATTCCCGATATCCGGGTTCATATCTGGGGCGGCGGCGTTGGCCATTTCATCGAATTCGAACGCCCTGCCGAATTCAACCGGGTCGTAACCGACTTCCTTCTCCACTGATCCGCCGCGCGTTCTGACCCGCGGCTAGGCATCTCGGCGTCGCTGCGCCGACCCGGGTCGATTCGGTCATCTGGGGCCGTAATATCGCGCGACACGCTGACCTATGAAGTGGACCGTCACTCCGACTGGCCCCGCTCATAAATTCGCTTTATTGGTGAAACACTAAATGCGGGGCTTGAGCTGGGTTGGCGGTTCAACCGCCACGATAACACGTTGCCTGACAGGGTGGATGCATGACGACGGCGGTTCAATTTCTCAAGTCAGATGGCGACTCGAGCAGCACAGCCGACTACGACGCGATCGTAATCGGAGCCGGGGTTTCGGGGCTGTACCAACTCTACAAGCTGCGCGAACTCGGACTGAAGGCGTTGGTGCTCGAAAAGGGATCGCGCGTCGGCGGCACCTGGTACTGGAACCGCTACCCTGGAGCCCGGTTCGACTCTGAGAGCTGGACGTACATCTACTCGTTTTCGAAAGAACTCCTCGACGAATGGAAATGGACAGAACATTTTGCAACTCAACCGGAGACTGAGCGATACTTAAATTATGTCGCTGACAAGTTCGACTTGCGGCGAGACATCCAATTTGGCAGCGAGGTCATCGCTGCTCACTACATTGAAGAGACTAGGAAGTGGGAAATCCTACTTAGCGATGGCCGAAAGTATCACGCCACATTCCTGATCACCGCTATCGGAATCCTCTCGGCGTCGACGCTGCCTCGTATCAAGGGTGTCGAAACGTTTGCTGGTGAAGCCTATCACACCGCTCAGTGGCCACATGACCCTGTAAACCTGGCGGGCAAGCGCGTTGCGGTGATCGGCACGGGGTCTACCGGTGTTCAGACCATCCAAGAGGCAGCCAAGGTCGCCGGCCATCTGACGGTCTTTCAACGCACGCCGAACTGGTGCGCACCCCTACACAATACGAAGATCACTGACGAGGAAATGGAGCAGATCCGCGCGCGCTATCCGGAGATTATGGCGCGCTGCCAGGAAACGCCGGGGTGCTTCGTGCACGGCCCCGATCCTCGTTCGGCTCTGGAAGTGACGCCGGAAGTCCGTGAGGCGTTTTTTGAGAAGCTCTACTCCGAACCCGGGTTCGGCATTTGGTATGGCAACTTCCGCGACATCCTCGTGGATTCAGACGCCAATGCGCTGATCAGCGAGTTTGTCGCCCGTAAGATTCGCGAGCGCGTGAAAGATCCGAAAGTCGCGGACCGCCTCATCCCGAAGAACCATGGCTTTGGAACGCGGAGGCTGCCGCTCGAGACCCGCTATTACGAAGTCTATAATCAGCCCAATGTCGAGCTCGTCGACGTGAACGAGACGCCGATACAAGAGATAACACCGACCGGCATCAGGACGAGTGCGGGTGAGCATGAGTTCGACGTGATCATATATGCCACCGGCTTTAACGCGATCACGGGGGCGTTCGAGCAGATTGACATTCGAGGTGTTGGCGGGCGTAGCCTCAAGGAGGCCTGGGCCTCTGGGCCACAAACCTATCTCGGGTTTCTGGTGGCCGGGTTCCCGAACATGATGATGGTGATGGGTCCCCATGGCGGTGTGGGCAATTTCACGCGCTTCGCGGAATTCAACGCTAACTGGGTGAGCGAACTGCTGCGCTTTGCGGTCGCCCGCGGGGCGACGCGTGTGGAGGTCACACAGGAAGCCGAGAAGCGATGGTTCGGCCACGTCGCGGACTCCGGAATAGGCCTTCTCAGCAATTCGGTCGATTCGTGGATGACCGGCGTGAATTCGAACGTGGAGGGCAGAAGCGCTCGCAGGGTGATGCGCTATAGCGGTGGATTCCCAGCGTTTCGCCAATACTGTGAAGCTGCGACTCGCGACAACTATGCCGGCATTGATTTTGATTAAGTTATTCGATTTTTGAACAGAGCTTCGCGCGACGCCCCGCGCTTCTATGAAGAGCTCAATGTAATCCGGGCAAAGTCCATATTGGCGTGCGTCGCATGCCGGCGTTCAGGTTGGAGGTGGAGACCAGTGGACATCGAAATCGTCGCCGAAGGTCTCGCCTTTCCAGAGGGACCGGTATGGATGAAGGACGGGTCCGTAGTCGTGGTGGAGATTGCGGCCGGGCAGGTGACAAGGATACGACCGAACGGCGACAAGGAACTGGTCGCCGAATGCGGCGGCGGACCGAACGGCGCTGCGGTAGGACCTGACGGATGCTTGTACGTCGTCAACAACGGGGGAATGTCGTTTTCCCGACAGGACGGCCTCCTTGTAACGGACGGAGGGGCGTCCGCCGACAGCAAACCGGGGTGGGTCGATCGAATCGACGCGAACTCCGGACGCATCGAACGGCTGTATGAAGGCGTCGATGGTCGCCCCTTAGCCGGCCCGAACGACCTAGTGTTCGACCGCGACGGGGGCATGTGGTTCAGCGACATGGGCAAGCACGCGGGATCATCCACGGAGAATGGCGGGATCTACTACGCGAAGGCCGACGGCTCGTTCGTCACCCGTGTCGTCGACGGCGTTCGCGCCAATGGGATGGGCCTGTCGCCAGACGGCAAAAAGCTCTACTGCGCTTTGTCTTACGAAGCGCTTCTTGTGGAATTCGACATCGATGGCCCGGGTTTACTGTCGCCGGTCGCCGGCTTTGCGTCAGGCCGGCCGATCGGGCAATTCGCCCCACGTCAGCTTCCTGATTCGCTGGCCGTCGACGCGAACGGGCATGTCTGTTGTGCAACCGTCTTCAACAATGCCGGAATCACATCCGTTGATCCCCAAAGTGGGCGGCTCACCCATCAACCTTTCCCCGACCTTATGACCACCAACATCTGCTTTGGCGGGGCGGATATGCGCGACGCCTGGGTGACCCTGTCGAGTACAGGTAGGCTCGCCAAGGTTCGCTGGGACTCGCCCGGCTTGGAACTCGCGTACTACGCTTAAGGCCGCTGAAGCCTAGATCCCGCTCTTGTGGTCATCGCCCCCCGTTGGCGCCAGGAGGCCTGCGGTTACGCTCAGCCGGTGGCTTAGGATTGCCCTCGCCGTTTCAAGACCCGCAGATCGTGAATCCCTGCGTATGTCCTGGGATCCGCATTGCCCGGAAACAGCTGAGACTTTGCAACCTTTTGCGATCCCGTAGTGGGGATTTCGGACATGAAAAGCACCCAGCCGGGGACTTTGAAATATGCCAGATTTTCTCCGCAGTGGTCGAACAGCAAGCGCGCCGTCGCCAAGTCTCCCTGGACGCCGTCCTTCAGAACAACGCAAGCCAAGACTTCCTCCTCGCGTATCTCGTCGGCCACGGCCACGACGGCGGCCTGCGCAACGGCAGGATGGGATGCCAGCATCTGCTCGACCTCGGCGGCCGCGATGTTCTCTCCTGAACGGCGGATGATGTTCTTGCGCCGATCAATGAATATCAGCGTGCCGTCATCCTCCATCGTGACTGCGTCTCCAGTATGCCACCAACCGCCGCGCCAACCGCTTTCGGTGGCTTGAGGGTCCTTCAGGTACCCGGCGAAAAAGCCCCAACGCGGCCCCTCCAGGCCAGCCCAGCGCACGCAGAGTTCGCCAATGGTCCCGTGCGGAACCTCGTCGTCGTGCTCATCGACGACGCGCGCTTCTAGACCGTCGCTCGACCGTCCAATGCACGGCTGCGCCGTATGGTGGGACGCATAGTTGTTCCAAGTGCATCGACCCACCTCGGTCATGCTCCAGCCCTCCGTCAAGGCGATGCCAAAGCGATGCCTGAAGCGCTCAATCAGCGAGGGAGACGCTCCGCCGCCCAAGCCAAACCTGATCGAGTGCGCGTGTTCATCAGGCGTGTCTGGCTGCGACATCAGCATTGCCGGGACCACGCCGAGGTAGTGCATCACGGTGGCGCGCGCCGCCACCGCGTCGCGCCAGAACTGAGATGGCCGGAAGCGCTCGAGCAGGATGATGCAGTTGCCGGAAACCATCATGCCGAGAGTGGTTAGACAGAGCCCGCCAACATGGAACAGCGGCAACGGGCTGATGAGCCTGTCCTGGCCGGCGAAGAATGTAATCGAACCCCCTGCCGCCACGTAAGACCGCGCGGTCGCCAGCATCGCACGGTTGGTGAGGACGCACCCCTTTGGTTGGCCTGTTGTGCCGGACGTATAGAGAATGGCCGCCTCGCTCTCGTCCGTCGGTGATCCCTTCAAGAAGGTGCGGCCCTGGACAGGCGGAGCCTCCTTCCAGAGCTCGGCGTCAGCGACGGGAGGCCTTTTCGGGACGCCGCGCGCTGCATGACGCAGCGCATCGAGCCGAGAGCTGAGGCCGACGACAAGATCAGCCTCGCTATGTTCGAGAATGTAGGCGATCTCAGCAGGAACAAGATCGGGGTTGATCGGCACGATACTGGCGCCAAGGCTATTCAGCGCCAGGAAGTGAAACAAGAAGTCAGGGCGGTTTTCCAACAACAGAGCCGCACGGTGTCCGTGCCCATAGCCGGCGCCGGCATAGTCGGACCGCAACTGGAGCACGCGGCGAAGCACTTCTCCGAATGTGAATTCGGCCCCCTCGGGGAGCCAAGACCGGTCGTCACGCGGCGGAATGCATATGAACGGCCGAACGTGAGATCCAGCGGCGACAGCGGCGAAGGTGCTGAAGACGGTGTACATGACGGCCTCGCTTCTCGTCGCCCCGTGCAGCGTTCGCGGGTCCCGGCGATCTGCCCCAAGGGACGGAGGGCGCGGCTTGGATTTCGTCGCTTTATCGTAGCGCCCACACCCTCGCCCGCGCGAACCCCAGCCTCCTAGACTCGCCCTACAAACACGCTGTAAGAGTTTTAATGGAAACGCACTAAATTATGCAAGATCCAGCCTGTGTTCCTCAGCGAGCATGCCTGCAGGTGATGCTGAGATCTAGCGGAGGCAATAGGGGCGGGGGCAGCTATGTCGGCGCAACGCCGCATCCAAGGGTCATCGAGATACCCATACGTTGTCGTGGGGATGCTCGGCTTGATCTACACGTTTAATTTTCTCGACCGTCAAATCCTCTCGGTGCTCGCCGAGCCGATCCGCAAGGAACTACACCTCAGCGACACTCAGCTCGGCATGTTGACCGGTCTGACGTTCGCGTTGTTCTACACTACTTTTGGGATACCCCTTGCGTGGCTCGCGGACCGCGTCCGTAGGGTTTGGATCATCGCAGTCTGCTGCGCAGTCTGGAGCATGTTCTCCGCGGCATGCGGGCTCGCCACCAATTTCTTGCAGTTGGCCCTGGCGCGTATGGGCGTCGGAGTCGGTGAAGCCGGGGGGAATCCTGCCTCCTATTCCCTCATCTCCGACTATTTCCCTCCGGAGCGGCGCGGCATGGCTTTGGGGCTTTATCAATTAGGTCTCCCGCTCGGATCGACCGCCGGTTTGGCGGCGGGCGGTTGGATTGCAGCGGAACACGGCTGGCGCGTAGCCTTCTTCGCAGTAGGCGCGCCAGGCGTATTCTTGGCCTTGCTCTTGCTGCTTGTCGTGCGAGAGCCAAAGCGGGGGGAAATGGATCGCGCCGGCCACGGCCCGGCAGCGGATGACCCCCAGCCAACGCTTTTGCACAGTATCGCCGCCTTTTTCGGTGATCCGCTGCTGCGCTCCACGGCGGTCGCGACGAGTTGCTCGGCCTTCATTCTGTACGGGTTCTTGAATTGGGCCCCAGCATTCCTGATGCGCGTGCGCGGCATGGAACTGACGGACATCGCTTTATATTACAGTCTGATAAGCGGGGCGGGCGCCGTGGCCGGAACACTGGGCGGCGGTGTGTTGGTAGATCGCTTGCGCCGGGTGAGCATGCGCGCCTATGCATTGACGCCCGCGTTGGCTTTTTTGTTAGAGTCCGTTTGGAAACTCACGGGTGGGTGGTCCGGCGTAGCAGGTTTCCGCCCATGGCGACGAGGATCATGGCCTGCGAGACGTCGATCCGGGCCTCTTAGTCGCGGACCAGACGGCGCCAGCGGGTCATCCAGCCGAAG
>NZ_JAUXZW010000164.1 GCF_030693805.1 Phenylobacterium sp.
CCCGTGCGCCGCCCCCTGCCCCCAGCACCGCCACGGGTCCGGCCGCGGGGTCGAACCCCGGCGCTTGGCTCGCGAACGCCGACAGCAGTCCCAGGCCGTCGGTGTTGTCGGCCCAGATGCCGCCGTCCGGCTGGAACACCAACAGGTTGGCGGCCTCCGCGGCCTTGGCCCGTGGGGTCGTGTCGTCCGCCAGAGCCAGAGCCTGCGGCTTGAAGGGCAGGGTGACGTTCAGGCCGCGCAGCACGCCGCCGCCGCGCAGGCCCGCGATAAAGGCGGCGAATCCGTCTTCCGGCGGCGAAACCGCCACATACACCGCCTCGATCCCTGCGGCCGCGATCCAGGCATTGTGGATGATCGGGCTCAGCGAGTGGCTGATCGGGCGACCGACGACGCCAACGACCACCGATCGGGCTGTGACCGACGTCATTGGGCGAGCGCGCCATGGCGGCGCAACAGGTCGAGCAGTCCCATCAGCGGCAGTCCCAATATGGTGAAATAGTCGCCCTCGATCCGGCTAAACAACTGCACGCCGCGACCTTCGAGGCGGTAGCAGCCCACCGATCCCAAGGCTTCAGCGCCATCCAATTCAAGGTATTCATTGAGGAATTCGTCCGAAAACGAACGCATGGTCAATGTGGCGCTGACGATTTCGCGCCAGATCGGCGCGCCGTCCTGGGCCACCACCACCGCCGAATGCAGCCGGTGCGGTTTGCCCCGCAACAGCCGCAGGCGCTCGC
The DNA here is from genome assembly GCF_030693805.1 of Phenylobacterium sp. GTDB lineage: Bacteria > Pseudomonadota > Alphaproteobacteria > Caulobacterales > Caulobacteraceae > Phenylobacterium. Next base: position 738 of record NZ_JAUXZW010000164.1, read on the forward strand.
CAGCGGCCGCCAGGGTGTCGACCTTGTCATAGAGGCCGCCCTCGAACTCGAGCGTCTGGTCGGCGCCCACCACAAGTCCCTGACGGCTGCGCGACACCTTCACCGCCTTGAGTTCGGCGAGCGCATCGGCGATTTCGCGGGGACCCTGACCTTCCGCCATAAGGGCGACTTTCACCGCGTCCTCGTCGACCCCGGCGACGGCGGTCTCGAACGTCACCCCCGCGCCGGCCAGGACCATCGATCGGGCCTGGCTCTTCGAAGCCAGAACGACGTCTGACGTCATCCCAACACCTCGACCTGGCCGTGGCCGCCATGCATCAGATTGAGCACCGCCGCGGCGGTCTCCTCCACCGAGCGCCGGGTGACGTCGATTACCGGCCAGCCCTGGCGCTCGAACAGCCGGCGCGCGCGCACCAGCTCGTCGCGGACCTCTTCAGGGTCGGTGTAGGTGCTTTCGCGGGTTTCCTTCAGGCTCAGCAGGCGGTTCTTGCGAATCTGCACCAGTCGATCCGGCGACACGGTCAGGCCGACGACCAGCGCTCGTTTGAGATCGAACAGCTTTTCCGGCGGCGGCCTGTGCGGCACCAGCGGCACATTGGCCGCGCGCACGCCGCGGTGGGCCAGGTAGATGCAGGTCGGCGTCTTCGATGTCCGAGACACGCCCACCAGGACCACGTCAGCCTGCTCCAGGTCCTGGCCGCCCTGCCCGTCATCATGTCCGATTGCGTAGTTCAGCGCGTCCATGCGATTGAAGTAGTCGTTGTCGAGCGCGTGTTGCACGCCCACCCGGCTGGTGATCGATGCGCCGAGATAGCGCGACAGGGCCGAGACGAGCGGGTCGAGCGCCGCGATGCAGGGCATGTCCAGCCGGCGGCAGCCTTCCTCCAGCGCGGTGCGCAGCTGATCGTCGACGATCGTATGGATCACCATGCCCGGCGCCTCCTCGATGTCGGAGAGCGCGCGGTCCAACTGCCGCGGCGAGCGCACCAGGGCGTAGATGTGCTCGATCGGCAGGACGTTCTCGAATCGGGCGCAGACCGCGCGAGCCAGGGCGTTCAGCGTCTCGCCGGTGGAGTCCGACACCAGGTGCACATGGAAGTAGGTGGCCAGGCGTTGCTGCGGTGTCAGGGTCATCTGCCGATTTCTGGGGATGGTTTCTGTGCATCCCTTCTACCGGAGCTGTGCGCGCTTGGGGATAGGGGAGGCTCGATCGTGCGTCTCCGCCGGCGAGGGCGCAAAGCCTGCATAACCCGGCCGGTTTGCGATCCCTCCATCCCCTGCGGCGCGGTCCGGCGGCTGCGCGACAGGGAGTTTTAGACAGCCTTGGGACGGACGACTGGACTCTGCCGATCGGCGCCGGATCCCGGTTAACGATTCCTTAAGCATTACGAGCAGCTTCGTGGTCATCCCCGCGACTCACAGGCCATACCAGTCAGACCGCGTCCTGGTATGGCCAGCCTGGGGAGAAGGTTCGCATTGTCGCAGGCGCGACTGAGTTGTCCCCGTAGCGGGCAGGGCCAACCTGCTACTTCACCCGAAAGGGAATCTAACTCTTAATTGGAAGAAGGAAGCCTGGCGCGCACCGGGCTTGAGCCGGCCGGCCGAAGACGATTTAACCGCCGGCATGAACCAGCCCGTTCGCCCTCTGCTGCTGCGCGCCCTAGATGGCGAGACCCTGAAGCGGCCGCCGATCTGGCTGATGCGGCAGGCGGGGCGCTCCTTGCCGGAGTACCGTGAGCTGCGCACGCGGGCGAAGGACTTCATCGCCTTCTGCCACAATCCGGAGATGGCGGCGGAGGCGACATTGCAGCCGATGCGCCGCTTTCCCTTGGATGCGGCGATCGTCTTCGCCGACATCCTGCTGATCCCTCGCGCGTTGGGCCAGCAGGTCTGGTTCGAGGCGGGGGAGGGGCCGCGTCTGGGGCCATTGCCATCCCTTGAGTCCCTGGCGGGCGAGGTTGAGGCGTCCACTGAGCGCTTGTCGTCGATCGGCGAGACCTTGAAGCGGGTCCGCGCGGCTCTGGAACCGGAGCGGGCGCTGATCGGCTTTGCCGGGGCGCCCTGGACGGTCGCAACCTACATGATCGAGGGCCGAGGCAGCGACCGCTCGGCGGCCCGCAGCTTCATCTACGACCACCCCGATATTCTAGACGGGCTCTTGCGGATTCTGGTCGACGCCACCGCCCGCTACCTGGTGATGCAGGCGTACGCCGGCGCTCAGGTGTTGAAATTGTTCGAGTCCTGGGCCGAGGGGCTCTCGGAGGACGTGTTCGAGCGCGTGGTCGTGCGTCCGCACCAGGCGATCGTGGCGCAGGTTCGCGCCGCCGGCGTCACCGCGCCGTTCATCGGCTTTCCAAGGGGCGCAGGCGCATTGGTGGAATCGTACGGGGAGAGCACGCCGGTTCAGGGAATCGCGCTCGACACCCAGGCTCCGCTGGCGCTGGGCCGCCGGCTGCAGGCGCGAGGCAAGACCATCCAGGGCGCGCTCGACAACCTGCTGCTGCGAGCCGGCGGTCCGGCGCTGGACGCCCGCGTCGACGCCCTGCTGGAGGGATGGGGGCAGGGGCCCTACATCTTCAATCTGGGTCACGGCGTTCTGCCGGACACGCCGGTGGCCAATATCCAGCGCGTGGTCGAGCGGGTCACCGGCCGATGACGCGCCTGGCGGTAGTGCTGTTCAATCTGGGCGGCCCGGACGGCCCCGGCGACGTGCGGCCGTTCCTTCACAACCTGTTCAAGGACCCGGCGATCATCGCGGTCCCGGCGATCGCCCGCTATCCGCTGGCCGCGCTGATCTCGTCGCGCCGCGCAAAATCGGCCAGGGCCAACTACGCCCTGATGGGCGGCGGATCACCGTTGCTGAAGAACACCCGAGCTCAGGGCCAGGCGCTCGAGGCCGCTCTCACCGAAGCCTATGAGGACGAGGTCGAGGTCCGCGCCTTCATCGCCATGCGCTATTGGACGCCGTTCGCCGAGGAGACGGCGAGGGCGGTAGAGGCGTTCGCTCCCGACGACATCGTGCTTACGCCGCTCTATCCGCAATACTCCACCACCACGACGGCCTCATCACTCACCGAGTGGTCGAGAGTGTATCGGGGAAGGGCCCGCGTGCGTACGATCTGCTGCTATCCGGACGCGTCCGGATTGGCCGCCGCGCATGCACAAGCCATTGAAAAGACTTGGCATGAGGCTGGAAAACCCGAAGGCTTAAGGCTGCTCTTCTCCGCCCACGGACTGCCGGAAAAAGTGGTCGACGGGGGCGATCCCTATCAGATTCAGATCGAGGCGACAGCGCAGGCGGTGGCGGCGCTGCTGCCCGCTGATTGGGACTGGCGTGTCTGCTACCAGAGCCGTGTTGGACCGCTGAAATGGATCGGGCCCTCCACCGACGAGGAAATCCGCCGCGCCGGCGCCGAGGGTAAGGGCGTGATCATCGCGCCCATCGCCTTCGTCTCCGAGCACGTTGAGACGCTGGTGGAGCTCGATCATGAATATGCGGCGCTCGCTCAGGCCGCGGGCTGCGCACCCTATCTTCGGGCCCCGACGCCAGGAGTGTCGCCCGCGTTCATCGACTGGCTTCGGGACGCCGTGATGGACGCGCAAGGACGGAGCGAGGCTGTGGGCCCGGCCGGAGCCTGGCGATGCTCGCTCTGCCCCAAGTGCCCGGCGTCGGCGGAGGCCCAATGACCTACGACCTGTTGCGGGGCCTGCATATATTGGCGGTGATCGCCTGGATGGCGGGACTGCTCTATCTGCCGCGGTTGTTCGCCTATCATACCCAGGCGCAGGCGGGCTCGGAGATGGATGCGACCTTCCAGACCATGGAGCGCAAGCTCTACCGGATCATCATGAACCCGGCGATGGCGGCGGCCTGGATCTTCGGCGGCGCGTTGATCTGGTTCGACGGGACGACGCGCGGATGGGGTTTCCTCGGTCAGCCCTGGATGATCGCCAAGTTGAGCGGCGTGGTCTTCCTGACCTATTGGCACCATTTCCTGGGACGAGCTCGGAAGAGCTTCGCCGAGGGCCGCAACACCCGGTCAAACCGGTTCTGGCGTATGACCAACGAACTGCCGTTCCTGGCCGCCATCGTCATGGTGCTGGCGGTGACGACCGAGTTCGGAAACCGCTGACGGCCATACCGATTACAATTGCGGCTTGACCTTCCAATGTGGACGTGGTTCCGCTGAGATACGCGGAAAGGGTCCCCTGGCCGCGCCCCGCATTATCGCCGGCGCCGCGCCCACTGGCTGCAGCCGTCGGCCCCCAAGAACGATCCGACGCGCCATGCGTCAAGTACCTATCCCTCACGCGCCCGGAGTCCGTCACGGATTCCGCGGTCGCATCCTGTTTCACGAGATAATTCAATGAACGAAGACGAACAACACGAAGCCCTGGACCTGCCCAATGATACGCAGGACAGTCAGGTCGATGGGGATTCCGGCGCCGATGGCGGCGACGAGACCTCTGAACTCAGCGCCGCAGTCGCAGCGCTCGGCCTCACCCGCATGTCGCTCCAGGAGTTGAAGGACAAGTCGCCCGCCGACCTGCTGTCCTTCGCCGAGACGCTGGAGATCGAGAACGCCAACTCCATGCGCAAGCAGGACATGATGTTCGGCATCCTCAAGACCCTCGCCGAAGAAGGCGTGGAGATCTCGGGGTCGGGCACCATGGAGGTGGTTCAGGACGGCTTCGGCTTCCTGCGCTCGCCGGAAGCCAACTACCTGCCTGGGCCAGACGACATCTATGTGAGCCCTTCGCAGATCCGCAAATTTGGCCTGCGGACCGGCGACACGGTGGATGGCGCGATCCGCGCGCCCCGTGAAGGCGAGCGCTACTTCGCCCTGGTGAAGGTCGACCAGATCAATTTCGAACCGCCGGAAAACGTCCGCCACAAGGTGCTCTTCGACAACCTGACGCCGCTCTATCCGGAAGAGCGGTTGAATATGGAGATCGAGGATCCGACCCTGAAGGATCGTTCCGGCCGGGTCATCGACATCGTCGCTCCGCTCGGCAAGGGGCAGCGCTGCCTGATCGTCGCGCCGCCTCGCGTCGGCAAGACGGTGATGCTGCAGAACATCGCCAAGTCGATCGCCGCCAACCATCCCGAATGCTACCTGATCGTGCTGCTGATCGACGAGCGGCCGGAAGAAGTCACCGACATGCAACGCACCGTGCGCGGCGAGGTGATCTCGTCCACCTTCGACGAACCGGCGACGCGCCACGTGCAGGTCGCCGAGATGGTGATCGAGAAGGCCAAGCGCCTGGTCGAGCACAAGCGCGACGTGATCATCCTGCTGGACTCGGTGACGCGCCTCGGCCGCGCCTACAACACCGTGGTGCCGTCGTCCGGCAAGGTGCTGACCGGCGGTGTTGACGCCAACGCCCTGCAACGCCCGAAGCGCTTCTTTGGCGCGGCGCGCAACGTGGAGGAGGGCGGTTCGCTGACCATCATCTCCACCGCGCTGATCGACACCGGCAGCCGGATGGATGAAGTCATCTTCGAAGAGTTCAAGGGCACGGGTAACTCGGAAATCGTCCTGGACCGCAAGGTCGCCGACCGCCGGATCTTCCCGGCCATCGACGTGCTCAAGTCCGGCACCCGCAAGGACGAACTCATCACCGAGAAGACCCAGCTGCAGAAGACCCACGTCCTGCGCCGTATCCTCAGCCCGATGGGCGCTCAGGATGCGATCGAGTTCCTGCTCGACAAGCTGCGCCACAGCAAGAACAACGCTGACTTCTTCGACTCCATGAACACCTGAGTTTCGGCCCTACCGGGTGTTTCACGTGAAACACTCGGTAGGACTGATCGCCGCAGGCTTCACAGTAGGCGTTTAGGGAATCAGCAGGCTCGAGCCGGTGGTCTCGCCGCTCGACATCCGCCGGTGCGCATCGGCGACGCGATCCAGCGGGAAGGTCTCGCCGATGGCGATCTTCACCGCCCCGGACCCGATCACATCGAACAGCGACTGCGCCGTGGCGTCGCGTTCGGCCGGCGTCGCGATGTAGTCGTAGAGGTCGGGCCGCGTCAGGAAGATCGAACCCTGCTGACGTAGCCGCAGCGGCGTGATGGCGGGTGGCGGACCCGACGCGTTCCCATAGCTCACGAACATGCCCAGGCGACCGATGCTGGCCAGGGTGTTCTCGAACGTCGCCGCGCCGACGGAATCGTAGGCGACGCGGACGCCTTCGCCTCCCGTGATGCGCTTCACCTCGGCCGGCACGTCCTGCTCGCGATAGAGGATCACGTGCTTGGCGCCGAGCTTCAGCGCCGTATCGCCCTTCGCCGCCGATCCCACGGCGGCGATCACGTCGGCGCCCAAGTGTGCGGCCCACTGCACGAGGATCGACCCGACACCGCCGGCCGCGGCGTAAACGAGGATGGTGTCCCCGCGCTGCACTGGCCATGTGCGGTGCAGGAGGAACTGGGCGGTCATACCCTTGAGCATCGCCGCCGCCGCCGTGCGCGCGTCGATCGAGGCAGGTAGCAGCGAGGCGTTCCACTCCGGGATCACATGCTGTTCGGCGTAGGCGCCGATCTGGGTGCTGGCGTATCCGACTCGGTCGCCGATCTTCAGGCGCGTGACGCCTTCGCCGAGCGCGTCAACGACGCCCGCCGCTTCCGACCCCAGACCGGTGGGCAGCGGGATCGCGTACAATCCGGACCGCTGATAGGTCTCCAGGAAGTTGAGGCCGATCGCTTCGTTGCGGATCCGCACCTCGCCCGGGCCAGGCTCGGGCGACGGCAAATCTACGACCTTCAGGACGTCAGGGCCGCCCTGCTCATGCATCCGTACGGCGCGCACGACTCAGCCGAGATGAGTCTTGAAGAAGGACAGCGTGCGGCCCGCAGCCAGCTTGGCGTCGGCCTCGTTGTAGTGCTCGCCGCCTTCACGGGCGAAGGCGTGGTTCCGCCCCGGATAGGTGTGGATCTCGATGTTCTGATCGTTCTTCATCGCCTGAAGAATGATCGCCTGCGCTTCCTTCGGCACGAACTGGTCATCTTCGGCGATGTGCATCATCAGCGGCTGGGCCAGCTTTTCGATCTCCACCGTGCGGTTCTCGATGCCGACGCCGTAGTAGGCGACGCTGGCGTCCACGTCGGTCCGGGTTGCGGTGAGGAAGGCCAGCAGGCCGCCCAGGCAGAAACCCACCGCGCCGACCTTGCCGCTGCACTCGTCCAGGTCACGCACCTGGTCGACCACCGCCGCCACGTCGACCATGCCCTGATCGACATCGAAGGCGTTCATCAGCGCGAAGGCCTTCTTCCAGTCCTCCGGCGTCTGGTCGGTGAGCTCGATTCCGGGCTCCAGCCGCCAGAACAGATCCGGGCAGACCGCCAGGAAGCCTTCCCCGGCCAGGTTGTCGCAGATCTGCCGAAGCCCGGCGTTCACGCCGAAGATCTCCTGCAGCACGATGATCGCCGGAGCCGGCGTTGATGCGGGCCGAGCCAGATAGGCGGAGAAAGCGCCGTCTTCTGTGGTGATGGTGATGGTCTCGCCCATGCGGCTGCCGCCTTCTTGTCTCGTGGAGGGTGTGGGGGCTACTAGCGCGCCCGACGGCGTGCGACCATAACCAAAGTGCTCAAACGTTCGGGAAGGCGGTTTCGATGAAAGTCACGGTAGAGGTCGACTGCAGCCCGGAGGAGGCGCGCCGCTTCATGGGTCTTCCCGACGTGTCGCCCCTGAACGAACACCTGGTGAGGGAAATGCAGAACCGCCTCGACTCCAACATGTCGATGCTGTCAGGCGACGAGCTGATGAAGAATTGGATGGCGTTCGGCGCGGGGGCGCAGGAGCAGTTCCGTAAATTGATCGAAGCCAGCCTTGGAAACATCACCAAGACCTGATGACTGACACCATCTTCGCCGCCGCGACCTCGCCCGGCCGGGCGGCGGTCGCCGTGGTGCGCCTGTCGGGTCCCGCGACCCGTGACGTCGTCCGACGATTGAGCGGGCGCCTGCCGAGCGCCCGCGTGGCGACGCTCCGGCGGTTGCGCGACGCCCAAGGCGACACGCTCGACCATGGCCTGGTCCTGTGGTTCCCCGCGCCGGCCAGCTATACCGGGGAAGACTGCGCCGAATTCCACGTGCACGGCGGCGCGGCCGTCGTCAGCCGGTTGCTTGAAACCCTCGCGGTCGCCGGCCTGCGCCTGGCGGAGCCGGGGGAATTCACACGGCGCGCCTTTCAGAACGACCAGCTCGGCCTCGCGCAGGCCGAAGCCGTGGGCGACTTGATCGACGCGGAGACAGACGCTCAACGGCGCCAGGCTCTGGCCCAGCTCGACGGCGCGCTGAGCGGCGCCCAACGTGAATGGCGCGCCGCGCTCACCGAGGCGTTGGCGATCTTCGCGGCCGCCGTGGATTTCGCCGACGAGGAGGTGCCGGCGGATGTCGCTCGCCGCGCGGAACCGATCCTGGCCGGGTTGATCACCGAGCTGAACACTGCTGCGGACGATGCGCGGCGCGGAGAGCGGGTGCGGGAGGGCTATCGCATCGCCCTGATCGGCGCGCCCAACGCGGGCAAGAGCACCCTGCTGAACCGCCTCGCGGACCGCGAGGCGGCGATCGTCACCGCGACGCCGGGCACCACGCGGGACATAATCGAGGTCCCTCTGCACCTGGCCGGTTACAAGGCGATCCTGGCCGATACCGCCGGTCTGCGCGACTCCGACGACGAGATCGAAGCCGAGGGCGTTCGCCGTGCGCGCGCCTGGGCAACTGAGGCCGACCTGCGCGTCTGGGTGATCGACAGTTCGGCGTCGGCGCCCGCGTCTCAGCCTGATGCTCTTCAGCCCGACGACATCTGCGTCCTGAGCAAATCAGACCTGCGCCCGGGACCGGCGACGGCCTGGGCGCGTCAGGCCGGTATGGCCAGCGGGCTCCACGTGGTGTCAGTATCCGCGGACGATCCCGGTCAACTCGAAGCGTTGCGCGCGCGGCTCGCCGACGCCGTGACCTTGTCCCTTGGGGCAGGGGAGATCCCCACCGCGACGCGCCTGCGCCACCGCGAGTTGCTGGCGGCGGCGGCGGATGAGCTGTCGCGTGCGCGAACCTGCGTCGATGCGCCGGAACTTGCCGCCGAGCATGTGCGCCTCGCCGCCCGCTCATTGGATCGGATTACGGGTCGGATCGATCCGGAGGCGGTGCTGGGCCGGATATTCGCGACATTCTGTATCGGAAAGTAGTGTTTCACGTGAAACAAGCCGCGGTGACCCGGGAGCCGCGATCGACTATATGAGCTCTCGCGCACGTGGCGCGATATGCGAGGCGGCGAGCTTGAGCTCCTGGGACGTGATCATCATCGGTGGCGGGCACGCCGGCTGCGAGGCGGCCGCCGCATCCGCGCGCTTCGGCGCGCGCACGCTGCTGCTCACCCATAAGCTCGAAACCATCGGCGAGATGTCCTGCAACCCGGCCATTGGCGGCCTGGGCAAAGGCCACCTGGTGCGCGAGATCGATGCGCTCGACGGGGTGATGGGTCGCCTGGCGGACCGCGCCGGCATCCAGTTTCGCCTGTTGAACCGGTCGAAGGGCGCTGCTGTGCGCGGGCCTCGTGCTCAGATCGATCGGCGGCAATACCGCGAGGCGATGCAGGGCGAGCTCGCCGCCACGCCGAACCTGACCGTCCGAGCTGAAGCCGTCGAGGATCTGATCGTCGACGGCGACCGCGTCACGGGCGTGCTCGGCGCCACGGGCGAAACCTATTTTTCGGGCCGTGTGGTCCTGACCACTGGCACCTTCCTCAAGGGGGTCATCCATCAGGGCGAGCAGCGCATCCCCGCAGGCCGGGTCGGGGAGGCGCCGGCGATCGGCCTGTCGGACCGCCTTTACGCCCTGGGTCTGAGGATGGGCCGCTTGAAGACCGGCACGCCGGCCAGGTTGGATGGGCGCACCATCGCCTGGGACCGCCTGGAGATGCAGCCCGGCGACGATACGCCGTCCGCCTTCTCGTTCCTGTCCGGCCCGATCCTCACCCGACAAGTCGCCTGCGGGGTCACCCACACCAACGCCGAGACCCACCGGATCATCGCCGAAAGGCTCACCGAATCCGCCGTCTACGGTGGTCGCGCGGTGGGCCGGGGTCCCCGCTACTGCCCGTCGATCGAGGACAAGGTCGTGCGGTTCGCCGACAAGACCAGCCATCAGATCTTCCTCGAGCCCGAGGGCGTCGACGACGACACGGTCTATCCGAACGGCGTCTCCACATCGGTGTCGGCCGAAACCCAGGCCTTGTTCCTGCGCACCATCGCAGGCCTCGAAGCCGTTGAGGTGAAGCGTTACGGCTACGCCATCGAATACGACTACGTGGACCCGCGCGAACTCTCGCCGACGCTGGAGGTGAAGCGCCTCGCCGGCCTCTACCTCGCCGGTCAGATCAACGGCACCACCGGCTATGAGGAAGCCGCCGCGCAGGGGCTGGTCGCCGGCCTCAACGCCGCACGGGCCGCCTCGGACGCCGAGCCCGTGGTTTTCGGCCGCGACGAAGCCTACATCGGCGTCATGATCGACGACCTCGTCACACGTGGTGTGACCGAGCCATACCGGATGTTCACCAGCCGTGCAGAGTTCCGCCTGTCCCTGCGCGCCGACAACGCAGATCAGCGGCTGACATCGCGCGGTCTCACCCTGGGCGTGGTTGGCGCACTGCGGCGCGATGCTTGGCTGCAGAAGGCCGAAAATCTCGCGACAGCGCGTGTCCGCGCCGCCGAGTTGACCCTGACGACCGCCCAGGCGCAACGCGCCGGGCTACCGGTCAAGGCTGACGGGCAACGCCGCAACCTCACGGAATTGCTCGCCTATCCAACGATAGGCTTTGACGAACTGGCTCAGGTTTGGCCCGAGATCGGCTCATGGAACGCCGAGGTGCGAGAGCAAGTTGAGATTGACGCCTCGTACGCCGGCTACCTCGATCGTCAGGCGGCCGACGCCCTTGCGTTCCGCCGCGACGAGGACCTGACCCTGGATCCCGCCATCGATTATTTCGCCATCGGCGCGCTTTCCAACGAAGTGCGCGACAAGCTCGACGCCGTGCGCCCGCTGACGCTCGGACAGGCCGCGCGCATCGAAGGCGTCACGCCTGGCGCGCTCACGGCATTGCTGGCCCATGTCCGACGTCGCGCCGCCTGACGCCCCACCCGCACCCGTGGTTTCGGACGCCGCCAGCTTCGCTGCGGCGACGAACGCCACGCCTGCGCAGATGGCCGATCTCGAGGCCTACCGCCTGCTCCTCGCGGACTGGAATACGCGGGTGAATCTGGTCGGCGCTTCGACGCTGGACGCGTTCTGGTCGCGGCACGCGTGGGACAGCGCCCAGATCGCACCCTTGGCGCCCGAGGCGCTGACCTGGGCCGATTTGGGCACCGGCGCGGGATTGCCGGGCGTGGTGCTGGCGATCCTCGGCAAGGGCCGGCCGGGGTTCCGGGTGCACTTGGTCGACAGTCTGGCTAAGCGTTGCCGGTTCCTCACCGAGGTCGTCACGACCTTGGATCTGCCCGCGCAGGTGCACAACGCTCGCGCCGAAAATCTCAAGCTGAAGGTCGACGTCGCCACCGCGCGCGCCTGCGCGCCGATGACGCGCCTGCTCGCCTTCGCCGAGCCTTACCTTCGCAACGGCGCGCAAGCCCTGTTGCTGAAAAGCCAAGATGTTGTGTCCGAGCTTGAAGAAGCTACAATATCTTGGGACTTTGACGCGGAAGTCGTGCCGAGTCGAAGCGATCCGCGGGGGCGTATCGTGCGCATCAGGAGGCTAGGCCGTGCTCGAAAAGCCTGATCAGCCCATGCGCGTCCTGGTCGTCGCCAACCAGAAGGGCGGCGTCGGCAAGACCACGACCGCGATCAATCTCGGCACTGCCCTGGCCGCGGTCGGCGAACGCGTGCTGCTGATCGATTCCGACCCGCAGGGCAACGCGTCCACGGGCCTGGGCGTCGGACGCACCCGGCGCAAGATCACCCTCTACGACGTGCTGATGGGGCCTCAGTCGGTGCTTGAGGCCGCGGTCCACACCGAGCTGCCCGGCCTCGATCTGATCCCCGGCGACGAAGATCTATCGGGCATCGAGCTTGAGCTGGGTCATCAGCCGCGCCGTTCGTTCAAGCTGCGCGACGCGCTGGAGCCGGTGCGCCGCAGCGGCGCCTACACCTATGTGCTGGTGGATTGCCCCCCGTCGCTCAGCCTGCTCACCGTCAACGCCATGGCCGCGGCCGACGCCGTGC
>NZ_JAUXZW010000169.1 GCF_030693805.1 Phenylobacterium sp.
TCTTCACAGGCCAGCCGCAGCTCGGGGGTGTCTGGCAGGCCCCAGGCGGGCAGCTGCTGCCCCAGTTGCGCCAGCATGGCGGCCAGGGTGGTGGCCTCGAACAGCCGGGCCGAAAACATCGCCGGGCGCGTGGCGCCGAGGCTGCACAGGTGCAGCAGCACCAGGCCAACGATGGCCGCCAGAATGCCCGCGGCCAGGTGCTGCGCGCCAATGTGCACGTACACCAGCAACACCGCACCCAGCGTGGTGGGCAGGGACATTGCCACCGCATCGAGCGCGCCCAGAATGTGCAGCGGCCGCCATCGCGTGGGACGCTCGGCCGGGGGCTGGGTGGGTGCTGTTGTCTCGTCAGCGCTCATGCAGGGGCTTTTTTTGTTGTGATCGAACACACACCGGGTGGCTGGAAACGCACGCCCGACGCCGGCTGCGCCGAAGTTGTCATCTAATGTTAACCGTTCGTGGCCCACGGCACCGCCCGTGGGGACACCCCTTCCAACCCGACCTGCCGACGCCCTGATGCGAAAACTCCTGCGCCTGCTGCGCCGCCTCTATTTTTTTGCGCCGCTGCTGGCGGTGGCGCTGGTGTGTGGCCTCATGCTGGCCGACCCGCCCGCGGTGCGCACCGTGCGCCACGCGCTGTGGGACCAGTACCAGCGCCTGGAGCCGCGCATCTACCAGGACACCGCCGTTCGGGTGGTGGACATCGACGAGGAAAGCCTGGCGCGGGTGGGCCAATGGCCGTGGCCGCGCTACCGCATTGCCGAGCTGGTGGAGCGGCTGCAGGGGCTGCAGGCCGCCGCGATCGGCTTTGACGTGGTGTTTGCCGAGCCCGACCGCACCTCGCCCGCCGCCGTCAGCCGCGACTGGCCGCTGCCTGCCGGGGTGCGCCAGCAGATTGCCACCCTGCCCGACAACGACGACGTGCTGGCGCAGCAGCTCAAGGTCAGCAACGTGGTACTGGGCTTTTCGCTCGAACGCAAAGGCCCCGGCACAGTGCCCGAGACCATGCCGCTGCTGGCGCCGGTGGTGATGGGCGACCCGCCGCAGCCCTTTGTGCACCGCTTCGGCAGCGTGGTCCCGCCGCTGCCGGTGCTCAGCGCCAGCGCACCGTCGGCCGGCG
>NZ_JAUXZW010000177.1 GCF_030693805.1 Phenylobacterium sp.
CCTACAGCTGGGCGACGCCTTCGAGGTCCAGACCGGGCCCGAGTCCGTGTGCGGCTGCACCAGCCACGGCCACGGCGTGCTGCGCAAACGCATCCTGGAAGAAGAACTGAAATCGATGCCGGCGGTCATGCAGGCGCTGGAGTGGTCCACCCCGGACGGCTGCCCGACCTGCCGCCCGGCGCTGAATTACTACCTGCTGGCGGCCTGGCCCGGCGAATACCGCGACGACAAGCAGTCGCGGTTCATCACCGAGCGCGCCCACGCCAATATCCAGAAGGTCGGCACCTATTCGGTGGTGCCGCGGATGTGGGGCGGCGTCACCAGCAGCCTGGAGCTGCGCGCCATCGCCGACGTGGTCGACAAGTTCGCCATTCCCACCGTGAAGGTGACGGGCGGCCAGCGCATCGACCTCTTGGGCGTCGCCAAGGACGACCTGCCGGCGGTGTGGGCCGATCTGAACGCGGCGGGCATGGTCTCAGGCCACGCCTACGGCAAGGCGCTGCGCACGGTGAAGACCTGCGTCGGCTCCGACTGGTGCCGGTTCGGCACCCAGGACTCCACCGGCCTGGGCGTCAGGCTCGAAAAATTCATGTGGGGGTCGTGGACGCCGGCCAAGGTCAAGCTCGGGGTGTCCGGCTGTCCGCGCAACTGCGCTGAGGCGACTTGCAAGGACATCGGCGTGATCTGCGTCGACAGCGGCTACGAGATCCACATCGGCGGTGCGGCCGGCTTGCACATCCGTGGCACCGAGCTGTTGACCAAGGTCGCCGGCGAGGACGAGGCGGTGTGGGCGATCTGCGCCATCACCCAGCTCTACCGCGAGGAGGGCTGGTACCTGGAGCGGATCTACAAGTGGATGGACCGCGTCGGCCTGGAGACCATCCGCGCCCAGATCGAGGACGCGGACCTGCGCAAGGCGCTCTACGACCGCTTCGCCTATTCGCAGCGCTTCTCGCGCATCGATCCCTGGGCTGAGCGGGTGGCCGGGCGCGACGGCGACGAATTCAACCCGCTCAGCCGGCGTTTGGAGTTCGTAGGCGCATGAATGCGATGCTGATCCCTGCATCTGGCCTGTGGACCGACGTCGGCGCGATCACCGACATCCCGCGCCGCGGCGCTCGCCGGGTGCCGACGCCCGGCGGCGACATCGCGGTATTCCGCAGCGGCGACAACGAGGTGTTCGCCTTGCGCGACCGCTGCCCGCACAAGGGCGGTCCGCTGAGCCAGGGCATCGTCCACGGCCGCTCGGTCACCTGTCCGCTACACGGCCTGGCGATCGACCTGGCCAGCGGCGAAGCCATGGGCGCTGATCGCGGCCAGGGCTGCGCTCCGGTGATCCCGCTGCGCATCGAGGAAGGGCGGATCCTGATCCGCACGGACGGTTGAGCGAGGTCCGGACCGCCTGTCCCTATTGCGGCGTCGGCTGCGGGGTGGCGGGCCGGGCCGGGCCTGGGCGCGTGCTGGACGTGAAGGGCGACGCCGATCACCCGGCCAACTCGGGGCGGCTGTGTTCGAAGGGTTCCGCGCTGGGATCCACGGTCGGCCTTGAGGGCAGGCTGCTGCTCCCCGAGGCTTTCGGTCAACCGGTCGGCTGGGACGCGGTCATCGCGTTGGTCGCCGATCGATTCTCCCGCGCCATAGCCGAACATGGCCCAGACAGCGTCGCCTTCTACGTCTCCGGCCAACTTCTGACCGAGGACTACTACGCGGCCAACAAGCTGATGAAAGGCTTCATCGGCTCGGGCAACATCGACACCAACTCCCGGCTCTGCATGGCGTCGGCCGTCGTCGCCCACAAGCAGGCGTTCGGCGCCGACCTGGTCCCTGGCTGCTACGAGGACCTGGACCTCGCGGATCTTGTGGTGTTCAGCGGCCACAACGCGGCGTGGACCCATCCGGTGCTGTTCCGCCGTATGGAGAAGGCGCGCAGCCACGGCCAGCAATGGATCGTCATCGATCCGCGCCGCACCGACACCGCCGAGGGCTGCGACCTGTTCCTGCCCATCGCGCCGCAGACCGACGTGCGGCTGTGGAACGGCCTGCTGGCCTGGCTGGACGCCCACGGCGCGGTCGACCACGACTTCGTCCGCGACCATGTGGCCGGCTTCGACGAGACGCTGGCCAGCCTGGCGCGCGACGACCAGAGCCTGGAGGCCGTGGCCCGCGACTGCGGCCTCGAGCCGTCGTCGGTGGAGGCCTTTTACGTGGCGTTCGCGGCGAGCACGCGCACCGTCAGCCTGTTCAGCATGGGCTCCAACCAGTCCGCCCAGGGGGTCGCCAAGGGACTGGCGGTGATCAACGCCCACCTGGCCACCGGCAAGATCGGCAAGCCGGGGGCCGCGCCGTTCTCGATCACCGGCCAGCCCAACGCCATGGGCGGGCGAGAGAGCGGCGGCATGGCCTCGACGCTCGCCGCCCACATGGACTTCAGCGAGGCCGAACGCGACAGAGTGCGACGCTTCTGGCGCGCGCCGGCGCTTACCGAAAAGCCGGGCTTGAAGGCCGTCGACATGTTCGAGGCGGTCCACGACGGCCGCATCAAGGCGCTGTGGGTGATGGCCACCAACCCGGCCGTCAGCATGCCGCGCGCCAGCCGCGTGCGCGAGGCTCTGGCCGCCTGCCCGTTCGTGGTGGTCTCCGACTGCATGGCGCAGACCGACACCTTGGACTTCGCGCACGTAAAGCTGCCGGCTCTGGCCTGGGGCGAGAAGGAGGGCACGGTCACCAACTCCGAGCGCTGCATCAGCCGCCAGCGGGCGCTGTTCGCCGCGGCAGGCGAGGCGCGCGCCGACTGGCGGATCGTCGCCGACGTCGCCCGCGCCATGGGTCATGGCGAGGCGTTCGCCTGGACCACACCGGCCCAGGTGTTCGCCGAGCACGCCGCGCTGACCGCCTTCGAAAACGACGGCGCACGGTTCCTTGACCTCTCAGGCCTGAGCGGGATGGACGAGGCCGCCTACGCCGACTTCGCGCCGGTGCAGTGGCCGGTCAAGACGCAGGGCGCGAACACCGCGCGCCTGTTCACCGACGGGCGGTTCCAGACACCAGACGGCCGCGCGCGCATGGTCGCCGTCGCCGCCAAGGGCCCGGCGCGCGCCGTTAGCGTCGAATGGCCGCTGTCGCTGAATTCCGGCCGCGTTCGCGACCACTGGCACACCATGACCCGCACCGGCCTGGCTCCCGAACTCTGCCGCCATGCGCCCGAGCCGATGGTCGAGGTGCACCCTGTCGACGCCGCACGCGCCGGACTGACCGAGGGCGAACTGGCGGTGGTCGAGACCACGGCCGGTCGCGCGGTGGTGACCGCGCGGATCAGCGAGCGCCAAAGGCCGGGTTCGCTGTTCCTGCCCATGCACTGGACCGACGCCTTCGCGCCGTCCGGCCGCTGCAATCCGCTGGTCGAGGCCGACGTCGATCCCACCTCCGGCCAACCCGAATTCAAGCACACGCCGGCGCGGGTGAGCCCCTACGGCGAAGCCTGGCGCGGCTTCTTCGTCGCCCGCGAGGCCTGGACGGCGCCCGAGGGCCTGGACCTGATCTGGCGGCGCACGCCCTACGATGGCTGCCAGGTCCACGAGTTCGCCGGCCTGGGCGGCGCGGCGGAGCGCGAGGCCGTGGTCGAGGCGTTGATGCGCCGCGCCGAGGGCGAAGTGCTCACCATGGATGATCCTGCGCGCGGCGCGCTCCGCCGTGCGGTGATCACCGAGGGTCGGGCCGAGCGCGTGCTGGCCATCGTCGAGATGGGCGGATTGCCGGCGCGTGGCTGGATCGCCGACCGCTTCCTGGACGACGCGCTGGAGCTGGGCGACCGCATCGCCCTGCTGGCCGGTCGCTCGGTCGACACCGTCGACGTCGGGCAGATGGTCTGCGCCTGCCTGAAGGTCGGGACCAAGACCATCGAGGCGGCGATTGGTGCTGGAGCGCGCCACCTCGACGCCGTCGGCGCGGTCACCGGCGCCGGAACCAACTGCGGATCGTGCCGCCCCGAGATCGCGCGTCTGCTCGCCGCCATGCCGAAGGAGGCCCTGAATGCCGCCTGATGCCGGAAGCGTGCTGCTGGTGGGCGCTGGCCCCGGCGCGGCCGACCTGATGACGGTGCGTGCGCTGCGCGCCGTCGAGGGCGCCCAGGCGCTGCTCTACGACGCGCTGATCACCGAGGAGGTCCTGGAGCTGGCGCCCATTGGCTGCGTCCGTATCCAGACCGGCAAGCGGTCTGGCAAAACCAGCATGGACCAGGGCGAGATCAACCGGCTGATGCTGCGTCTGGCGCGCAAGGGTCTGCGGGTCGTGCGGCTGAAGGGCGGCGACCCGTCAGTATTCGGTCGCTCGGGCGAGGAGCGCGCCTTCCTGGAAGCGCACGGCGTCGCCGTGGAGATCGTTCCGGGCGTCACCGCGGCCAGCGCCGCAGCGGCGCAGTTCGCTTTCCCCTTGAGCCATCGCGGCGAGGCGCGGCGCGTGGCGTTCGCCACCGCGCGCGTGCAGGACGGGGCGCTGGTCGATGGCGGCTGGGCCGGCCTGGCCGACGCCCAGACGACCGTGGTGCTGTACATGGCGCGCGATGCGGCGGCCGCTGCGGCGGGCCGGCTGATGGCGGAGGGCAGGGCGGGCGACACGCCCGCGCTGGCGGTGGAGAACGCCGGCCGGCCCCAGGCCCGCGCCGTGG
>NZ_JAUXZW010000191.1 GCF_030693805.1 Phenylobacterium sp.
CCAACGCGCCTCCGGCCTGCCGCTGATCGACATGATCCAGACCGCGGCCAGCGCCGCCGGCGAGACCGGTGCGCGCCGGGTCGGGGTGCTGGGCTCGCGCCCGGCGCTGCGGCTCTACCGCGAATACCTGGCCGCACAATCGATGGGCATCGTCACGCTGCCGGCCGAGCGCCAGCAGGCGTTCACCGAAGCCTTCGCCGATCTCAAGTCTGGCGATATCAGCGGCGACATGGGTCGGCGGATGGCCGAGCTGTCTTCCGAACTGATCGCCGACGGCGCGGAACTGGTAATTCTAGGCGCCGCCGAATTGACCATGGTGCTGAGCGAGGACGACGTCCTGTTCGGCGTCATCGACCCGGCCGAACGACTGGCGCGGCGCTGCGTCTCCGTCTGCCTCGGGCTGGAGCCTACGCCGGTCGCACTCGAGGGCTGAGGCCCATTTGCGAGCCTAACGGGCGCCGCGTGCTCCAGGCGCCCAGAGAGGCGGCGCCGGCGATTGCGAAAGCGGCCTTTCGGTATTACGAACTTCGCAATTCGTAATACCGCGGCCAGTCTCCTCCCATGACATCCGATCCCCTCGCCCAGCTCGCGCGGCTCAGCGTCAGCCTGCCGGCGGAGCTGCTTTCGCAGCTCGACGCCATGGTGGCGGAACGCGAACTGCCCAGCCGCTCGCAGATGATCGCCGAGCTGATCCGCCACGAACTGGCCCTGCATAGCGAGGGCCAGGAGGGCGCGGTGCTGGCCGGCGCGGTGACCCTGATCTACCGCGCCGACCGCGGTCGGGTGCGCCAGGCGCTCGCCCAGGCGCAGGGTTCCTTCGTCAAGGAAGTGATCTCCTCCCAACACGTCTTCCTGGAAGAGGATCAATCGCTGGAGGTGCTGCTGGTGCAGGGCCCGTCCGAGCGGCTGCAGGCGCTGTGCGACGAGCTGCGCAAGGTGCGTGGCGTGCAGCAGATCAAGCTGGTCACCACCACCGCCCTCCTGCCCCCGTTGCATGCGCACGGCGAGGCGGAAGAGCCCGGCAAGCGAGGCGCCCGATGAGCACAGTCGATACGTCCGATCCCAAGGCCGCCCAGGCCCACGCCCGATCCATGGGCGGCACGCGGGTCGAGGCCATGCCGTTCGTCCCGGCCGCCGAGGCGCCCGTCCTGCCCCACGGCGTCGCACCCTCCGACATGCTCTGGGCGGAGACGGTGGCGGCTGGCGGCTATACGGCGAAAATCCTGGGGCGCGGCGCAAGGCTGCGGCTCACAGACCTGAACGGCGAGGCCTGCGCCTCGATGCTGGCGTTCAGCGCCGAGCGGCCGAGCGAGCGGCTCAACGTCGCCGACACCCTGAAGGTGCAATGGAACGCCTATCTCGGCGCCGGCAAGCTGCTGCTATCCGACATGGGCCGGGTGATGTTCTCGATCCTGGAGGACACCGCCCAGACCCACGATGCGTTCTGCGGCGCGTCCAACGCGGCTTCCAACGCCCGGCGCTACGGCGATGGCGACAACTGGGGGGACCAACCCAACGCCCGCGACCGATTCAAGCTGGCGGTGGCGAAGTTCGGCCTGGGCGCGCGCGACATCCACCCCTGCATCAATTGGTTCAAGGGCGTGCGCGTCGAACCGGACGGCCAGACCACCTTGCAGGCCGGCCCCTTCGTTCCGGCGCGCCAGGTCACCCTGCGCGTCGAGGCCGACGTGATCGTCGTCCTCGCCAACTGCCCGCACGTGCTGGACCCGCGCGCCGACTACACGGTGACGCCGCTGGGCGTCGCCGCCTGGCGCGGACCCGTCACGCCCACCGACGACCCGATCCGTAACGCCACACCCGAGGGCCTGCGCGCCTTCCTCAACCTCGAGGATCACCTGCGCCGATGACCAGCACCGACAACGCCCTCTCCGGATTGCCCGCCCACATCGTCGCCGACCAGGTGGTCGCCGCCCGCGCGCCCTGGGACCACGTGGTGCGCAAAGGCCAGACCCTGCGCATCGTCGACCTGGAGGGCAACCAGGCCGTCGACTTCCTGATGTACGCCCTGGCCGACGACGCCGAGCGCTACAGCGCCCAGGACACCATCGCCGCCCAGGGCAACATCTTCCTACGCGAAGGCTCGAGGCTGCTGTCCAACGAGGGGCGGGCGATGGCCGTGGTGACCGCCACCTCCGTCGCCTACCACGACACCATCGGCGGGGCCTGCAGTTGCGAGAGCAACACCCTGCGCTACGGCCACCACACCAAGAGCCAGCACGCCTGCGTGGAGAACTTCCTGCAGGCCAACGCCCGCCACGGCCGCGGCAAGCGCGACATGGTCTCCAACATCAACTGGTTCATGAACGTGCCGGTCGAGGACGACGGCGCGCTGGGCATCGTCGACGGCATCTCCGCGCCCGGCCTCTACGTGGATCTGCGCGCCGAGATGGACCTGGTGGCGGTGGTCTCCAACTGCCCGCAGATCAACAACCCCTGCAACGGCTTCAACCCCACCCCGGTGCGCATGATCATCGCGAAGCCGGCGGCGTGAGGCTTTCTACTGAGCGAGTTCGAGAGGCCCGGTCCTAGATGTTCGCCAAGGTCCTGATCGCCAACCGGGGCGCGATCGCGTGCCGGATCATCCGCACGTGCAAGCGCATGGGCGTGGGCTCGGTGGCGGTGTTCTCCGACGCCGACGCGGGCTCGCTGCACGTCAGCCAGGCCGACGAGGCGGTGCGGATCGGGCCCGCGCCGGCGGCCGAGAGCTATCTGAACGTCGAGGCCATCCTCGCCGCCGCCAAGGTCACGGGCGCCCAGGCGATCCACCCAGGTTATGGCTTCCTGTCGGAGAACACCGCCTTCGCCGAAGCCTGCGAGGCGGCGGGAATCGCCTTCATCGGGCCGACGCCTGACAACGTGCGGGCGTTCGGGCTGAAGCACACGGCGCGCGACCTCGCGGTGTCGCACAGCGTGCCGCTGGCTCCGGGCACAGACCTTCTGACCGACGCGGCCATGGCGCTCGCCGCCGCTGAACGCATCGGCTTTCCGGTGATCCTCAAGGCCACCGCCGGCGGCGGCGGCATCGGCATGCGGGTCTGTGAGGTCGGCCCGGCGGTCGCCGAGGCGTTCGCCGCCGTGGCGCGGTTGGCTGGCGCCAACTTCTCCGACGCCGGCGTGTTCCTCGAGCGTTACGTGCGCCAGGCGCGGCACATCGAGGTGCAGCTGTTCGGCGACGGCCATGGCCGGGTGGTGGAGCTGGGCGACCGCGACTGTTCGCTGCAACGGCGCAACCAAAAGGTCATCGAGGAGACGCCGGCGCCCCACCTGCCGAGCGCCACCCGCGCGGCGCTGATCAAAGCGGCCGTGCGCCTGACCAGCGCGGTGAACTACCGATCGGCCGGCACGGTGGAGTTCCTCTATGACGCCGAGCGCGACGACTTCTTCTTCCTGGAAGTGAACACCCGTCTGCAGGTCGAGCATGGGGTGACCGAACAGGTCACCGGCGTCGACCTGGTGGAGTGGATGATCCGCGGAGCGGCTGGCGACTACGGCTTCCTCGACACTTGGAACGGCGAGGCGCGCGGCGCCTCGATCCAGGCGCGGCTCTACGCAGAGGATCCTGGCCAGGATTATCGGCCGAGCAGCGGCGTGCTCACCGAGGTCGAATTCCCGAAAGGTCCTCGCGTCGACGGCTGGATCGCCGCCGGGACCGAGGTCAGCGCCTTCTACGACCCCCTGCTGGCCAAGCTGATCGTCACCGCGCCGAACCGCGAGGCCGCGGTGGCGGCGCTGCAGGCGGCGCTGGACGCGACCCGGCTGTCCGGACTGGAGACCAATGTCGAATGGCTGCGGCAGGTGGCGCGCAGCGAAGCCTTCGTCACCGGTCATGTGGCGACCAATGTCCTGGCGACCATCCCCTACGCCCCGCGCACCATCCGGGTGCTCAGCGGCGGGCCGGCGACCACCGTCCAGGACTATCCCGGCCGGCTTGGCTACTGGGACGTGGGGGTGCCGCCGTCGGGGCCGATGGACGCCTTCGCCTTCCGGTTGGGCAACCGGTTGCTCGGCAACGCCGAGCGTGCGGCTGGGCTGGAGATCACCGCGCTCGGCCCGACCCTGGTGTTCAACCACGACGCGGTCGTCTGCCTGACCGGCGCGGAAATGGAGGGCGCGCTGGACGGCACGCCCGTCGCGCCCTATGCGCCGATCGCGATCCACGCGGGCCAGACGCTGAAGCTCGGCCGGGTGAAGGGCGCGGGCCTTCGGGCCTACCTGCTGGTGCAAGGCGGCCTGGACGTGCCGGACTACCTGGGCAGCCGCGCGAGCTTCACCCTGGGCGGCTTCGGCGGCCATGCGGGCCGCACCCTGGCGGCCGGCGACGTGTTGCGGCTGGCGCACCTCGACGGCCCGGGCGCGGAACCAGCGCTGGATGCCGCTCTGCGGCCGGCGCTCACCAAGGCCTGGACGATCCGCGTGCTGGCCGGCCCGCACGGCGCACCGGACTTTTTCACGCCCGCCGACATCGCCATGATCCGCGAGACGGCGTGGCGGGTGCACTACAACTCCAACCGCACCGGCGTCCGGCTGGTCGGCCCCAAGCCCGAGTGGGCCAGGCGCGACGGCGGCGAGGCCGGCCTGCATCCGTCCAACATCCACGACAACGCCTATGCGGTGGGCGCGGTTGACTTCACCGGCGACATGCCGATCATCCTGGGCCCCGACGGGCCGTCGCTGGGCGGCTTCGTCTGCCCGTTCGTGGTCATCCAAGCGGACCTGTGGAAGACCGGCCAGCTCGCGCCCGGCGATACGGTGAGCTTCCAGGTGGTCGACGACGCGGCCGCCCGCGCGGCGGAGGGCGAGCAGGATCGGTTGATCGCCGAACTCGCTCCCGCCCACCCCGGCGAAAGCCGGGGCCCAAGCGGGCCTTCCGCCTCTAAGGCTGATACAGCTTGGGTCCCGGCGTTCGCCGTGATGAGCGGCGGAGAGGACAGCCCCATCCTCCACATCATCGAGGCGGAGGGCGTGAGGCCCCGCGCGGTTTACCGGCGACAGGGCGACCGGCACCTGCTGGTGGAATACGGGCCGATCGTGCTGGACCTGGAGCTGCGTATCCGGGTCCACGCCCTGATGCTGGAACTGCAGGCCATGGACCTCGCCGGCGTGCTGGACGTGACCCCCGGCATCCGCTCGCTGCAGGTCCACTACGACGCCCGCGTGCTGTCGCAGGAGAGGTTGCTGACGGCGCTGGCCGACGCCGAGGACCGGCTGGGCGGGCTGGACGACTTCCAGATCCCGTCGCGCGTGGTCCACCTGCCGCTGTCGTGGAAGGACCCGGCGATCTACGAGACCATCGACAAGTACATGGCCTCGGTGCGCGACGACGCCCCGTGGTGCCCGGACAACATCGAATTCATCCGCCGCATCAATGGGCTCGCATCGGAGGACGACGTGCGCCGCACGGTGTTCGACGCGCGCTACCTGGTGATGGGCCTGGGGGACGTCTACCTGGGCGCGCCGGTGGCCACGCCCGTGGATCCGCGCCACCGGCTGGTGACCACCAAGTACAATCCCGCCCGCACCTGGACGCCGCCCAACGTGGTCGGGATCGGCGGGGCGTACATGTGCATCTACGGCATGGAGGGACCGGGCGGCTATCAGCTGTTCGGCCGCACGATCCAGGTGTGGAACACCTGGCGCCAGACCGACGCCTTCACCGACGGCAAGCCCTGGCTGCTGCGCTTCTTCGACCAGATCCGCTTCTTCCCGGTGAGCCACGAAGAGCTCGTCGAATGGCGGCGCGACTTCCCGTTGGGACGGCGCGAGATCCGCGTCGAGGAGGAGACCTTCCGCCTTTCCGACTATCGGAAGTTCCTGTCCGACAACGCCGACAGCATCGCCGGCTTCCAGGCGACCCGGCAGGCGGCGTTCGACGCCGAGCGAGCCGACTGGGAGGCGCGCGGCGAGTTCGCCCGCGTCGAGGCGCTGTCCGGCGTCGACGACGGACCTTCCGACACCGCGGCGGTTGTGGCGCCCGAGGGCTCCGAGCTGGTCGAGGCGCCGCTGGGCGGCAGCGTGTGGAAGGTGCTGGTCACGGCGGGCGACGTGGTCCGCCAGGGAGAGGTGATCGCGGTGATCGAAGCCATGAAGACCGAATGCGACGTACCCAGCCCTTCGGCCGGCGTGGTCCGCGCCGTCTACGCCGAAGAGCGCCAGGCGATCGCGCCGGGCGCGCCGATGATCGCCCTGGAGCCGGCGGCGTGAGCCGCCGCCTCTCCGCCCGCGCCATCGCCGCCGATGTGGCGGCCGGGCGCACGACCGCCGAGGCGGTGGCGGAGGACGCGCACGCCCGCATCGCCGCCGACGACGCGGTGCAGCCGCAGGCCTGGATCTCGCGGCCCGATCCGCAATCCGTGC
>NZ_JAUXZW010000193.1 GCF_030693805.1 Phenylobacterium sp.
CACGCCCAGCTCCTTCACGCGCTGGTTCATCACGCAGTTTGGCCAGGCGCCACAGGATTGGCGCAAGGCCCATCCGGCCCAAGGCTGATCAGTTCGGACGCTGGCGCCAGGCGCGCGCGCTGCAGCCAAAACCCTGGCGAAACCAGTAGGCAAAGGCGCTGGGCGAGGAAAAACCCAGCAGGGTGGCGATCTCGGCCAGCGGGCGCTGGTTTTGCCGCAGCTGCTGCTCCGCCATTTCCATGCGCACCGCCTGAAGCACGGCCGAGAAGTCGGTGTCCTCGGCGATCAGGTGGCGGTGAAGCGTGCGGCGGTCCACCCCCAGGTGCTGCGCCACCTGCTGGGCAGTGCAACGCCCGCCCGGTAGCAGGGCGGTGATGAGCTGGCGGGTGGTGGTTTGTGCGCTGCGCTGGCCGCGCGAGAGTTCGCCGTCGAGGTAGCGCCGCAGGAAACTGGCCATGGCCGTCTGGCTGCCCGAGAGGCCTTGGGCCAGGTCGCTGGCGCGGCAGACGATGCCATTGAAGTCCGCGCCAAAAACCACACGGGCGCCAAAAAAACGTTCGAAGCGTTCCGGTTCCCCCACGGCCGCCTGCTTCAAGCCCACCCACTGCGGTTGCCAGCGATCGGCCAGCAACTCCTGCAGGATGCGGTGCATCACCCCCACCGCCAACTGCATGGACTGTGCCAATGTCGCCCCCGGTTCGGCCAGCATGTCCTCGGTGATGCGCAGCAGCCCGTCGGTTTCTTCCAATTGCGTCACCAGTGATGCGTTCAGCAGACGCAGGTAGCGGCACAGTGTGTCCAGCGCCGCACGAGCGCTGGGCTCCTCCTTGAGCACGAGGCTGATGGGGCCGAGGTTGGACAGCGAGCGCCGTGCCGCCAGGCGCAGCCCAAAATCCTCCGCACGGCTGGCACGCGCACTGTCATCGAGCAGCCGGCGCACGGCCTGGGTGCTGATGGGCGTTTCAGGGTCGGCCAGGCTGCGCAGCTGCAGGCCGGCGCGTCGCAACATGGCCGATGCGTCCAGACCCAGCGATTGCGCCAATTCGACGTAACCGTTGAGACTGGCGCTGCGCACAACCGGCAGATGGGTGGCCATCGGGTGTCCCAAATTCGAAAGTTCTTGGCACGAATTATCAAGCCGACCTGGGGTGGCCTGCCTACCATTCGTCCACGGTTTGCAACAAGCCTGCCGACAAACACCGGGGTGGCCCGGGCACACACAGATTTGGAGACATACATGCATTTCACTTCCCGCACCTCGCGGCGCGCTGTTTGCGCCACCTTGCTGGCTTTGGCCGTGCCGACCACTTTTGCCTGGTCCGACAAACCGGTCAAGGTCATCGTGCCCGCGCCCGCTGGCGGCGTGATGGACCAGGTGGCGCGCATCCTGGGTGACCAGTTGGCCAAGGACATCGGTCAACCCGTGGTGATCGAGAACCGTGCCGGCGCGGGCGGTGTGATCGGCATGCAAGCGCTGGTGACCGCACCGGCCGATGGCTCCACCATCATGTTCACGGCCAGCAACCTGCTGACCGAAATCCCGCATGTGCTCAAGGCCAGCATGGACATCGTGCCCAAGGTGCGCCCGGTGGCGGTGGCCGCGCGCGATAGCCTGGTGTTGATCGGTGCGCCCAACACCCCGGCCAAGGACCTCAAGGAACTGATCGGCTACGTCAAGGCCAATCCGGGCAAGGTGAGCTTTGCCTCTT
>NZ_JAUXZW010000201.1 GCF_030693805.1 Phenylobacterium sp.
CAGAGGACGGAGAACAGAAACAGAGAATGAAAAACAGAAGACCGTAGGGCAAGCCTTTTGACCTTCCTATATACAAAAATATAATATGGAATCCCGACCGTAGCGTCGGGAATGCTTGCGGTTAAGACAGAAGACAGGAAACCGAAAATGGAAAACAAACAAACTACCCAGAAAACTGCCCAGAAAATATTAGAAGCAATCAAGGCAAATCCTCGTATTACCAGAAAAGAGTTATCTGCTATTATAGGCATTACCGAAGACGGAATTAAATTTAATTTGAGCAAATTAAAAAAAGAAGGCGCATTAAAACGCGTCGGTTCCGACAAGGGCGGGTATTGGGAAGCGGAATAAGGGTGAAGCACCGTATGAAAAAAGAATATTTCGCGCATAGCTTAAAAGATAAATCGGCAACCACATTTAGCGAAATGATTGAAAATCTGGTAGAACAAAAAATCAGGTCGAACCAATTGATCAATGCCGACCTGACCTTGCGTGAAATTACAATCCTGAAAAGCATCCTGCTCGAAAAACTGGTCAGTATTTATCATGTCCGGATTGAATATCCAAAATGAGAGGCTTTCAGGAACTGAAAAACGTTTGGTAAAACCGGAAAGAGGACATCAAAAGTGGAATTCCCATCATTATATACATCAGCGAAAGGTTTTCGGGAGAAATAAAACCCGATTTGCGAAGTAGGATACCGAATGTAATCATGGAGAACATCATCAGGTAACTTCTGACATTAAAAAAGGAGAATAAGCATGGCTGACCGATAGGTAAGTTCTGAATGCGAAGTACATGTTTTGCCGAAATGCGGTTAAATAAAAGCCAGAAAAACAATAAACCAGCCAAAAGACCGGATAAGAGTTTCAACATCAAATGAGATGGTTGCGAATCAGGAAAGGTTAATCCCCGAAACAACAACATTCCTCCTGCAAAAGTCCAGACCAGTGCAGCTATGAATAACAAATAATGCTTCGAAACCCGTGGCGTTAAAACATCAATCTTCATAA
>NZ_JAUXZW010000205.1 GCF_030693805.1 Phenylobacterium sp.
GACCCAGGCCTGGCCGGATGACCGCCCCGTGGTCACGGCCGGCCGGCTGGTGGTGACGGCGGTGGACACCATGGCCGGTGGCGCCTGCGACAAGCTGACCTTCAACCCGCTGGTGCTGCCGACGGGCATCAAACCCTCGGCCGATCCGGTGTTGCTGGTCCGCGCGGCACCCTACGCGCTGTCGCTGGGTCGGCGGCTCAGCGAAGCCAAGCCCTGAGCACCGGCCTGACCCGGCAGGCGTTCAGCCAATCAGCAACTGGCCCCTGCGTTGAGGGGTGACGCTGGCGCCGGTGCGGAACACCTCGACCGCGTCGGCCATGCGGTCGGCCTGGTCGCGCATGCTGGTGGCGGCAGCGGCACTCTCCTCCACCAGCGCGGCGTTCTGCTGGGTCATCTGGTCGAGCTGGTTGACGGCGATGTTGACCTGGGCAATGCCTTCGCTCTGCTCGGTGGCGGCGCTGCTGATCTCGCCAATGATGTCGCTCACCCGCTGCACGCTTTGCACGATGTCTTCCATCGTCGCGCCAGCCTGTCGCACCAGCTCGCTGCCGCCCTGCACCTTGTCCACGCTGGTGCTGATGAGTGCCTTGATTTCCTTGGCCGCCTGCGCACTGCGCTGGGCGAGGTTGCGCACCTCGCCGGCCACCACCGCAAAGCCACGGCCCTGCTCGCCTGCACGGGCGGCTTCCACGGCGGCGTTGAGCGCCAGGATGTTGGTCTGGAAGGCGATGCCGTCGATGACGCCGATGATGTCGGCGATCTTCTTGCTGCTTTCAGAGATGTCGTCCATGGTGCTGACGACCTGGTGCACCACGCTGCCGCCACGTTGCGCCACCTCGGCCGCGCTGCCGGCCAGCTGGTTGGCCTGGCGCGCGGCGTCGGCGCTCTGGCGCACGGTGGCGGTGAGCTGCTCCAGGCTGCTGGCGGCCTGCTGCAGGTTGCTGGCGGTCTGTTCGGTGCGCTGGCTCAGGTCCTGGTTGCCGCTGGCGATTTCGCTGCTGGCGGTCTGAATGCTTTGCGCCGCTTCGCGCACGGTCTGCACGGCCGCCGCGGTGCGGCCCAGCACGGCCTTGAGCTCGCGCGCCAGCGGGGCTTGCGCCTCCAGACCGGTCATGTCGAGCACGATGTGGGTGGGGTCCTGCATGCGCTGGGCCAGCGAGGCCACTTCGGCGTTGCCGCGCACGCCGCCGGCCAGGCGCACCACAAAAAACAGCTCGAAGGTGGTTTGCACCACCACGTAGGCGGCGTGGACCACGATGGTGGCGAAGTCGGGTTCGCTCAGGCAGTACACGCCCCAGCCAGCGGCCTGCAGCCGGTCAAAGCCCACGTGGTGCAGTGCAAACAGCACCGCCGAAAACAGGATGGGGCGCCAGTCGAGGTAGACCAGCAGCAGCGCCAGCGTGACGAAGACGCCGAAGTGCATCTCGC
>NZ_JAUXZW010000065.1 GCF_030693805.1 Phenylobacterium sp.
AGCGCCGCCGCCAGCAGCCAGCGCCACTTCTGAGCGATGTGCCAGTATTTCAGGAAGTTGAAATCGGCCTCCGGCTCATCGTCGTCGAACCCGAAGGCCTCGCCAGCCGGCTGCAGCGCACGGGCCTGAGCGTGGCTGGGCGGATCGCCATGCGCCCGAACCGTCACCGGTCCCTCGCCTTCGCGCCATGCCTCGTCGTTGTCCGGCCTCATTACGACCCGATCACCTTTGCTTGCCGAAACCGACCCATGCTCACATCCCCAGCCGCAACAGCGAGAACAGCGGCGTCGCGCCGATCACGTTCTGCAACGCCCGTTTCGACCCCGAAACAGGCACGACGATGACATCGGCCGGATAGATCTGTGGATCTTCGACCTTGCCCAGGCGGATATCCGCCAGATTGACCACCGCGGCCCGCCGCTGGCGATCCACGGTGCGGAAGATCACCACGGTCTTCAGGTTGGCGAACTGGTCGACACCCTCGGCGGTGGCGACCGCCTGGATCAGCGTCATCCGCCCGATGATGTCATAGACGCCGGGGCGCTTGACCGAGCCTTCGACGGTGAACTTGCTGCTCTGCGACGACTTCACCAGCACGCCGACCTGAGGCGACTGCAGATAGCGCGCGCCCAGGCGAACGGCGATCTCGTCGCCGAGCTGGCGCGGGGTCTTCGCCGACGCCTGCACCGAGCCGATCAGCGGGAAGTCGATGGCGCCGCTGGCGTCGACCTGCAGGGTGCGGTTCAGGTTGTCGACCTTGAACACGGTGATCTCCAGGGTGTCCAAAGGCCCGATCCGGTAGTCCTGCTGCTGGACCGCGGCGCTGGCCGCCGGATCGGGCGGCGGCAGAGACGTGACGCTGCCCCTGGGCGCCCCCGACTCGCAAGCCGCCAGGCTCAGCGACGCCGCCGCCACGGCCGTACCGATCAACCTGCGTGCGATTGCAGCCGACCGGACGCATCCCGCAGTGCGCGAATCAGACGCCATGTGGGATATGTCCGATGGATTTCCGACTCGCCACTTATTCGACACAAAGGCCCTCGATTTCAGCAGAGCGGACGGAAAACGGCCGCGGAGGCGCGATGGCTCCCGTGCAAACTTTAGCCGGCAACTAAAAGGGACACAATCGATCTATAATGGATCGACCCAATGCTAGATTTCTGCGCAGAAATTTGCAAGGGGTGGGCGAGTAGCGCCTTTTATTAGTTAATCGAGCTTAGCCTTACCGTGATTTTCTCAACGAGACTTGTAATGCTGCAGTGCATTATTTAGTCTCCTACAAGTTGTTTTTGGTAGCGCTTAGCGAGGCCGCCTGTGGCGGTCTCTAGTGAGTGCGGCTTCTCGGCGAGAGGAGGCGAAGAATGCATCATGCGTGGGAGGCGCTTTGCCGCCATTCGCTTCTCATCACCTGCATCGTCTTCCTCAGCACGCTGCTCCTTGTCCTCTTGCTCCGCCCGCTGGCCGGGCGGTTCGGACTGCTTGACCAGCCAGGCGGACGAAAGACCCATGCCGCCCCGACGCCAGTGATCGGCGGCGTGGCGATCCTGCTGGGCGCCCTGCCCTGCGCACTCCTCACCTTCCAGCTCACCCCAAGCGTGATCGGGTTCGGCCTCGCCGGGCTCATCGTCATCGCCACGGGCGTGGTCGACGACATGAAGGATTTGCGCTGGAAGTACCGACTGGCCGCCCAGACCACCGCCGCATTGGTGCTGGTCTATATCGGAGGCGTCAGCGTGGAACGGATCGGGCCGCTTTTCGGCGCCGAGCCGAACGACCTCGGCATGCTCTCCATGCCATTCACGGTGATCGCCACGGTGGGCATCATCAACGCGCTGAACATGGCCGACGGGATCGACGGCCTGGCCGGCGCGCTGACCGCCTGCGCCCTCGCCATGCTGACCGGCGCGGCGGTCTATTCCGGCAACGAGAACTTGGCGCACGGGCTGATCGTGCTGCTGGGCGCAGTGCTGGCCTTCCTCGCCTTCAACCTCCGCCTGCCCTGGCGACCACGGGCGCGGGTGTTCCTGGGTAACGCCGGGAGCGAGTTCCTCGGCCTTTGCATCGCCTGGGCGTGCTTCCGCATGACCCAGAACGCCGCCCACCCGGTGACGCCGGCGCTGGCTCCCTTCCTCCTGGCTCCGCCGCTGATCGACTGCCTGGTGGTGATGGTGCGCCGGATCCGCAGCGGCCGCTCGCCGTTCGCCGCCGACCGAGGTCACCTGCACCACATGATGCTCGACGCCGGCATTCCGACGACCGCGGTCGTGCTGCTGATCTGCGCCACGTCGCTCACCATCGGCGGGCTCGCGGCGCTGGCGCTGCTGGCGCACGTGCGGGTGATCTGGCTGGTCGCCGCCTTCATCGGGCTGACTGTCGCCTACTACGTGATCTCGGCCCGGCGAGACCGCTGCCTCGCCTTTTTTGGTAAGATCGCCCAGCTGCTCCCCGCGAGGAAAGCGCGCGACGGCGACAACGCGATGCGGATGGGCGCGGAGTAAAACGCAACGGTGCACTCCGCCGCTTCATCCTACCCAAGTCGGTCGTGAGCGCAGATGGTAACGATCGGAAACGACAAGCGGTAGCGCGCCTCGCCTGGAAGAGAGCCGGTAACCTCAAGCGCTTGGGTCTTTTTTGAAGCTGATTTCGTTTAGTGGTTGGTGGCCTCAGCGCGTGGCGGATGGGAAGGTAAGGGATCGAAGCAGGGTGTCGTGGCAGCCGGCGATGCGCGCCTCCGCTGCTGCGAGCGAAAGTGGCGCCTAGCCTTTCGGTCCTCGGGTCGTTGCGCCTGATCATGCCAACCCCCTCTCGACCGCATATGCCCACGGTATGCCCACGGAAACTCTGACCCTCGACTTGCCAAGTGGCGAAACCGTCTCCGCCCTTTGGCAGGCCCCGCCGACCCCAGCGGCCGTCCTGACCCTGGCGCACGGCGCCGGTGCAGGCATGACACACCGCTACATGACCAACACCGCCGACGGCCTTGAAGCACGTGGCGTCGCGACCCTTCGCTTCCAGTTCCCGTACATGGAGAAGGGCGGCAAGCGACCGGACCGGCCGCCCCTCGCCCACTCGGCCGTCCGTGCAGCTGTGGTCGAAGCCAGGCGAAGAGCTAAGGGGGCGCCGCTTTTTGCAGGAGGTCGTTCGTTCGGCGCACGCATGACGTCCCAAGCGCAGGCGCTCGCGCCGCTCGAGGACGTGCGCGGCCTCGTGTTCTTCGCCTTTCCGCTGCACCCAGCCGGCAAGCCAGGGATCGAGCGTGCCGATCACCTCGCGGACGTGGCCATCCCGATGCTTTTCCTACAAGGAACCGCCGACACGCTGGCCCAGGTTGACCTGCTTAGGCCGGTCGTCTCAGGCCTCGGTGAACGCGGGACGCTGATCTTAGTCGAAAGCGCCGACCATTCCTTTCACGTGCCCGCCCGCACAGGCGGCAAGGATCACGAAGTCATGGATGAGCTTCTCGATAGGGCCGTGGGCTGGATCACATGCGTCTGAGAAGAGCGGCTAACCTGGTCGCGCAAGCGCCAACAGGGGACGTTGGTCTCCGGCCTGAAAGCGGACCTTCAACCGCCTGCCCTAGTGACCGTCACGCGATACGACAAACTCGCCCTGAACCACCCTCGATGTCATCTTGCTCGCCGCAACATGCGCCTACTGGCTCAATCGAGTCCTGACCCTAGCCCAAGGGCTTTCGCGCGCCGGCCCGATAGAGGACTATCAGGACCGCATAGGGCAGGATCGAGAGCCAGTCGGCGTGGAGGCCGGCGAAGAACGGGTTCACCGCCCCCCTCAACCGCGTCATGTCGCGGTCGAAGCCGCCCAGCACTCCGGCGGTGAAGGCAATGCCGATGCCGGCGATCGCCCCGCGGCGATATAGCCCGAGGCCATCAGCACGCCCGGGCTGCGATCGGACTCCGCCGAAAGCTCGGTCTCGCGCTCAACTCCCCGCAGCAAGCTGGCGCAAGCGGGAGCATTCACGATCTTGCGTTGATGCGCGGGCATAAGCCTAGTTCATGCCCCCTCTGAAGTCGGGGTGCGAGGTAGCATAACCTCGGGACCGCCCAGCGTGGATGCAGGGAGTCGTCGACCACCTGAAACTGAACCTTTCGTACGGTGGCGCACTTAAGCTTGACTGTCACGAAGGAGATATCGATGCGCCTACCAGTTCAGCTTCTAACCCTTGTTGCGTCACTGTCTCTGGTCGCATGTTCGCAAAACACCGAAGACCACGCCGCTGCGGCCGCCGATCATGCGGGGGCTGCTACGGCATCGGCGGCGAACGACACCGCTGCCAACGCTAACGTTGCCGCCGCCAACACGGCGGCAGCCGTGGACAACGCAGCCGATAATACGGCAGCGGCAGCCGGAACGGCCGCTCGGAAGGCCGACGCCGCCGCGGATGCGGCAGCTCGGACGCGTTAGCGGCGCGGGCTCTTCGGCCCACTGTTCACACGGCGCAGGTCGTGCGGCGACGCCCATAGTAGGGCTTGGGCGATGACTAGTCTTAGCAGCAATGTTGTTTAGCGGCAGCGCTGAAAGGCAACGTAAGGGAGTTCGACTATGAACAAGATCATCTACATCGTGGGCTTGGTTGTTGTGGTTTTGATTGTCGCAGGATTTTTCGGCCTTCGATGATCGTCGCTGCGGCAAATCCAGTCTAATGCACCGTTCCGCCGCCGGACGCACGGTAGGAGTTCACGCGTTAGGCGGTGCGCGTGACGCACAGATAGAGCCAATTGAAGGCACGCTCCGGTGCTATTTTCACTCGGGCGACAGCTAGAGCCGACGGCAAAAAGCGGTCATGTCGACGGTACGCCATTATCTGGCGCGCTTTCGACCTTGCTTCGAACGTGTCTGAGAGGCCGGCTACAAGGTCTTTCGCGCGCTGATGACCGCGCGCATCCACTTTGGGGACGGCGCGGCGTCAGTGGCTTGGCCCTCGTAG
This sequence comes from Phenylobacterium sp., assembly GCF_030693805.1. GTDB lineage: Bacteria > Pseudomonadota > Alphaproteobacteria > Caulobacterales > Caulobacteraceae > Phenylobacterium. The sequence continues at coordinate 4,946 of NZ_JAUXZW010000065.1, forward strand.
CGGCGCCCGGTCAGCGGTTCAGGTTCGCGCCTCAGGGCGCAAAGCTGCGGTGCTCTCCGGTGCTGGGCTCGGAGATCTCCTCCAGCGTGGCGCCCGACTCCTCGTCGGTGTCCAACCGCGCGAGGTCGGCCAGAGCGACAATGCCGACGAGTTCGCCGTCTTCCGTCACCACCGGCAGGCGCCGGATCTGAGCCGCCGACATTCGGTCGTGTACGTCCTCGACGTCGTCAGACTCGAAGACCGATTCGACGTCGGCGGTCATCACGTCCTGAACTTTGGCGTCCGCGTACAGGCCTTGCGCAAGGCCGCGGACCACAATGTCGCGGTCGGTGACCATGCCGATCAGTCGGCCGCCGTCCAGCACGGGCAGGGAGCCGACGTCGCGTTCGGCCATCTGCCGCGCCACCTGTTCGATCGACTCTTCTGGCGTCGTGGACACGACGTCCTGGCTCATGACTTCTCTGACTTGCATCTGGGGCGCTCCGGGGTTGACCACTGGCTGTCAACCCGCGAGACTCCCACACGTTCCTGGTGGTGGCGGTCTGAGCCTTCAAATTTCACACCTCGGAATTGCAGAGTCTCTTCTCGTGCTTTTTCGGGTGATCTGCACCGCAGATGATGCGGCCAGAGCGGCGTCGCAGGCCCGCCACCCGGCCTTCGCCAGCTTCAGCAGTTCCCAGTTCTGCCGGATGAGGCCGAGGGGCGTGAGAACCGCCGCGGCGCCCTGGATCATCGTCATGTCTTCAACGATCCCGCGCGCCATGGCGCTGGCACGGTGCTGGAACAGCTTCGAGCCTGCCGCGCTTAGCGTGAGGGCGCCGGAGAGATCGGGACATGGAGGATTTCAGATGGCCCGCCTGCGCTGAACGGCTAGCCCAAGTTCCGCTAGCGCTTGACGAGCACGCACAGGGTGAAGATCAGCCCGCGCACGACATCTCGGCAGCCGCCGCGCTCGGCGACACCCTGTTCTTAGCGGCCGACGAGTGCGCGGGCCTTGAGGTGCTTCATCGCGCCGCGGACGGGTACGCTGAACATCGACGCGTAGAGCTGCGCAAGGCCTTTGACCTGCCGGGCGGCGACAGCGAGATGGACATAGAGGGCGTCGCAGTGTGCGACGACTGGTTATGGATCGTCGGTTCTCACAGCCTCACTCGCAAGAAGCCGAAGAAGGGGCGGCCGCTTGACGAGAAGGGGCTCGCGCGCTTGACGAAGCTGAACGACAACCACAACCGGATGTTCCTCGGGCGCATGCCGCTACGGCCGCTGGGCGGTGGACGGTGGGATGTGTGCACCGGCGAATATGACGGTCGCCGTCCACAGATGCTGCCCGTTGGCAAACACGTGAGTCCGCTCTTCAAGATCTTGCGAGAACACCCTCTCATCGGTCCATTCACGGTTATTTCTGCGAAGGAGAATGGCCTGGACGTGGAGGGGCTCATCGTTAAGGCGGACCGCGTGGGCCTGGGCCTCCGGGGGCCTGTGATCAATGGCTGGGCCTTGATCGTCGAAGTCGAAGTACACAGCGAAGCTGGTGGGCTCGAACTCGCCAGCGGCTTGACGACCCATTTCCTTGACCTCGGCGGCCTCGGCATCCGTGACTTGAAAAGGCTGGGCGATGAGGTGTTGATACTCGCCGGGCCGACGATGAAGTTGGATGGTCCCACGCAGGTTTTTCGCTGGAGTGGTTGGGGGAAGCGAGCCGCCAACGGAGACCTGTTACATCACCCCTCCCGAGTCCTCGAACTGCCCTTCGGCGACCGCTGTGACCACCCAGAGGCTATGGCGGCCATCGAGCACGAGGGCGAGGAGAGGCTCCTCGTGGTCTGCGATGCCCCCGGGCCAAATCGGCTCGTTGCCGGCCGGGTGCTTGCGGACGTATTCCCCCTCCCCAGCTAGGGTCAGGACTCATTGATCCAGAAGATGAAGGCTGCGGCGAAGGCGATAGCTGACAGGAAGGTGTGGGCGCATCGGTCGTAGCGGGTGTGGATGCGTCGCCAGTCCTTGAGGCGGGCGAAGAGGTTCTCGATGCG
>NZ_JAUXZW010000215.1 GCF_030693805.1 Phenylobacterium sp.
CCACGCGCCAGCCAGTCGTCGAATACCACGAGCGCCTGCCGCACAAACGCCGCGTCGTTGATGTGAGCATCTATGCGCGAGACCTGAACGCCCCCCCAATCGCAGCGATCCAACTCGTCCATCAAGGCCGACAGCCCCTCGGGGTCGTGCAGTGGCGCACCGGGCCGATCCCACTCTTCGATGCCACACATGGGCAGCACCAGGTGCACAGGTCCCTGTGCTTGGCGCAAGCGGCCGGCCAGTTCGCGAGCAAATTCGCGGCGCATGTCAGCGTCAATGCCCACCGATGCGATTAGGCGGTTGTGGTCGTGCGAAGGCCGCCCAGCAAAGCGCTCGGGCACCCGCCCCCAGGCTGGGTAGTCCACCAGGTCGGTGGCCCCAGGGGCCACGATCATGGGCACGCCCTTGCGGCCTGCACCCATCAATCGATCAGGTCCGGCGCTTACCACAGACCCCCCCATCTGGTTGACCATTTCCTGCAGGCTGAAGTCCATCACGCAGGCAAACTGCCCCTGTGCAGCCAGCGACTCAAACGCCCGGCCTCCCATGCCCGTGGTGTGGAACACAGCCAAGTCAAAGCCGCGCTGGTCCAGCTCGGGCTTGAGCTGCACCATGTATTTGAGGCAGCTCGCCCCCAAAGAAGTCATGCCCACCACGGGCCTCGCGAAGCGCGGTGCACGAGCCACGCGACACGCTCCCACCACCGCTCCTGCGGCCTGCGCCAGGGCCGACTGGCACAGGCTGTTGAGGCCATAAAGGCCCCCTGCCCACAAAACCATCACCAAATCCGGTGGCATGCGCTCGGGTGGCAACAGGGGCGAAAACGCCACCGTGGACAAGACCACCTTGGGCACCCCCAACGGCAAGCTGTTGGCCACGTCCAACGCCAAGTCGGTGCCCATGGTTCCCCCCAACGCCAGCAAACCATCGATCTGCCCTTCGCGGCACATCGCGGCCGTCAAGGCACTTGCACCCTGGGCCATTAGGGCCATAGCGCTGTTTTCCTCACCGATGTCCATCACCTGCTGCAGTGTTACGCCCGCAGCCTGCGCCACATCCGTGTTGGATACATCGGGTGTCACATGCCCTTTAGCCAGCACCCCCACATCCATGATGAGCGGCTGTCCACCAGCAGCCAACACCTGCTCGCGCATGAAGCCGATCTCATCGCTCTTGGTGTCGACCGTACCGACGATCAGGATGACAGGAGGCGTCATGCGCGGCCCTCCTGCACGGCGGCAAACGCGGCTTCGAGCACGTCACACATGTAGTCCACCTCCACACGGGTGATGACCAGCGGCGGCGACAAAATCAGGTTCGGCCCAGAGATGCGCACCATCACGCCAGCCTTGTAGGCCGCCTTGGCCACCCGCGCCGGGATATCGCTGGTACGGGCCATGGGCGTGCGTTTGGTCTTGTCGCTAACCATCTCGATGCCGAGCATGAGACCTACGCCGCGGACATCGCCCACAAAACTGCAACTGTCCACCAGTTTGCGCAAACGGGTCTGCATGTGCGTGCCAACGCGCCTGGCGTTCCCAGGAATGTCCAGCGCATCGATCTGGTCGAGCGTAGCCAGGGC
>NZ_JAUXZW010000218.1 GCF_030693805.1 Phenylobacterium sp.
CCGAGACGACCTGCTTGGGCGAGACGTCCTTCAGGTCGACCTGGTCGCGCTGGAGCAGGCCGGGTTCGCCGTTGATGCGGCCCGGGACGAGATCCTCGAGGATCGCGCCGTTCTCCATCTTGATGTTGGCCTGGGCGATGACGTGCTTGGCCTCTTCCATCGCCGACATGTAGACGACCTCGTCCACCGGGCGACCGTCGGTCACGCGGCGGTACGGGCTCTCGATGAAGCCGTACTTGTTGACCACCGCGTGGGTCGCCAGGCTGTTGATCAGGCCGATGTTCGGGCCTTCCGGCGTCTCGATCGGGCAGATCCGGCCGTAGTGCGTCGGGTGCACGTCGCGCACTTCGAAGCCGGCGCGTTCGCGTGTCAGACCGCCAGGGCCAAGCGCCGAGAGGCGGCGCTTGTGGGTGATCTCCGACAGCGGATTGGTCTGGTCCATGAACTGCGAGAGCTGCGACGAGCCGAAGAACTCGCGCACGGCCGCGGCCGCAGGCTTGGCGTTGATCACGTCGTGCGGCATCACCGTGTCGATGTCGACCGAGCTCATCCGCTCCTTGATCGCCCGTTCCATGCGCAGCAGGCCGACGCGGTACTGGTTCTCCAGCAGCTCGCCGACCGAACGCACCCGGCGGTTGCCAAGGTTGTCGATGTCGTCGATTTCGCCACGGCCGTCACGCAGGCCGACCAGTGTCTTCAGCACCGCCAGCACGTCTTCCTTGCGCAGGATGCGCACGTCGTCCGGGCAGTCGAGCTCCAGGCGCATGTTCATCTTCACGCGGCCGACCGACGATAGGTCGTAGCGCTCGCCATCGAAGAACAGGCTCTTGAACATCGCCTCGGCGGCTTCCACCGTCGGCGGCTCGCCCGGGCGCATAACCCGATAGATGTCGAACAGCGCGTCTTCGCGGGCGGTGTTCTTGTCGACGCGCAGGGTGTTGCGGATGTAGGCGCCCATGGTCACGTCGTCGACGTCCAGCACGTCCAGGGTGGTGAAGCCCTGCTCTTCCAGCGCCAGGATCGAGGCGGCGTCCAGTTCATCGCCGGCTTCGCCGTAGATTTCGCCGGTCTCGTGGTTGACCAGGTCGCGGGCCAGGTAGCGGCCGACCAGCGCCTCGGGCGCCAGCAGCAGCGTCTTCAGGCCGGCGTCGGCGTAGCGCTTGGCGTTACGCGCCGAGATCTTCTGTCCGGCGGGCGCGATCTCTTCGCCGGTCTCGGCGTCGATCAGCGGGAACTCAGGCTTCACCCCGCGCCAGCGGTCGGGCTTGTAGGCCGTGGCCCAGCCGCCGTCCTCGTTCTTCACCGGACGCTTCTCGAAGCTGACGGTCTCGTAGAAGGTCGAGAGGATCTCCTCGCCGTCCATCCCAAGCGCCATCATGAAGGTGGTGGCGGGCAGCTTGCGGCGGCGGTCGATGCGGACGAACACGATGTCCTTGGCGTCGAACTCGAAGTCCAGCCAGGAACCGCGGTACGGGATCACCCGCGCGGCGAACAGCAGCTTGCCGGACGCGTGCGTCTTGCCCTTGTCGTGGTCGAAGAACACCCCCGGCGAGCGGTGCATCTGCGAGACGATGACCCGCTGGGTGCCGTTGACGATGAAGGTGCCCTTCTCCGTCATCAGCGGGATGTCGCCCATGTAGACGTCCTGCTCCTTGATGTCCTTGACGGAGCGGGCGCCGGTTTCCTCGTCGGTTTCGAACACGATGAGGCGCAGCTTCACCTTCAGCGGCGCCGCGTACGTCATGTCGCGCTGCACGCACTCCTCGACATCGTACTTCGGCTCTTCAAACTCGTAAGAGACGTATTCAAGTACGGCGCGCTCGTTGAAATCCTTGATCGGGAAGACGGAGCGGAAGACCGCCTCGACGCCTTCGTCGCGGCGCGCGCTGGCCTGGGTTTCGCGCTGCAGGAACTGTTCGTAGGAGGACCGCTGAACCTCGATCAGGTTCGGCATCTGCACGGCTTCAGGGATGCGGCCGAAAGACTTCCGGATCCGCTTCTTGCCGGTGAACGATTGCGCCATTTGTATCCCTTGATCGCCGCACGGCCGAAAGGCCGCGCGCAAACTTCTCATCCTGCGTCCACCCTCGGTCTCCCTGCTGGGAGCCGGACGCTGGAAATGCCCCTGTTGCGCCAGGGGCGCTCCCTCGCATGGTCAGAGGGCGGTGGACCATGCCTCGGAGCTTGCACGCGCGAAATCTCGCGTCGAAGACGAATCCGAAAAATTTCGCGAAGGATCGCAGATAGGCGCTTTGCAGACGGATTGGAAGCCCTTTTCACAAAGAAAGACGCCGCAATTCACGGCGTCTGGAGCCGCAACGGGCTCTCAGTCTTTGGGAGGACTCTGGGTGACCAACGAGCCGACCGCCGTGCGGTTCCGCAGCGCTCTCGAAAACAGGCCCGCAGTCGCCTGCGGGCCTGTTCGAAACGTTCGCCGTGAAGGCGTGCGCTTACTTCACTTGGACGGAAGCGCCGGCTTCTTCGAGCTTCTTCTTGATCTCTTCCGCTTCCTGCTTGGAGACGTTCTCCTTCACGTTCTGCGGAGCGCCCTCGACCAGGTCCTTGGCTTCTTTCAGGCCGAGATCCGGACGAACGGAGCGGACTTCCTTGATCACGTTGATCTTCTTGTCGCCGCCGGCGGTGATCACCACGGTGAACTCGGTTTGCTCTTCGACGGCTTCGGCCGGGGCGGCGGCGCCACCGCCAGCAGCGGCGACGGCCACGGGAGCCGCGGCGGAGACGCCCCACTTTTCTTCCAGCAGCTTCGAGAGTTCCGAAGCTTCCAGCACGGTCAGGGTGGAGAGTTCGTCCACCAGCTTGGTCAGGTCGGCCATTGTTCTAGTCCTTCAGGAATTTGGCAGGGATTGGGATGTGATTGGGAAGATGACGGGTCAGGCGGCGTCTTTGGCGGCATAGGCGCCGAAAACGCGCGCCAGTTGACCGGCCGGCGCCTGCAGCACGCCCGCGATCTTGGTCGCGGGAGCCTGGACGAGGCCGATGATCTTGGCGCGGAGCTGATCCAGCGACGGCAGGGTCGCGAGCGCGCCCACCGATGCCTTGCTCAGCACCTCTTGGCCCATGAAGCCGCCGATGACGGCGAGCTTCTCGTTCTCTTTCGAGTACTGAGCCACGACCTTGGCGGCGGAGACAGGATCCGGCGCGAAGGCGATGGCGACCGGGCCGGTGAACAGGGCGTCGCCCGCTTCACCGATCGAACCGTCCAGGGCCTTCTGAGCCAGGGTGTTCTTCACCACCTTCAGCTGCGCGCCTTCCTTGCGGAGGCGGCTTCGAAGGTCAGTCATCTCCGCAACGGTCAGACCCAGGTTGTGGGTCACGACCACGGCGCCGGCGCCGGCGAACACGCCCTTCAGCGTGTCGATCGACTCCTGCTTTTGAGCGCGGTCCATTGCGGTCTCCTACTCAAGTTCGGCCGCCGGACCATTCCGGACGACCGCGAAACGACCTGGGCGCGAAGCGCTCGCGCGCCCGCGTTCAGGTCCGCCTGTCCTTGGAGAAGCCGCAGGTCCACGCCCGTCCGTGGCGGACGCGCGACAAACCTCATCTTCCCGTCTCCCCGCGGTCAAGGAAGGCTCTTCCTTGCATTAAGGTTCGGGCGGCCCCCGTACCCCGCAGTTCCTGGACAGGATGGGGAAGCGAATACGCCGCTCCCTCAACCTTTCCCTTCCCGCGCACGGGAAGCGAAAACTAAGCCGCGCCCTCTACACGACGCGGCGCGTGAACTCAAGCCGCGCTCTCGCGAACGAAGAAGGGGCGCCGACGTCGCCGCCAGCGCCCCCACATCTGTTCAGTCGAACGCGATCAGGCGTTGATCGAGCCCTGGTCCACCTTGAAGCCCGGGCCCATCGTCGACGAGAGGCTGATCTTCTTGATGTAGGCGCCCTTGGCGCCCGTGGGCTTGGCGCGGTTCAGCGCGTCCACCAGGGCCTTCACGTTGGCCTCGATGGCTTCGTCGGTGAAGCTGGCCTTGCCGATGCCGGCGTGGATGATGCCGGTCTTCTCGGTGCGGAACTCGATCGCGCCGCCCTTGGCGTCCTTGACCGCCTGGCCGACGTTCGGCGTCACGGTGCCGACGCGCGGGTTGGGCATCAAGCCGCGGGGGCCCAGCACCTTACCCAGACGTCCCACCAGGGCCATCATGTCGGGCGTAGCGATGACGCGGTCGAATTCCATGAACCCGCCCTGGATGCGCTCGACCAGCTCCTCGGCGCCGACGATGTCGGCTCCGGCGGCGGTGGCTTCGGCGGCCTTGGCGTCCTTGGCGATGACCGCGACGCGCACGTCACGTCCCGTGCCCGAGGGCAGTGAGACCACGCCACGGACCTGCTGGTCGGCGTGGCGCGGGTCGACACCCAGGTTGACGGCGATCTCGATGCTCTCGTCGAACTTGGCGGTGGCGTTGGCTTTCACCAGCTTCACGGCGTCATTCAGCGCGTGGTTGACGGCGCGATCGCCCGTCCAGGCTTTGATGCGTTTGGCTTGCTTGGTCATGGCTCTCAGGCCTCCACGATCTCGAGGCCCATCGAGCGGGCGGAGCCCTCGATGATGCGGGCGGCGGCCTCGACGTCGTTGGCGTTGAGGACCTACATCTGATTCTCGGCGATGTCGCGCAGTTGCGCGCGGCTGATCTTGCCCACCACTTCGCGGCCCGTCTTGCCGGAGCCGGACTTCAGCCCCAGCGCCTGCTTGATGAAGAAGCTCGCCGGCGGCGTCTTGGTGACGAAGGTGAACGACTTGTCCTGGTAGACGGTGATCACCGTCGGCAGGGGCGTGCCCTTCTGTTCTTTCTCGGTGCGGGCGTTGAACTCCTTGCAGAAGCCCATGATGTTGACGCCGCGCTGACCCAGCGCCGGCCCGATGGGCGGCGAAGGCGTGGCGGAGCCCGCAGGCACCTGCAATTTGATATAGCCCAGGATCTTCTTGGCCATGTTTCTCCTCTGTGACCGGGTTCCGGTCGGCTGAGCCGTGGTCTTGGCCCGGCGAAAGGCCTCCCACGGATTTGAACCGGCGCGTCAGGCGCGCAAGCCCTCCCCCCATGCGAAGGGAGGCGGTCTCATACACGAAATGCGGGACGAGACAAACAAGCGGCGATCAGGCCGGTGGCTCTGGCCTGTCGGTGCAGTCCCGACGCAACCGCCCGAGGCGACGCCTATTCATCAGTGGTCGGACGCCTCGCAGGGCGCGCCGTGCGGGCCGCCAGGCCTATCCCTGTCAGGATGACGACCGAGGCCACGACCAGCCGGATCGACATGGCTTCACCCAATAGCACGACGCCCAATACCGCCGCGATCGCGGGGACGCTGAGCTGCACGATCGAAGCCGTCGTCACAGGCATGCCGCGCAACGCCGCGTACCAGATGACATAGCCCAGTCCTGAGGCTCCGGCGCCGGACGCAACGGCGAAGGCCGCGCCGGGCAGGTCGATGGAACGGTCACGCGCGAACAACAGCATCAGGCCCAGAGCCATTGGCGTCGCCCGGATGAAGTTGGCGGCGGTCGTCTGGGCGGGATCATGGCTGCCGCTCCTCAATGAATAAACGCCCCAGGCGAGCCCCGCCGCACCCATCATCAGCGCGCCCTTCGGCGAGGGCGCGGCGACCCCGGGGAGCAGTAGCGCCACCAAGCCCATCGCCGCCACGGCGAAGCCGACCGCCTGGACCCGACCCAACTTGGTCCCACTCGCAAACCCAAAGGCGATCATCGAGAACTGGACAGCCGCAAACAGCAATAGGGCGCCGGTCGCGGCCGTCAGGGTCTCATAGGCGAATGAAAAGCACGCGGCGTAGGCGAAAAGCGCCGCCGCCGAGATCCAGCTCCCGCCAATGGGCCAGGGCGCGCGCTGGCGCGCGGTCACCACGGCCCAAAGGACGAGGGCTCCGGATCCCAACCGGATGGCGGTGAACGAAGCGGCGTCTATCGAGGTGTGCGCGAGGGCCTGTCGGCACAGCAAACTGTTCGCCGCAAACGCGACCATCGCTGCGACAGTCAGCATGGTCTGGCGTCCGGGACTCATCTGGCGATCCTGCAGTTTGCGCCGAGCAGCGCGGATGAAGGCGGACTGACCGCGACCGACCGCCTTGTCCGCCGCCTGCCAGACGCGGGCGTCACGGCTTCATGCGCGGTAGACGCCAGCGGTCTCCTCAATGAGCAGCTTGGCGTCGTTCTTCTCGCACCACCGCCCCAGCTCAGACTTCAGTTCGGGCCACAGATCCGCCGCCCAGGCCGGCGCCTGACTTCGCCATGCGTCTTGCGTCGGCAGGCAGGCGCTGAGCACGCCCATCGGGAGTTGCAGGACGAACGCGCCGCCCGGGCCGGTGACCACCAGCTCCTCTTTCCAGCGGGGCTCGAAACGGAAGGTCTGTCTGCGACGGAACATCCCGACCTCTTGCGGCGAGCGCCTTTGGCGCCGAGGCCGCGCTCGGCTCGCCGCCCCTTCCCGCCTGCAAAGCCTAGCGGGAAGGAGCCGCGCGAACCGACCGCGTCCTGATCAGTAGGAGACGTTGATCTGCTTTTTGGCGAAGTGCGGTTCCTGCACTTCGTCGATCATGGCGACCGCGAAATCCTGCTCGGAAATGCGGGAGCGGCCATTGTCCTCGAAGATCATGTGACTGCCACCCAATCGGAAGTCGCCGACGCGCTCGCCCGGCGCGATGTCCATGGGACAGCTGACGATGGTCCAGTCGAAATCGGAGACCTCCTTCAGGGCTTTCATCGCGCGCACGGCCGGCACGATCGACGGCGGCGGCACGCCGTTGGCCTCAGCCGCGTGGTTGAAGTGCAAACGGCCGTCACTGCGCATCAAGGTGCCGCAACCGACGACGAACAGTCCCTTTTTCACCTGCGAGGCGCGCACGCCCTCGATCAGCGAATCGACGTTGGCCTGCGCCCACTTGACGGAGACGACCACGGCGTCCGCGCCCTTGAGCGCTTCAGCCAGGGACTTCGGGTCGTTGACGTCGCCCGCGCGCACGGTCACGCCGGGGCGCGGCGCGACCTTGGCTGGATCACGCGCGACCGCGATCACGTTCAGCCCCCGGCTCAGGGCTTCGTCGACCACCTTGCCGCCGATGCTGCCGGTTGCGCCGACCACGGCGACCGTGCCCTTAGTCTCAGTCTTGGGGACTTGGCGCGGCAGGGTGCGTTCGCCGGCCGCGGCGGCGGCGTCGGCCGCCGCCTTGACCTGCGCGGCGTCTCCAGAGCTTTGCTCCGCCGCCGCACCGGCCTTGAGGTCGAGGATCGAACGCAGCACGTCGTTGAAAGGCGTGCCTTCGGCAGGCCGCTTGGCGCTAAGGGCTTTGTAGACGTCCATGTCGACGTCAATACTGATCATCATTGTAGTATTCCCTAAATATTCTGTGTTTTCTAGATATTGGCGGAGATTGTTTGGGAAAACGCCGCCGAATGCAGTCGTGAACAGTCATCGTATTCGATCTGAACCTCGCAACGCAAGCGCTGCGCCCGATCGCACCTCTATACATGAGGCCTTGCGCCCGGCGCGCTCGCCGCGCAGTGACCTCGCCGGGCCATGTCGGCCGGATCAGGGCTCGCGATTGGACTCCGCCACCATCAACTACGTGATCTACCGTCGCCATCGTCTGATGAACCCGATGTCCACGGACCAGCTCGCACGGGTCCTGGCGTTCACCGACCTGGCGGCCGGCGACAAGGCTGCGGACCTCGGCTGCGGCGCGGGCTTTCTCACCCAGTGGATCGCCTCACGACATCAGCTTCAGATCACCGGGGTCGAACGCTTTGCGCCGATGGTCGAGCGCGCGCGCGCCGCCGCCTCAACCGGCGGCTTTCGCCTGTTCGAGGGCGCGGCGGCCGACTACCTGACCGAGGCCGGCGAACATCGGCTGCTGTCCATGCTGGGCGCTATCGACGTGGCGCCCGGCCTGGTGCGGCCCGTCGACATCATGCGCGCGCTCGTCCCATCGATCGCTCCCGGAGGCTGGCTGCTGTGGGGCGATCCTTTCTGGCGGCGTCCGCCCAGCCCCAGGCTGGCGATGATCCTGGGCGGACTCGATCGCTATGAGACGCTGCCGGGGTGGATGCAGGCCGGCGAGCAAGCCGGCCTGACGCCCCACTACGTCTCGGTCAGCTCCGATCAGGATTGGGAGGAGTACATCTGGCGCATGAACGCCTCGATGAGCGAATGGGCCGATGAGCACGCCGGCACGCCCGATGGGGATGAGATGCGCGAGCGCGCCCGGATCCTGCGCACCCTCTATCTGGAAGAAGGCCGGGACGGCGCAGGCTTCGGCCTCTACCTGTTCCGCCGTCCCGACTGACCCTCCCCTAACGCAGGAAGTCTTTCAGGAGCGCGGCCAGCTCCTTCGGCCGTTGGGTTGGGATTTGGTGGCCGGTGTTCTTGAGCAGCACGGCGCGGCTGTCTGGGATCTCGTTGTCCATCTGCGCGCGGCCCTCAGGCGAGGGGAAGATCAGATCCTCGTCGCCGAACACCATCAGGGTGGGCACCTTGATGCGCGTCAGCTTGCGATGCAGGAAGTAACGTCGACGCATATCCATGTCGCGGAACATGGCGCCCAGACTGCGGTAGGAATCCAGGGCGTCGGCCGTCGCGCCGTTGGCCAGGTGAGCCGCCAGGACTTCGGCGCGAAGTTCCGGGTCTTCCATGTGTTCGAGGTCGGCGGCGATCTGCGCGGCGTCCGGCGGAACGAAGTTGGCGAAGTTCGGCGGCGGGTCGATGTTGAGGCCGGCGTTGGCCACGCACACCAGCTTGTTGACCCGATCGGGGCTCTCATAGGCCAGCGTCGCCGCGACCCACCCGCCCAGCGAGTGACCGACCACATTGGTCTTCTCGTAGCCCAGCACGTCCTGGAATTCACGGATGTGGTCGACCAGGAATGCGAACTCATAGTCACGTTGCGGCCGCTCCACCGAGCCCCAGCCGAGCTGGTCGATCGCGTAGATGTGGGTGACTTCGCCCAGGCCCTCCTTGATCACCGGAAACCAGTCCTGGCCCCCGGACGAGAACCCCGACCCGTGCACGAGGATCGTCGGATACCCCCGTCCGGTCTCGAAATAGTGGCCCTTGCTGGTGGACAGATCGATGGTGTGTTCCGTCACCATGTCGCGAACCGCGCCCATGTGCGTCTCCTCCCTTTGCCGGCGCCACGTTGCTGGGCGCCTTGTGAGAGCAGACGCTAGTCTGCGCAGATCGTTCTGGCGAGCGGTTGGCGACGATGGCGGACGTTAGCGCCCGCGGTTCAGCCTCGAGGCCGGCGCCGCCGGCATCGTCGCCTCGGTCAGCGCCAAGGCGAACAGCACTGCGCCGCTCTCATCCATCACTGTGATGCGGAAGTCGTGGTCCAGCCAGATGTGCGATGGCCGTTCTTCGACGAGCTGACCCAGGATGCGCGAAGCCTCGATGCGGGCGGCGTCGGCGTCTTCAAGCTCGGTACCGTCGCTGTCCGAGAGCGGCGCGCCGTCCTGCGTGTGAAAATAAAACAAAGGCATCCACCCACAAACCCTGCGCCCCCTTTTTGTTTCGCAAAGGCTTTCCGAAAGCGCGCGCCGAACAGCAGGTGAGCGGCGCGATGCGCCCTTCGCCCACTCCGGAGGAGGTCGAGGCTCAACGGTGCTCGGCGCGGGTGCTCCGCCTTAGCTGGTCTTTTCGACCTGGCTGTATTCCAGCT
>NZ_JAUXZW010000219.1 GCF_030693805.1 Phenylobacterium sp.
CGGTTACTGAGATGGTATTCGGCACCTATATGTAAATCAAGAAATAATGGATTTACTTCATGGTAATACCTGTCATCGCGATAATAACCACTATCCCATCTGGAGTTTACTACCGCAAATCCTAATGAACCAGCCAGATAAAAATCCCAATTGGAATTAGCATTGAGTATTTGATCAAAGTAATATGTGCCTTTAACACCAATAGGAATTACGGTTTCATTATAGTAGTATTTATCATTCCTGTATGAATAAAAAGAAATAAATGGGGCCAATGTGAAATTCTGGGCCACATCAAATTCATAATTGATGTTAAAAACTGGTAATGTATGCCCAACATACCCATAATAACCTGAATATCCACCAATACCCAAACCAAAGTTAAAGGTACCTCCGTGATTTTCGGAATAAGTTTTATTCTGAGCCGATAAATTTGTCCCTGTGATCATAAGCAGGGAAAGCAATGCGAGTACAAAAATTCTTGTTTTCATTTGAATGATTTTTTAGTTTAGAATATATTTTCTTTTAATATTTCTTATTTATTTTTGCCGTTTCCATGGCCTTTACTATTCTTTTTATTTCCGTTGTCATGTTTGTTGCCTTGGCTGGAGCTACCTTTTGAATATTCTCTTTCATGTGAGTATTCTCTTTCAGCTCTTTCTCCATAGTTTTTTTGCGGTTCACCACGGTATCCTTTTTTATATTTCGATTTATAATTCTTAAAAGTCGAATATGGAGCGTTGCCACGATAATCAGTCATCACTACTTTATATCCATTATACAGATCGTAATTTCTGTACCGACTGGGGAGTGACCGACGGTGGATCCACGTTACACCATTGAAATAAATAAACATCGCTGATGGAACATCGTAATAAGCTTCCACATCGGGCAGGTAGTAATAGCGTACTTCAGAATATCCGGAAGGGCCCCATTGTGGCGGGCTGACTAAATCTACATGTATTGATATTTGTGCATGTGCCCCAACAGCAAAAAACAACAGAAATCCAATACCAATTAATTTTAACGCTTTCATTTTATTTGATTTTAATTTTTGATTTCACTTCTACATGACAAA
>NZ_JAUXZW010000227.1 GCF_030693805.1 Phenylobacterium sp.
GGCGAACTACAGCGTCGACCGCGACCAGGGCAAGCTGTCGCCCGCCCAGGCCGCACGCGACCTGGCGAAAGCGTCTGGCTTCTAGAGTCCGGTGAAGATCCAGCCGTCGCTGAGCGTGGCGATCGGCGTATTGACCAGCACCATCTGGTTTCCGCCGCCCATGTCGATGACCACGTCGAGGCCGACCTGGCTTACGGTGTAGGTCGTCCCCGGATCGACCATCACCTGGTCGCCCGCGGCGCGGTTGAAGTCGAGCACCCGGTCGAGCCCGGCCAGATTGAAGGTGTGGAAGATGTCCGCGCCCGACCCGCCGCTCAGCGTGTCGCCGCCGCGGTCGCCGGATATCCAGTCGTTCCCATCGCCGCCGGTCATGCTGTCGTTCTCCTGACCGCCGCGCATGATGTCGCCGCCGGCGCCGCCCTCGCAGGTGTCGTCGCCGAGATTGCCGTAGATCACGTCGGCGCCGTCGCCGCCGGACAGCAGGTCGCGATCCTTGCCGCCGACCACCCAGTCGTCGCCCGCACCGCCGTTCGCCGTGTCGTCGCCTGTATTGCCGTTGATATCGTCGAAGCCGGCGCCGCCAGTAATTCGGTCATCGCCCTCGTCGCCGCGCAGGTAGCTGGCGCCCGCGCCGCCGTCGATGACGTCCGCCCCTGCGCCGCCGCTGATCGTGTCCGCCCCATCATAGCCGTATAGCCGGTCGGCGAAGCCTGTACCGGCGATGGAGTCGGCGCCCGCCAGGATGGTGCGCAGCGCGGTCGCGTCGTCGCCAGCCCGCACCCAGGCGAGGAAGGTCGGCACGGAGACGTTGGCGTCGAGCACATCGAACACCAGCCCGCCGTTGAACGTCTCCTGGAAGCGATTGAGCGTGCCGCCCGACAAGGCGCCCGCCTGGTCGTAGGTGAACGCGCCGAAGAAGCTGTCGAGGAAGGTCCCGCCCTGCGCGCCCGGGGTGCTGAGCTGGATGAAGGTGGCTGTCGCCTGGACCACCTGACCGTAGCCCAGTGCGCCAAGATCGAGTTGGTCGAAATTTATGCCGCCCGAAGCAGCGCCGCCGAGAACCGTCGCCATAGTCCACCCCCAGAAGGATTCTGCGAGGGCGGATCAGCAAGGCCCGTGCCGGCGAGCCCCTCATTCGCTGCGAGGAAACGAAGGGGACAAGCCGGGCGATGCGGGCGGATCTGTCCTTTAACGGGACTGGGGATCACCCCGGCGGCTGTTCCGGCGGCCAAATCGGCTGAAGCGCGCCGCCCGAGAAGGCGCTGCGCAGGAAGCCCCCGACCCTAGCACGCTTCGGCGTCCAGCCGTTGGGCTGCTCGTCGGTCTTCCAGGGCCCTGGGACGTAGTCGCCGTGGCCATAGTCGTCGCCCGGTCCGATGGGAAACCAGCGCAACTTGGCGGCGGCCGGTGATCCGGGTTTCAGGCGCGGACCAAAGGCGCCCAGCGCCCGCGACGAGCTGTGCTCCCCGCGCCACAGCGCCGCCTCGACCCGGTCGCCCAGCGGGAAGGCGTCGCGCAGCACGCTGTCCTTCACCGAGCTGACCACCATGATCCGACGGACCGCGGCGACGGCGGGGGCGTAGCGCGGGTCGTCGAGGGCGTCGTCGTCCACGGCCGGGGCCGTCAACACCAGGGCGTCGGTCGGGGCCGCCCAACGCGCCTGGGCCAGCGTCTCCAGGGCCACGCGCGCGCCCATGCTGTGGGTGACGAAGGACAGGCTGGCTGCGCGCAGGGCGGGCCCGGCCAGGAACTCGGCGAATCGCTGCGCCGTCTCGTGGGCGTCGGCGAGCTCGAAGGGATAGTTGACGCCGGGCAGCCACCAGTCGCCGGGCCACAGCACCGGGATGACCAGGTCGGCGCCGGCCGCCGGCGGGCCATCCACGCCCCCGGGGACGGGCGAGGGGCCCAGGCCGAGAAGCTCCTGGGCCAGCGCCCCCAGGCCGGCGTAGCCGCGGTCGCGGTTGACGTTGAAGCCATGGATCAGGAAGCAGAGGCTCTTGCCGGAGAGTTGGGCGCGGGTCTGCTGATCGCCCACGTAGGTCGCGGCGCCCGAACGCAGTCGATCGCGCAGCGACGCCGGATCGTTCCAGTCGAACGCCGGACCGATCGCGCCGCCCAGCGACAGCATGACGCCGGGCGTCACCGCGCCGGCGCGGGAGGCGGCCAGATCGCGGAAGCTCAGGACCAGCACCGCGCTCAGACCTTCACGCCGGCGACCTGGCGCCAGGCGCGCAGGGAATCGCTCAGCGCGCTGGACAGGTCCTTGGCGATCGGCGCCAGCGGCACCGCCGCCAGTCCGATGATCAGCGCGATCATCCAGGGATAGCCCGCCGCGCCGTCGATCCCGCCCTTGGCCGCATAGTTGAAGGCCAGCGACAGTCCGACCGCGGCGACGCCGGCGGCGAAGCGGGCGATCGCCTGGTAGCGTTCCTCCGCCAGGCTGAAGGCGGCGGCGATCCTTGCGTCGACAGCCAGCGCGAAGCGGCCGGCGAGCACGGCTGCGGTCTCGGACTCGTCGGGCGTGATTGCGCCCGCCTGCTCAGCGGCGAGCGCGTGAGCCAGCGCCGTCGACATCTCGTCGCCCAGGCCCCAGGCGCGACCGATCAGCGCGGCGGCCTCCGTCTGTTCCATCAGCGGCAGCGCCAGGCGCACGCCCTGGCGCAGGGTGTCGGGCGCCTGGCCCTTCGCCCGGCCGTCCCGGTACTGCTGGATCAGGATGTCGCCGTAGTGCTCGCCATAGGTCAGGCGTAGGGCCGCCGCATACTCAGCCGCGAGCATGCGGATACGGCTGTAGCCGGCGTAGGGCAGGCCCCATCCCCTCCAGGCCAGCGCCTTGCCGAACGCCTCGATCACGCCGAACGCCGCGGTTCCCAGCGCACCCACCGCGATGATCGCGGCAAGCGCTTTCTCGATCTGCGAAATGTCCATCGGCTTGTCCCGTCCGGCCGGTTTGGCGGCAGCTTGCGGCAGGGTGCGTAGGCAAGTCGTTAACCCGCGATTTACCGTCTCTTAACCATGATCGCCCAGGCCATCCTCTTGGCTTCAGCCACAGTTCGGAGTGTTAGCCCATGAACGGCGCGGAGGTCCTGGACGTGGGACGTGACGCCATCTGGCTCACCGTCCAGCTTTCGGCGCCGGTGCTGATCGTCGGCCTGATCGTCGGCGTCGCGGTGGGCCTGTTGCAGGCGCTGACCCAGATCCAAGAGGCGACGCTGGTCTATGCGCCGAAGATCGTCGCCATCTTCCTGTCGCTGCTGCTGTTCCTGCCGATGATGGGCGCGCTGATGAGCGGCTTCATGCGCCAGATCGCCGCCCGCATCGCCGGCATGTAGCCGGGCCGATGGAATCCTTCGCCACAGCCCAGCAGGTCTATGCGGGCGGCCTGATCTTCTCCCGCGTCGGCGCGCTGGTCATGCTGCTGCCGGGGATCGGCGAGACCGTGGTGCCGGCGCGCATCCGCCTGTCGTTCGCCTTCCTGATGGCGTTGCTGCTGTTTCCGGTGGTCTCGCGCACCGTTCCGGCGCTGCCGGCCAGCGCCGGCCTGCTGGGCGCGGCGGTGATCAAGGAGGTGCTGATCGGCCTGATGATCGGGGCGATCCTGCGCATGTTCCTGTCGTCGCTGGCCGCCGCCGGCGAGATCGTCTCGCTGCAGACCACCCTGTCGTTCGCCCAGACCGCGGCGCCGGGTCAGGCTCAGCCGACCACCAGCCTGTCGGCCTTTCTGGCCATGCTGGGCCTGGTGCTGGTGATGACCACCGATCTGCATCACATGTTCCTGTCGGCGATCGTCCACTCCTACAGCCTGTTCCCGTTCAGCCGCCCGGTGCAGGTGGCCGACGCAGGCCAGCTCGCCGTCCAGACGGTCGGTCGCTCGTTCGCCTTGGGGCTTCAGCTCGCCGCTCCGGTGGTGGTGTTCTCGTTGATCTTCAACATCGCCACCGGCCTGATCGGCCGGGTGATGCCGCAGTTCCAGATCTTCTTCGTCGCCACGCCGCTGATCGTGCTGCTCGGCTTGTCGATCTTCGCGCTTAGCCTGGGGTTGCTTGGGATGGTCTGGCTCGACCGTTACCGCGAACTCCTGTCGTTCTTCGTCTAG
This sequence comes from Phenylobacterium sp., assembly GCF_030693805.1. Lineage (GTDB taxonomy): Bacteria > Pseudomonadota > Alphaproteobacteria > Caulobacterales > Caulobacteraceae > Phenylobacterium. The sequence goes on from NZ_JAUXZW010000227.1 coordinate 4,097, forward strand.
CCCATGGCCGAAGAAAACGACGCAGCGTCGAAGACAGAAGAGTCCACTCCGCGCAAGCTCCAGCAGGCGCGCGAAAAGGGTGACGTCGCCAAGACCCCGGATCTCGCGCCGCTGGCCTCTCTGGCCGCCGCCGCCGCCGTCATGGCGCTCGCTGGCGGTCCGCTGTCGCGCAACATGGCCAGCGCCCTGCTGCCGTTCATCGCCAACCCCGGCGGCATGTCGCTGAGCGGCGGCGGCGCGGTCGAGGTGGCGCGCCAGATGATGATGGCCTCGGCCCCGATCCTGTGCGCCGTGCTGTTCGCCGCCGCCCTCGCGGGCGCCGCCGGCAACCTGGTGCAACACGGATTCCTCTACGCCCCCGACAAGCTGAAGTTCGACCTGAAGAAGGTCTCGCCGATGTCCGGCTTCAAGCGGATCTTCGGCTTGGACGGGATGGTCCAGTTCCTCAAGTCGCTGGCCAAGATCGTGCTGGTGTCGCTGATCGCCTGGTGGGTGCTGAAGCCGTTCATGCCGCAGATGCGCACCCTGGCCGCACTCGATCCGGCCGCCATGTTGCCGCTCAGCGCCGACATCCTACGCCGGTTGGTGTTCGCGGTCGTCGCGATGATGCTGGCCATCGCCGCTGGCGACTGGCTGTGGCAGCGTCAGCGATTCATGGTCCGCATGCGGATGTCCAAGGAGGAACTCAAAGAGGACTTCCGCCAGTCCGAAGGCGATCCGCACGTGCGCGCCCGCCAAAAGCAGATCCGCCGCGACCGCGCGCGTCGGCGCATGATGCAGGCGGTGCCCACCGCCACCGTGGTGGTGATGAATCCGACCCACTTCGCCGTGGCGCTGAAGTACGAGCCCTCGGAAGCGCCCGCGCCGCTTTGCGTCGCCAAGGGCGCCGACGCGGTGGCGCTGCGCATCCGTGCGGCCGCCGAAGCCGCCGGGGTGCCGGTGATCGAAGATGCGCCCCTGGCGCGCGCGCTGTTCGCCACCGTCGAGGTCGACGACGTGATCCCGCCGAAGCATTATGAGGCGGTGGCCAAGGTGATCGGCTTCGTCATGAACGGTGGACGGCGCGGTCTGCGCAGCTGAATACCTGGCCCGGCCAATCTTCAGGATTGATTAACCATATTCGATCAGTGTTTGCGCCAAGGGGTTCGCCTCGCGCTGGGCGCGGGACTGCGAGGTGTTCGCGATGCGAGCCCGCGTTCCCCTACGTCCGACCGGCCATGGAATTCCAGGTGATGAAAGTCACTTGTAAAACAACGTGCTGAACGAAATCGGATATCATCATGAATGATTCGCCGGGCGCGCCAGCCCGCCCGCAGCAGGAGTTCAGCGCAACCGTCATGGCCAAGTCGCCGATCAGCGAAGGCGCAGCCCGGTTCGATCCGGTGATGGCGGCGGCGGCGGTGTTCTTCATCCTGGCTGTCGGTTTCGCCGCCGCGCCGGCGATCAATGCGGGACCTGCGACCCTGGCCGGCCTGCTGCTGCTGATCGGGCTGGCGGGCGTCGCCTGTCTTGGCCTGTTCGCCCTGCGCGGGGCGGCC